>NZ_WPOO01000023.1:0-33679 GCF_009755265.1 Adlercreutzia rubneri | reverse complement strand
CCTCCCCACACCCCACCCCCTTCCGGGGATTACCAGCCGAAGAAGGGGATGGCAACCAACCTTGCCGGAAATAAAACCTCATACCGGAGAGAAACGAAAACCGAAGGCGGCTCTGCGGGGCCGCCTTCGGTTTTGGAAGGGGGCAGCCAATGAGCGAAGCCGACCACAAGCGACCGAGGCGGAGGGCGGCGGGCTGGCTTCTCGCCGGGATCCTGCTGCTCGCCCTCTGCGGGGCGATGGCCGCCTTCCAGGCATCGACCGCCGGAAGCGCCGCGTCGGTGGTGCCCAACCCCAGGGGGCAGCCGTTCGGAAGCCTGTCAGCGGCAGCGGTTTCCGCAATGGCTTCGAACGAATCGCCCACCGCGGCAGATGCCGAAGGGGTCGATTGGGATTACTGGCGGGTTGTGAACCCCGCGATCGTCGCGTGGGTGAGCGTCGATGGCACCGCCATCGACTACGCCGTCGTGCAGGCGCCGGGCGGCGACCCCGATTACTACCTGAGCCACGACATCTACCGCTCGTGGAACCCCTACGGATGCCCCTACGTGGACGCGGCGTGCGACGGCGTGGGCGGCATGAGCGCGGTGGTGTTCGGTCACAACATGGGCGGCGGATTCGTGGCGATGTTCGCTGACTTCGCGCGCTACTCGGACGAGGCGTTCGCGCGCTCGCATCCGACCATCGAGCTGCAAACTCCCAACGGGGCCATGGAGCTTTCCGTGTCGGCGGTGGACGTGATCGACGGCAGCGAAAACGCCAAGCGGACGGACTTCTCATCCGCCGACGAGATGCGCGCCTGGTACGCGCAACGCTTCGAGGAGTGCGACGTGCGCATATCGAACGACGAAAACGCTTCGCAGCTGTTCACGTTCGTGACCTGCTCGTACACGACCTACGCGAACGAGAGGACGCTCGTGTACGCGCAGCCCGCGGAAAGCTGACGGCCTCAAAGCGAGAGAAGGGAGCACGGAATGTAAGGGCGATCCGAACGTCCGGCACGCAAACGCAGAAAACGACAACGCAAGGAGAAGAACATGAAAGCACAGGCAACCAACGGCCGCGCTGCGGGCAAGATAATCCGCTGCATGCTCGCGGCCCTCCTCGTCGCGGCGGCGGTGTTCGCGGGGCTTCCTTCGCGCAGCCAAGCGGCATACGCGGCAGACGGCTCGCTCAGCGACGCCACTTGGGAGGAAGTGAAAGGCGGCATAGAAGACCTGATGGGCACGCCCTACGTCTGGGGAGGCAAAGGCACCTCGGGCTGGGATTGCTCGGGGTTCGTCGGCTGGGTCATCGCCAACGTCTACGGGCTGAGCTGGCCCGGCGGAAGCCCCGGCAACTGCGGAACGGACGCCATCGCGGCGTTCTGCGCCGCGCACGAGACGTTCCGCGGCTCGTCGGCGGATGACTACAACGCCGCGTTCGCGGCGGGAACCGTGAAGCCGGGCGACGTCATCGTGTTCTCCAACGCGTCGGGTGCCACCGTGCACTGCGCCATCGCGGGCGAAGGCGCAACGGTCTATCACGCATGGAGCGAACACTTCGGCACCTGCAACGTGCGATTCGACTACATGTGGGGCATCGACGGCGGGCACGGCAAGACCTACGCCAGCTTCGCCGTGTACAGGGGGCTGTCCGAGGGCGGCTTCGTCACGCTCGACAAGACGAGCGCCGATGCGTCGGTGACGGCCGGCAACGGCGAGTACACGCTCGCCGGCGCGGTCTACGGCGTCTACCAGGGCGGAAGCCTCGTGGCGCAGTTCACCACCGACGAGAGCGGCCACGGGCAGACCTCCGAGAAGCTGCCCAACGGCGACTACGTCGTGCGCGAGATCAGCGCGCCAGCGGGCTACGCGCTTTCCCAGGAGGAGTTCCACGTGACGGTCGCCGGCGGCAACGTTCACGTGAACGCGCAAGACGCCCCCGTCACGGTGAATCTCACGCTCATCAAGAAAGACGCCGAAACCTTGCTGCCCGAGCCACAGGGAGCCGCATCTCTCGACGGCGCGGAGTACGAGGCCACCTACCTCCACGGCGGCGAATACGTGACCGCGAAGGGCGTCGTGGAGAACTCGAAGCTGGCTTTCGAGGGCATCCCCCTCGGCACCGTGACCATCAAGGAGACGAAAGCGCCCGCCGGCTACCTGCCCGACCCCGAGGCCCACGAGATAACCGTCACAGCGGACATGGCGGGCAGCGAATCGCCCGTTTTCGAACACGAGGTGGCCGACGAGCTCACTGAGCAGGTCATCCGAGGCGACTTGAAACTCGTGAAGGTCGGCGAGGGCGACCAAGGCCGCATGGCCGGCGTGCCGTTCCTCGTCACCAGCGCCACCACTGGAGAAAGCCACACCATCGTCACCGACGCCAACGGCTGCGCATCCACCGCCGCGTCGTGGAACCCCCACACCGCCGACACCAACGGCGGCACGGCGGAGTCCGGCGTGTGGTTCGGCGGCGGGGAGCCCGACGACGCCTTGGGCGCGCTGCCGTATGACGCCTACATCGTGGAAGAGCAGCCCTGCGAGGCGAACGCCGACCGGGAACTCATCCCCGCGTTCGAGGTGAGCGTGTACCGAGACGGCGCGACCATCGACCTCGGGACGCTGGTGAACTCGGACAAGCCGCACGTCTCCATCTCCAAAGCCGACATCGTGACGGGCGAGGAGCTTCCGGGCGCCACGCTCCAAGTGACCGACGCCGAAGGCAACGTGGTGGACGAATGGGTGTCCGGGGAAGAGCCGCACGAGATCGTGCTCGACGAGGGCTCCTACACCCTGCGCGAGGAGATCGCCCCCGAGGGCTACCTGGTCGCAAACAGCGTGGATTTCGAGGTGGTGTCCGGCCAGGTTTCCCAGAAGGTGACCATGGAGGACGACTTCACCAAGGTCGATGCCGAGAAGGTGGACGCGGAAACGGGCGCGCCGCTTTCCGGGGCGGCCATGCAGGTGCTCGACGCCGAGGGCGCCGTGGTGGAGGAGTGGGTTTCCGCCGAAGAGCCCCACCGCATAGAGAAGCTCGCGCCGGGAACGTACACCTTGCACGAGGAAAGCGCGCCCGAGGGCTATGAGCTGGCGGAGGACGTTGAATTCGAGGTCGAGGCCACGGGCGACGTTCAGACAGTGACCATGGAGGACGAGGCGACCCCTGCGCCCGCAGTCGAAGGGGGCGAGCCCTTCGACAAGACCGGCGTGAACCTCGCGCCCTTGGCCGCCGTCTCGGCCGCCATCGCGGCGGCCGGCTTCGGATGCCTTGCCGTCGCTATGAAGCGGTGCCGCGAGAAGGACGCCGAAGAACTCGGCGAGCGCGAAATCCCCGAGATCCGATGAGAACGCGCGCGGCGGGCGGGCGGCCCGCGAGGGCCATTCGCCACCTGCCGGCTAGCGGTAGATGGAATACCCGGAGGTCGCGCTGTCGAGAGCCGAGAAAACGCCGAAAACGACGAGGCAAACGTAGGCGGCAGCCGCCAGAGCGAAAACGGCGGCCACCAGCCTGAGCAGGGCGAGCAGCTTCCTCATGAAAAACTCCCGTCTATTGGAGGATTTGGCCGATTCTAACCAAGGGGCCCGCGGGAAATCACGCCTGCGAGCGAACCTACGAAGCTTCCGAGGAGGTGACGCGTGGCGAGCACGTACCGGACCATTGAAGAACTCTACCGAACGACCCTCGTCGCTTTGAGCGAAAGCCCCGAGGCGTGGAAGGCGCTCCTCGAATCGGCGGGCCGCAACTACAAGCTGCCCTTCCCGGAGCAGGCGCTCGTCCACGCGCAGCGCCCGGACGCCACGGCGGTGTTGGAATTGGAGCGCTGGGATGCCCTGTTCGGCCGGCGGGTGAAGCGCGGATCAGTCGGAATCGCCGTGTTCGGAGCCCCGGGAACGGGGCGGTTGCGCTACTACTTCGACGTGTCGGACACGGCGCCCGGGCGCGCCGCCCGCCCGCTGCCGCTTTGGGCTGGCGGCCCGGAGCAGGAGGCGGCCATCGTCGGCGCCCTCCATGAATCCTTCGGGGCTGATGCCAGGAAAGGCACCATCGAGGCCATCGCCGAGGCGGCGAGCGCCGCCGTACGCGAAAACGCGGAATCGGCCGTCGCGGCCATCGGGGAAGCGCGCGGCGGAAGCGGCCTGGAACGCCTCGAAGCCCCCGAGGCCGGGGATCTGCTTCTGGAGCTCGCGGCGGCATCTGCCGCCTACGAGGCGGCGTCGCGCTGCGGCATCGAAGGCGGCGCGCTCATCACGCCGCGCGCGGCGGACGCCCTGCCGATGTTCGGCACGGTCCGGGCGATGAACGCGCTCGGCTGCCGCACGGCAAGCGCCGCCGCAGCCGTCCTGCGCGCGATAGCCCCCGCGATGCGGGAAAGAGCCCCGGAAGCATCCCATCGCACGTTTGCGCCCTTGGCCGCCGCCGTCCATAATCCGGCAAAAGAGCCCGATGAAAGGAGAGGCGATGGAGATGGCGTACAGGGAGGGCGGTGGTCTTCTGCTGCCGACCCTGGCAACGGAAGAGGAAGCGGCGGCGAACCTGGGGCCGTTCGCGCTGATGAGGGACGAATACCTGAGATCGAGCAAGCCCGAGCTGCGGGCGGACCTGCTGGCGCAGGGGGCGCTGGCGAGGCACCTGGCCGAGACGGAAGCCCTCGCGGAGGCGATGGCGGACGACCTGGCGGCCCGCGTGGCGAAGAGCAGGGGGTTGGACGAAGCGGCGAAGGTGGCGGATCCGGCAGCGTGGGCGGCGAAGATGGCCGAGGCGGCGGCAGCGGCCCGCGAAGCGGCGGCGATGAAGGTCGTGTACGCCTAGAAAAGCAGCGCGGCCAAGAGAAAACCAAGACAAGCCGAAGGGAGGCGGGCGACAAGCCCGCCTCCCGCCGTTCCGAGGCAAAGCCGCCCGAACAGGGCCAGCTGGCTTTCTCGTTCGACGATGGGGCAAATGAGCATCCCGAACAGCTCGCCACCCCGCTCGGGCGGCTGCGCGGCAACATCGCGGCCATCGAGGCGCTCGCGGCCATCGAGGGAGAAGGCCGTCCGCCCGACGCCGCAGAGCGCGAGGCGCTCGCACGCTACGTGGGCTGGGGCGGCCTCGCCGACGCGTTTGACGAGGAATCGGGCAAATGGGCGCACGAGAAGGCCCGGCTGAGGCGGCTGCTCTCCGACGGGGAGTACGCGGCGGCCCGCGCGTCCACGCTCACGGCGTTCTACACCCCGAAGGAGATCGCGCGCCCCATATGGGAGGCCATCCGGGGCATGGGGCTTGCGGGCGGAAACATCCTGGAGCCGTCGTGCGGCACGGGCGCGTTCTTCGCCGCCATGCCGGAGGCGCTTTCGGACTGCCGCCTCGTCGGCGTGGAGCTCGACGGCCTGACCGCGCGCATCGCCCGCGCCCTCCATCCGTCCGCGGAGATCATCCACGGCGGCTTCGAGCACGCAGACCTCGACGACGAATCGTTCGACGTCGCGGTGGGAAACGTGCCCTTCGGTAGCTACCAGGTCGACGATCCCCGCCATCGGGACGAGGGGCTGCTCGTGCACGATTGGTTCTTCGCGAGGGCGCTCGACTTGGTGAGGCCGGGAGGCATCGTGGCTTTCGTCACGTCCAAAGGCACGCTCGACAAGAAGAATCCCGCCGCCCGCAGAAGGATCGCCGAGCGCGCCGAGCTCGTGGGAGCGGTCCGCCTGCCCAACACGGCCTTCTCGCCGCATGCCGAAGTCACGGCGGACGTGGTCATCCTCCAGAAGCGCGAGCGCGCCGAGGTCTGCGAGCCCGAATGGGCGCACACCGAGCGCGTCGAGGCGGGCATCGACGTGAACTCCTACTTCGCATCCCACCCCGACATGGTGCTCGGCGAGCTCGCCGCGACGACGAACGCCTACGGGCGGGCGGACTCCGAATGCAGGCCGAAGCCCGGCACCGACTTGGAAGAAGCGCTGCGCGAAGCCCTCGGCAAGATGACCGCCCGCATCCCCGAATGGGATGCGCCCGAAAGCGAGCCCGGCGACGCCATCCCCGCAGACCCGGACGTGCGCGACTGGTCCTACGCCGAATCTGGCGGCGCCCTCTACTTCCGCATGGGTCCCCTCATGCACCGGCAGAATCCCTCGAAGGCGGCCGCTGAGCGAATCGGGGGAATGATCCCCCTACGGGATTGCGCCCGACGGCTCATAACGCTCGAAAAGGACGGCGCGCCCGATGCGGAGGTGGAGGCCGAGCGCGCAAGGCTCAACGCGCTCTACGACGCCTACGCGGCGAAGCACGGCATCCTGAACTCGCGCGCGAACGCCGCCGCGCTCAAGCAGGACTCGTCCTACCCGCTGCTGTGCGCATTGGAGATCCTCGACGGCGAGGGGAACTTCGAGCGCAAGGCGGACATGTTCTCCAAGCGCACGATACGGCCCAACGCGCCCGTGACGCACGCCGACGACCCCCAGGCGGCGCTGGCTGCCTCGCTGTCTGAACGCGGACGGGTCGATCTGCCCTACATGGCGAGGTTGACCGGAATGGGGGAAAACGAACTGGCCGAAGCGCTGAAAGGCGCCATATTCCGCGTTCCCACGGCGACCGGAGAGCAGCCCGTCTGGCAGCCCGCCGACGAATACCTCTCCGGCAACGTGCGGGCGAAGCTGCGCATCGCCGAGCTGACGGCCGCGTCCGACCCCTCGTACATTCCCAATATCGAGGCGCTGCGCTGCGCCCAGCCGCCCGATTTGGGGGCGGCCGAGATAAGCGTGCGCCTCGGAGCGACGTGGATCCCCGCCGACGACGTGCGCGAGTTCGTGCTCCACCTGCTCGACCCGCCCTACTGGGTCCGCGAACAGGTGGCCGTGAGGTATTCCGCCGCCACGGCGCAGTGGCGCATCGAGGGCAAGGGCCGCGACGGCTCGAACGTGCGCGCGCTGTCGACCTACGGCACGCGCCGCATGAGCGCCTACCACATCATCGAGGAGACGCTCAACCTCAAGGACGCGCGCGTGGTCGATTACGTCGAGGACGAAAACGGCAAGAAGAAACCCGTCCTCAACAAGAAGGAGACGGCGGTGGCGCTCGCCAAGCAGGAGGCCATCAAGGCGGCCTTCAAGGAGTGGGTGTTCTCAGACCAGGCGCGCAGGGAGAGGCTGGTCGCCGCCTACAACGAGCGGTTCAACGCCATCCGCCCACGCGAGTTCGACGGCTCGCACCTGGCGTTTCCCGGCATGAACCCCGAGATAGAGCTGAGGCCGCACCAGAGAAACGCCGTCGCCCGCATCCTCTACGGGAAAAACGCGCTTCTCGCCCACGAGGTGGGAGCGGGCAAGACATTCACCATGGCGGCGGCCGCCATGGAATTGCGGCGCATAGGGCTTTGCTCCAAGCCCCTGTTCGTCGTGCCGAACCACCTCACGGGGCAGTGGGCGTCGGAATGGCTGAGGCTCTACCCCGCCGCCAATTTGCTGGTGGCCACCAAGCGCGACTTCGAGCGGCGCAACCGCAGGCGCTTCTGCGCCCGCATCGCCTCGGGGGACTGGGACGGCGTGATCATGGGGCACACCCAGTTCGAGAAGATACCCGTATCGGTGGAGCGTCAGCGAGCGTTCATAGAGAGCCAGATCGCCGAGCTCTCCGACGGCATAGCCGAGATCAAGGCGCAGCACGGCGAACGGTTCAGCGTGAAGCAGATGGAGATCACGAAGAAGCGCCTGAACGTGAGACTCGCCAAGTTCGCTGACCAAACCGACAAGGACGACGTGCTCACGTTCGAGGAGCTCGGCGTCGACCGGATCTTCGTGGACGAGGCCCACTACTACAAGAACCTGTTCTTCCACACCAAGATGCGAAACGTCAGCGGCATCGCCCAGAGCGAGGCCATGAAGTCTTCCGACCTGTTCATGAAGTGCCGCATCCTCGACGAGCAGACCGGCGGACGCGGCACGGTGTTCGCCACGGGCACGCCGGTGTCCAACTCGATGGCGGAGCTCTACACCATGCAGCGCTACCTGCAATACGGCGAGCTGGAGCGCTTGGGGCTTTCCCACTTCGACTGCTGGGCGTCCACGTTCGGCGAGACGGTGACGGCATTGGAGCTGGCCCCCGAAGGCACGGGCTATCGGCAGAAAACGCGCTTCTCGCGCTTCTATAACCTACCCGAGCTCATGTCCATGTTCAAACAGGTCGCCGACGTGCAGACGGCGGACACGCTGGCGCTTCCCACGCCCAAGGTGCATCTGCGCAACGTGGCGGTGCAGCCCTCCCCCGTCCAGCGCGAGCTGGTGGCGGGGCTCGCCGAGCGCGCCGAGGCGGTGAGGGCGGGCAGTGTGCCCGCCGAGAAGGACAACATGCTCCTCATCACCAACGACGGCCGCAAGATAGCCCTCGACCAACGCCTCGCCGACCCCGCGCTGCCCGACTTCGAGGGCAGCAAGGTGAACGCTTGCTGCGAGAACGTGCTGCGCATATGGCGCGACGGCGCCGAGGAAAGGCTCACCCAGCTCGTGTTCTGCGACCTCTCCACCCCGAAGGGCGACGGGTCCTTCAACGTGTACGACGATCTGCGCCGCAAGCTCGAGGCGCGCGGCGTGCCCGAGGGCGAGGTGGCGTTCATCCACGACACCGACACCGAGGCGAAGAAGCTCGCCCTCTTCGGGAAGGTGAACGCCGGAGCCGTGCGCATCCTCATGGGGTCCACGCAGAAGATGGGCGCGGGCACCAACGTGCAGCGCAGGCTCGCCGCCATCCACGACCTCGACTGCCCGTGGCGCCCCGCCGACCTCCAGCAGCGCCTCGGGCGCATCGAGCGCCAGGGCAACATGAATGCCGAGGTGGAGGCGTACCGCTACGTCACCGAAGGCACCTTCGACGCGTACCTCTACCAGCTCGTAGAGGGAAAGCAGCGATTCATAGCGCAGGTCATGACTTCGAAGTCGCCCGTTCGCACAGCCGCCGACGTTGACGAGGCGGCGCTTTCCTACGCCGAGCTCAAAGCGCTCGCCACGGGAAACCCGCTCGTCAAGGAGCGCATGGGCCTCGATGTCGAGGTGTCCCGCCTGCGGATGCTGAAGGCCGACCACCTAGCGCAGAAGTACGCGCTGGAGGACAAGGCCGCCAAGGACTACCCGCAGCGCATGGCGTCGCTGTCGGCGCGCCTCGAATCGCTGGAGGCCGATGCCGCGAAGGCAAGGGCGAACCCGCCGCCGACGAAGGAGGCATTTTCGATGGAAGTGCGCGGCACCGCCTTCCGGGAGCGTGCGGCGGCAGGCGAGGCGGTGCTCGCGGCGCGCGGCGAGATGACCGAGACGGGGGCCATGCCGCTCGGGTCGTACCGGGGGTTCTCCCTGGAGTTGACGTTCGACCGCATGAGCGCGGCGTTCGAGATGCGCATCGTCGGCGAAGCCGAGCACAAATGCGAGCTGGGCGGTGATGCGGCAGGCGCCGTGACGAGGCTGGACAACGCCATCGCCAAGATGGGCGCGGAGGCTGACGAGTGCCGCGCGCGCCTCGAAGAAGCCCGCAGGCAGATGGAGGCTGCGCGCACCGAGGCCACCAAACCTTTTCCCCACGAAGGCGAGCTGAAAGAGAAGTCCGCCCGCCTCGCGGAGCTCGACGCCCTGCTCGACGTGGGAAAAAGCGGCCCCGAGCAGCTGTGCGACGACGGTCATGAGCCGGAACGTGCCGAAAAGAAAAAGGAGTTCGAACGGTGAGGGCGCACACCGCGCCGCGCGAGATGCGCCTCATCGCCGGCAAACCGGAATCGGTCGATGGAGCGCCTTGGCGGCAACGCCGGGGCGTTCCTTTTCGCGAAGGGGGAATGTTTATGAAAGTGCTCGAACTGTTCAGCGGAACGCGCTCCATCGGCGAGGCGTTCGAAAAGCGGGGCCACGAGGTGTTCTCGGTGGAGTGGGACGAATCGCTGCCCGCCGACCTCCACGCCGACATCGAGTTCCTGAAAGCGCCGGACGTCCTGCGCGCATTCGGCCGGCCCGACGTGGTGTGGGCGTCGCCGGACTGCGCCACGTTCTCCATGGCGGGCATATCGCGCCACAGGCGCAAGAACGCCAACACCGGCAACCTGGACCCCGTGAGCGACTACGCGCTCAAATGCGACCGGGTGGATCTGGCGATGCTCCGCCTCATCCGCGATCTGAGGCCGGCGCTCTACTTCATAGAGAACCCGCGCGCGGGCCTGCGCAAGCAGGACATGATGGCGGTCATCCCCCGCCACACCGTCACCTACTGCCAATACGGCGCGAGGGCCATGAAGCCGACCGACATATTCACGAACGCCTCCGACCCGCGATTCCGCCCGCCGTGCCGCAACGGAGCGCCCTGCCACGAGTCGGCGCCGCGCGGGTCGAAGTCCGGCACGCAGGGCCTGGCGAACGCGCGCGAGCGCGGGCGCATCCCCGAGAGGCTGTGCCTGCACATCGTTGACGTGTGCGAGCGCGAGGTGCCCATCCGAAAGGCGGCGGGGCTATGCCGGTGAAAAGCGCGGCAGCAGCGCCGCCAGGCGGCTTCACCGGCGCCGGCGGGGCGGCCTTCTCGTCGGCGCGCGGCGACTGGGAGACCCCCGCGTGGCTGTTCTTGGCGCTCGATTCCGGGTTCCACTTCACCCTCGACGCGGCGAGCTCGGACGCCAACGCCAAATGCGAAAGGCACCTCACCAAACGAGACGACGGGCTCGCGGCCGACTGGGGCGGCGAGAGAGTGTGGGTGAATCCGCCCTACGGCCGGGGCGTCGGGGCATGGGCGCGCAAGGCGGCAATCGAGGGCGCCAAGCCGCGCACGACGGTCGCGCTGCTGGTGGCGGCGCGCACGGACACCGAGTGGTTCTACCGTTACATCCTCGGCCATGCAGAGATAAGGCTCGTTCGCGGCCGCATCAGGTTCGAGCTCGCCGGCGTCGCTCAGGGCCCCGCGCCCTTTCCGAGCATGGTCGCCGTGTTCGGGGAGGGCGCCGCCCCCGGCAAGGTGTCGTCAATAGCCAACGCCGCAGCGCGCGGCGGGAAGGGGGCTTCGTGAGGTACGTGAGCCTTTTCTCAGGCATCGAGGCGGCGAGCTGCGCGTGGGGGCCGCTCGGCTGGGAGGCGGTCGCCTTCAGCGAGATCGACCCGTTCTGCAACGCGGTTCTCGCTACTCGCTTCCCGAGCGTGCCCAACCTGGGAGATATATCGAAGGTCGAGTGGAAGGAGATGCGTGGCGAGATCGACGTTGTCATCGGCGGAAGCCCGTGCCAGAGCTTTTCCGTCGCCGGAAAGAGAACGGGGCTCAAAGGCGAGTCGGGCCTCATGCTCGAATTTATTCGAGCTGTATGTGAGGTCATGCCGAGATGCTTTGTCTGGGAGAACGTCCCGGGAGCGCTCTCGAGCGAGAACGGGGAGGCTTTCCGATGCCTGCTCCGGGCGATGGATGAGGTCGGGTACGGTCTGGCATGGAGAATTCTGGACGCGCAATTCTTCGGCTTGGCCCAGCGACGCGAGCGTGTCTTTCTTGTCGGAGTGCTTGGAAGCGCCGCCCGTGCCTGCGAGATACTATTTGAGCCCCACTGCATGCGCTGGGATCATCCGCCGGGCAAGGAGAAGAGGGCGCTCCTTGCCGCCGCAGCTGGAGGAGGCGCTCGAACGGCAGGCTTCAAGTACTCCGCCGCCCCCGCCAGCGGGTCGGTAGGCCACGCCGCCGAGCAATCGCCCACCCTCACGGCCGACTGGCACGCGCCCGCCGTCTACGGCATCGTTGGCAACTCCATAGGCCGAAAGCCTGAAAACGGGGGCAATGGCGCGGGCTTCTGCGACCCCGACGAGAAAGGCATGTACACCCTCACCGCCGCCGACCGCCACGCCGTGGCCCTGCCTGCGGGCGGGCCGCCGCGCGAGGCCCTGTGCCTCGCGTCCACCCATGCGAACGCGCACGTGGGCGACGGCCTGTGCGGGTGCCTCACGGCGAACGTCGCCAAGGGGCCGCCCATGGCGTGCCTTTCGGGGGACGCGGCCAACGCGGCGTGCGACGTGGACCTGGCGGGCACGCTGAAGGTGGGCGGCTCCCCGTCGTGCGTGGGCCCCGTCGCGGCGTTCGCCCAGAACACGCGCGACGAGGTGCGCTTCGTCGGCGGGTCGGGCAGCCACGTGGGCGCGCTCGCCGCGCATCCCGGCGTCAAGCAGGCGAGCCACGTCCTGCAGGGTCCGGCGGTCAGGCGGCTCACGCCGTTGGAGTGCGAGAGGCTGCAAGGCTTCCCGGACAACTGGACGAACGTGGAGTTCCGCGGCAAGCCGGCTCCGGACGGCCGCCGCTACAGAGCCCTCGGAAACGCCATGGCCGTCCCGGTCGTCAAATGGATCGGCGAGAGGGTGGAGAAGGCCGTTTAGCCTCGGCGAAAGAGCGGGCCTCTTCCAGGGTCCGCCTGTCCTTCGCTACGACGAAGCGGACGAAGTCCGCCTCGAAGTAGGCGGCGTTGAGCCTGACGACATCGCGCGCGCCGAGCAGCTCGCAACCTCCCATCCCCCGACGGGGGCCGGGGCCGTAGATGACGGCCGCATTCGGGCTGATAGGGCAGTACAGAGAGGAGAGGCGATCCCGCCCCCCTGTTTCCCGAACAACGGGGAGGACGGGGAAAGACGCGGTGGCGAACGAGGCGCACCCGGGCGCGCGCAGGACGATCCCCTCCATTTCGAGCAGCTCTCCTACGATGAGCCCTTGGTAGGACCCGTCGCCCGTATCTAGCAGCAGGCGGCGCGTGACGCCTTCCGCCGCCACCCCCTCGAACGCGCCCTCGTGCCCCAGAGCCCTCATAAGGTCGCGATACGGAGAGAGGTCTTCTTCCGAAGCCGACAACATAAGCTCATTCCGGAGGGGCTTGAACACGCTGGGATGGCGAGCAATCGCATTCGCCACAAAAGACGCGATGATTCTCGCGTCGTCATCGCCGACGCACGTGAACGGGGCGTTCGGCACGCACAGGGCCGCCACCCTTTTCAGGACGGGGGCAAAAGCGCTCTCCAGTTCGCAGAGGCCGTCCTCGGTGTAGTTCGGATAGACAAATTTCCCCTTGTACCAGTTGGGGTCGTTCGATAGGGATTCGTACAGGTACCTCTCCGCACAGAAATCGCCAACCGAGGGTGTAAATATTCCCCCCGACTCCTTATCTAGCGCGAACACCGTGTCGCCGCTCCCGCAAAACCCACGCAAGTAGAACTTCGGAACGTAATGCTGCTTCTTCTTTTTCGGCCCTTTTGTGTTCATGGAAGTCACCGCCAAACCGAGCTCCGCCGTCGGGCAAACGAGGGCGATCTGCCGGACGTCGGTTCGGAAGACGCAGTTGAAGCGACGTGAGAGCCAACCAAGCCCAAAAAACTAGAGCCAATCCCAGCGGGATTGGCCCATACAAAACCCGAAGGTTTTTGAATCTGAGGTTATGGTGCCATCAGCCGAGCGCCTTGTCAATGAGATTCGCCAGAAACCTCAGGTACGACACGAACCCGTTCTGGACGCCGTAGCTCTCGCACGTGCCGAGAAGACTCGCGCGCAGCCCTTCCAGCAGCGCCGTCGAACGGGGACAGATCGCCGGCCCTCCCAATCGGTCGAACATCACGAGCGTCTCGAGGAGCTGCTGCATACGACGGTTCCTTAACTTGGCGCGGCGCGTCTTGCTGTTGCCGACGCCTTTCTCGGCGAGCCAATCGTAGACCAGGCTGGAAAGCGCGTAATCGCACTCGTTGGAGCCGTCCATCCCGTTGACTATGCAGCTGCCGTGGGAACAGCAGTTCCTCACGGCCTTCACGCCCTTGAGGATGTAGTGCTCCTCCCGCATGACGGCGTCGTCCCATCGCTCGGAGCAGAACAGGCAGAAGGCCAGCGCCGTTCCGAACGTGACCACCTCCAAAAACGCCCATACGGGCATCGCGTCTCGGTAATGGCCGATGATGCGCCCGGTGTAAACGTCGCCGACGATGCCGGCGGACATGCGCGAGGAGAGATCCCGCTCGATGTAGCTGCGGTATCTCCTCTGTTGCGCCCTCATGAAATCGGCGACTATGCCGTAGCCGTCCTCGTCGTCGAGCCTGGAGGCGCGCGTCACCATGGAGGTCTTGGCCAGCCGCTCCACGTCTTGCGAGACAGCTAGGAACGCCTTGCGGAGCTCGTCGTCGAGCGCATCGAGAGCCAGCAGGTCGGCGAAGTCAAGCCTCACGTACTTCCCCCGGTCGTCGCCGGACGCGTGCTTCTGGAACAGCCTGCGGCATGACGCGAGGTGCACGAAGGTTCCCCGGCGGGCCAAAGCGTCCGCGGCTTGCTCCTCGCCGCATCGCTCGAACGAGACGCCTTTCGCCTTCAGAAGCGCAACCTGCTCCTCCGGGTTCAGCATCGGCTTGAGCCCCGTCACCTCGTGCGCGCCCTCCCCGATGCTCCATGCAGTGTATGTTTCACTCGGATTCACCATGCCCGCCATTCTACCCCTTTCAGTGTCTCTTGGGCACGCCGCGTTCCGCGCATCTCGAATCGGCATGGCGAAGCGAAGGCGAATGGGGGCACGCCGCGCCGCTCCGGCGGCCACAGGCAAATCCGAAGACAAGAAAAGGACGAAAACATGCCATACGTCGACCCTGAAATCATCGCTGAAGTGAAGCGGGTTGACCTGCTTACTTACCTGCAAGAGCGCGAACCCGACGAGCTAGTGCGCATTTCGCCCGGCGTCTACTGCACGAAGGAACACGACAGCCTTAAGATCTCCAACGGCAAGTGGTTCTGGTGGAGCCGGGGTCTCGGCGGCAGGAGCGCGCTCGACTTCCTCGTCAAAGTGCGCGACATGGCCTTCCTCGACGCCGTGGAGCATCTGCGGGCCGACCGCCCTGCCGTTGCGAGAGCATCCCCGCCCGCGCATGCCGCCCCACCGGCGAGCGCGCCGCGCCCGGCGTTTCGCCTCCCACGCCGGTGCGCCGACGACGATGCGATGCGGTACCTCGAATCGCGCGGCATCTCGCGCAGCCTGCTGAAGGGCCTCGTGGATGCCGGAGACGTCTACGGCACCATGCGCGGCGGGGTCGCGTGCGCGGTGTTCGTCGGCAGGGACCGCACGGGCGTTCCGAGGTACGCGGCCTTGCGCTCGTGCGAGGGAGGCTTCAAGGGCGAGGCTCCCAGATCCGACAAGCGCTTCGCGTTCTCCCTGCAAAGCGTCCGAAACAACGGCGTGCTCCATGTTTTCGAGAGCGCCATAGACGCGCTTTCCTACGCGACCATCCTCGAGCACGAGGGCAAGCAGACGGCCAGCTTGGGGATGCTGTCCCTCGGCGGGGTGTCGGTCCCCCATGCGCGCAACGGAGCCCCGAAGCTGCCGCTCGCCCTCGCGCAGCATCTTGACGACCGCCCATACATCGCCTCGTTGGCCTTGCATCTCGACAACGACGAGGCGGGCAGGCGGGCCGCCCGCGAGATCGCGCGCGCAGCCGCTTCTCGCGGCGTGGCGGCGTCGATGGAGCCTCCCCCGGAGGGTAAGGACGTGAATGAGTTCCTCTTGGCCCGCCGCTCCAGAGGCCGAGCGCCCGACAGGGGAAGGTGATCTTTCTTTCGGCGGGTTGCGAAGTCCGCCGCCGAGGCGGCGGAAAACCGTCGCGTACCAGCAAGCAACGCCGAGCGCTGGCGCTCGGCAGACGCAGGGGGCACCCCCTGCAACCCCGCGAAGGGAGGCGGCGAATGGAAAGGCGCACGCGCAAGGCCACGGTGAGGCTCACGGAGGAAGAGCTGGCGCGGCTCAAAGAGGCGGCGCGCAGGGCGGGCTGGTCGCAGGAGGCGTACCTGCGCGCGCTCATAGGGGGCATCGACCCGAGGCCGAAGCCGCCGCCCGACTACCTGGCGATGACCCGCGAGCTGCACGCCATCGGGAACAACCTCAACCAGATCGCGCGCAAGGCCCACGCCCTCGGCACCGTGGACGCCGCCCGCTACGACGCCGAGGCGCGAAGGCTCGAAGCCGCGCTCCGCGAGATCGTGGCGGCGGTCAAAGAGCCGGGAAGGAGGCGATGAGGTGGCCGTCACGTCGATTTGGAAGGTCGAAGGGCGCCTGGCGCGCGTGCTCGGGTACGCCGGGAACCCGGACAAGGCCGAAGGCTCGCCCGACGAGTGGGAGCTCCAGGGCGTGGGCGCCGCCATCCTCTACGCCGCCGACCCCGGCAAGACCGAGCGGCAGCTGTACGTGACCGGCGTCAACTGCCTGCCCGCCACGGCGCTGGAAGAGATGAACGCGACCAAGCGCCAATACGGCAAGACGGGCGGCATCGTGGCCTTCCACGGATACCAGGCGTTCGCGCCCGGCGAGACCGACCCCGCCACGGCCCACGAGGTGGGCGTCGCCCTCGCCCAAGAGCTGTGGGGCGGCCGCTTCGAGGTTGTGGTGGCCACCCATCTGGACAAGGCCCACCTCCACAACCACTTCGTGGTCAACTCTGTGTCCTTCGCCGACGGCAGGCGCTTCCACCGAGACGCCGCCTGCTACCGCGCGATGCGCGAAGCGTCCGACGAACTGTGCCGGGAGCATGGTCTTTCGGTGGTGGAGAGCCCCGGGCGCGGCGGCGCGCGCCACCACGCCGAATGGCGCGCCGAGCGCGAGGGGCGCCCCACGTGGCGCTCGCTCGTGAAGGCCGACGTGGACGAGGCCGTAGGGCGTGCGGCGAGCATGCGCCAGTTCCACGCGAACCTGCGCGCGATGGGCTACGACGTGAAGGTGGGCAAGGACATATCGGTGCGCCCGCCCGGCAAGGAGCGTTTCGTGCGCCTGCGCCGCAATTTCGGGGACGCGTACTCGCAGGAGGGCATCGGCGCGCGCATCCTCGCCAACAGCCGCCAGCGCCTGCCCCTCGGCAGGCCGAGGCCCGCTCCCAAGGAGCGCCCGCCCGTGCCGAAGGGCACGCTCGTGAGCCTGTACCGCAGGTACATGGCGCTGCTCAACGGCGCGAAGAGGCAGAGGGCGCCAGGCGGGCGGGCGCATTTCCTGCTGCGCGAGGATCTGCGCGAACTCGAAGCCATATCGGGGGAGCTCGCGCTGCTCGCGCGCGAGGGGATAGAGACGCGATCCCAGCTGGCGGCATACGAAAGAGCCTTGGCCGACAAGTCCGAGGCGCTGCAGGCCGAACGCCGCGCGCTGCGCAACGAGGCGAGGCGCTCCAAGGCGGCGGGATCCCCCGCGCCCCCAAACCCCCGCATCGCCGAGATAGCGTCGGAGCTGCGGGGCGCAAGGCGCGAGGCGCGCGCCTGCGCGCGCATCCGGGCAAGAAGCGCCGAGCTGCCGGCCCGCATCGCGCAGATCGAGGGCGCCGAAGCGAACAGAGAGGAAAGGCAGGTGGAAGGTCATGGACGCATCGAGCGAGGCTGCTGAGCAGATCGTGAGGATGACGCTCGAGGGAACCGAGGTGGCGCTGCGCATCACGGGCGCCGGCGCGAAGAACGCGGCCGCCATGCTGCTGGCGGCCGCGGCGAGCAACGAGAAAACCAAGGGCAGGGCGCGGCTTTCGGCGATGCTCAAATCGGGCCGTGAGCTGCGCGTGTTCCCCATCCGCTTTGACGATCTGAAAGGGTTCGCGAAGGAGGCCCGACGCTACGGCATCGCATACGCCGTCGTGAAGCAGAAGGACGGCGAATCCGTCGATCTTCTGGTGCGGGCCGAGGACGCGAGCAAGGTGAACCGCATCGCGGAGAGGCTCGGCCTGTGCCGCATGAGAGACGACGCCCGCGAAGCGCCCGAGCCGCGCGAGGGGAATCGGCACGATGGGCGCGCGCACGCCGCGCAGGCGCCGCGCGCACCCGAACAAGCTGCGGCGCTCCTCGATGATTTGCTGGCATCGCCGGGCGACAGCGACGCCTCCCCTTTAGCGCAAGCCCCGGCGGAAAGCCGTCCGTCAGGGCCTACATCCGCGAGAAAACGGCTCTCAGAAAAGGATGGTGAGGCAGCGCGCAAGCGCTGCGGCAGGCTGTCCGTGCGCGCGGAGATGCGCGCCATATCGGCGGCACGCGAAATGAGCGGCGAAGCGCATGCGACTCGCAAGCCCATGGCGCGCGCCCTGGAGAAAGGAAGGTAGAGCATGCAAGATATCTACCGGATGATGGAAGAACGCAGTAGCCGGGAATTCGCGCCGGAAGGCGAGTTCGACAAGCAAGCGTGGGCGGAGCGGAAGCAGAGCGAGCGCCAAGAGGCATTCGACCGCGCCGACGCCGCCGCGCTGCGCGCGAATTCGGATCCAGCGGCGCTGGAGACGTACATGCGGGTGGCGGCGCAGCTGCCCCACCATTCCGCCACGAACATCCTGCTCATAGCCGACCGCATGCCGAACGCGACGCGCGTCGGCACGGCTGAGCATTGGCGCAGGCAGGGAGCGTCGGTGAGGCGCGGGCAGAAGGCGATCCCCATCATCGAACCCGTCAAGGAGTACGTGCGCGACGACGGCAGCATCGGCGTCTTGTACGACGTGCGCAAGGTGTTCGACGTGTCGCAGACCACCGCGCGGCCATGCCTGCCGCGCAGAGTGGACCCTCACGCCGCGCTCGCGGCGCTGGTCGCTCGCTCGCCGACGAGAATAGAGCCGGTTGACGACCTCGGCGTCGTCCCCGCCGAGTACGATCACGCCTCGGGGGCCATACGGGTGCAGCGAGGGCTCGATGAGCCGCAGCTGCTCTCGGCGCTGATAGTCGAGGCGGCGCATGCCAGCATGGCGCTCGGCCTCGATGCCTACGACAGGGAGACGCACGCCGCGAAGGCCGACCTCGCGGCGGGCATAGCCGCCCGCCGCCTGGGACTCGAATGTTCGGGAGCCGTCGCCGCGCCCGCGCCACTGGAAGCGAGCGCGCGCGAGGTGAGGGACGCCTTGGGCGAGATCGGCAAGGCCGCGCGCGACGTGTCGGAGCGCATGGCCCCGCCCGAAAGGCGGCGCGACAGGTCGGAGGGCAGATGAGGCCCCCGACGGCTGGCGAGGCGGCAGCCGCCGCGCTCGCCGCGCCGCTGGCGGCGTGGGCGGGGTTCGTCGCCGCCCCCGCCTTGGACGGCGGGGGGTCGCTCGCCTCGCTCATCGCGGCGTTCTCGGATCCCTTTTCGACGAAGCCCACGGCGGGCGGCGCGCGATGGGCGCTGCTGTTCCTGGTCCTGTATGCCGCCTGCGCGGCGGCGTGGCTGCTCACCCGGCGCAACCTGCGCCCCGGCGAGGAGCACGGCAGCGCCCGGTGGGGTGACGCCCGCCGCATCTGCCACCGCTACCGGGGGCGCGACCCCGCAGGCGACAAGCTGCTCACGCGCAATTTTCGCATGAGCTACGACACCCACGCCCACAGGCGCTCGATGAACACGCTCGTGGTGGGCGGCTCGGGCGCAGGCAAGACGCGCGGGTTCAGCCTGCCCAACGCCTGCCAGGCCAACACATCGATGGTGGTGCTCGACCCGAAGGGCGAGATCGTGCGCGCCGTGGGCGGGCTGCTCGAATCGAGGGGCTACGAGGTGCGCGTGCTCGACCTCGTGCGCATGGAGAGGTCCCACTGCTACAACCCGCTTTCCTACATCGAGTCGGACGCGGACGCGCAGCGGCTCAACACCAACCTGTTCAAGGCGACGACTCCCAAGGGCGCGCAGAGCCAGGATCCTTTCTGGGACACGGCCGCCGGGATGCTGCACCTGGCGCTTCTGCTTTACCTCGTGCACGAGGCACCGCCCGAGGAGCGCAACTACGCCACCCTCATGGAGATGCTGCGCGCCGGCGAGGTGCGCGAGGACGACGACGATTACGCCTCGGTGCTCGACGAGCTGTTCGACCGGCTGGAGATGAGGGACCCTGGCCACATCGCGCTCAAATACTACCGCAGCTACCGCTCCGGCTCGGCCAAGACGCTCAAATCCATCCAGGTGACGCTCGCCTCCAGGCTGGAGAAGTTCAACCTCGACGCCCTGGCGTCGCTCACCGCCACAGACGAGCTCGACCTGCCGTCGCTCGGGGAGCGCAAGGTGGCCCTGTTCGCAGTCATACCCGACAACGACACCAGCTTCAACTTCCTGGTGTCCGTCCTCTACACGCAGCTGTTCCAGCAGCTTTTCGCGCTCGCGGACGGAAAACACGGCGGGCAGCTGCCCGTGCACGTGCACTTCCTCATGGACGAGTTCGCCAACGTGAGCTTACCCAATGATTTTGAGAAGATACTCTCCACCATGCGCGGGCGCGGGGTGTCCGCGTCGATCATCATCCAGAACATGGCGCAGCTGCGGGCGCTGTTCGACAAGCAGTGGGAGTCCATCGTCGGCAACTGCGACGAGTTTTTGTACCTGGGCGGCAACGAGCAATCCACCCACAAGTACGTCAGCGAGCTTCTGGGCAAGGAGACCATCGACCTCGACACGCACGGCAGGACCACCGGGAGGGGCGGCAGCTGGTCCACCAACCAGCAGATCTCGGGGCGCGAGCTCATGACGCCCGACGAGGTGCGCATGCTCGACAACTCCCGCGCGCTGCTCTTCGTGCGCGGCGAGCGCCCCATCATCGACTTAAAGCTCGACATAGCGCGGCATCCCGCCGCGCGGCTCACCCCCGAGGGCGGCGCGCCGCCCTACGAGCACGGCGCCTGCCCGCTGGCAAGCGCCGCCGTGGCGCCCTACGAAGGCGTTGCCCCCGCGAGCGCGCAGGCCGCGCCTGCGGGCTGCGTCGTGCTCGACGGGGAGGAGGCCGAGGCAGCGCTCGCGGCGGAGGCGGCGGGCGGGAAAGGAGAACCAACGCATGAGAAAGACCACTGAGGGGAAGAAGGCCCGCCCCGCAGCCCGCGCGCGGCTCATGGCGGCAATCGCCGTCTGCGCCGCTTCGGCCTTGGCGCTGGAGCCGCCTGCCGCGTTCGCGGCGACCGACCCGATAGCGGCGGTGGACAACCTCTCCACGTTCATCTTCGGGCTCATCAGGAGCGTCGGGCTCATCCTGCTCGGCTTCGGCGTGGTGCAGGTGGGCATGTCGCTCAAGAGCCACGACCCGTCCCAGCGCGCCAACGGCTTTTTGACCCTGGCGGGCGGCGTGGTCATCACGTTCGCGAAGGAAATCTTGGACATCATCGTCGGATAGGCCCGTCGCGCGGGCCCCGAAAGGAGGCGGGCCGTTGGATTCGGACAACTGGGTGGTCAGCAACCTCCAGGGAGCGCTCGACACGTGGAACGAGAAGATGGGCGAGATCGTGGGGTTGCTCACGGCGTCGCCCGCCGACTTCCGGGGCGGCGGGATATGGGACGCGGTGCTCTCCATCCACGGCGCCGTGCAGGCGGTGGCGCTCGCGCTCCTCGTGCTGTTCTTCCTGTCGGGCCTCGTGAAGACCTGCGGCTCGTTCGCCGAGGCCAAGCGCCCGGAGGTGGTGTTGAAGCTGTTCGTGCGGTTCGTGCTGGCGCACGCCGCCGTCGTCTACGGGCTTGAGCTCATGATGGCGTTCCTCGACGTGGTGCAGGGGCTCATCGGCGACATGATGGACACCGTGGGCTTCGCGTCGGCCGCGCCCGCCGCGCTGCCCGGCGAGATGGTGGAGGCCATCGAGGACGTGGGCTTCCTCGACGCCATACCCCTGTGGGCGGTGACGTTGCTCGGCGGGCTGCTCGTCACGGTGCTCTCGTTCATCATGATACTGGCGGTGTACGGCAGGTTCTTCAAGATATACATGTACACCGCGCTCGCGCCCATACCCCTGTCCACCTTCGCGGGCGAGCCGAGCCAGTCGGTGGGCAAGGCGTTCCTCAAAAGCTACGGGGCCGTGTGCCTCGAGGGCGCGGTCATCCTGCTCGCATGCGTCATATTCTCGCTGTTCGCATCGGCGCCGCCGGTGGTGGACGCCGAGGCTCCCGTGGTCACGCAGGTGTGGTCGTACGTGGGAGAGCTCGCCTTCAACATGCTGGTGCTCACGGGCATGGTCAAGATGGCCGACCGCGTGGTGCGCGAGATGATGGGGCTTTGACGCCCCTCCCCTTTCCCGAAACAACCGAACGAACACATTGCCCGCGCCGCGCGCGGGGCGCTTTACGCGCCCGCTTCGCCGCGCAGGCAGAGAGGAGCAAGAAGTGGAAGTGAAGGTCAACCGAGAGATACGCGAGTATACCGAGGGGGTGTTCTTCGGCATGTCGCTTCGGCAGTGCGTCTTCGCGCTGCTCGCCTGCGTCGCCGCCGTGGGGCTCTACTTCGGGCTGTCGCCCTTCCTGAGACTGGACGAGCTCTCCTGGGCGTGCATCGCGGGAGCGGCCCCGTTCGCCGCGCTGGGGTTCGTCACCTGGCACGGCATGGCGGTCGAACGCGCGGCGTGGGCGTGGGCCAAATACGCGCTTTTGACCCCCAAGGAACTGCCCGCGCGCCCGCAGAACCTGTACTACGAGGCCGTCTGCACGCCGCATCGCGCGAAGGGCATCCGCCGCGAGAAAGGAGGGCATCATGGCCGCACTCGCAGCTAGGCGGCGCAAAGGCGGCACGCGGTTCGTCCCGCCGAAAACCGCCGAGGACGCCGTGCCCGTGCGCCGCATCTGGCCCGACGGCGTGTGCCTCACCGACGACGGCGAGTACGCGAAGACCTGGCGCGTGAGCGACGTGAACTACGCGGCGGCGTCAAAGGAGGATAAGGAGGCCATGTTCCTGGGCTACTCGGACCTGCTCAACTCTTTCGACTCCGACGCGCGGGCCAAGGTCACCGTGGCGGTGCGCAGGCTCGACGCCGAAGCCCTCGGGCGGCGCATCCTCATACCGCCCAAGGGCGACGGGCTCGACCGCTACCGCGAGGAGTACAACGCCATGCTCATGGAGAAGGCCACGGGGGCGAATTCCATGGTGCGCGAGATATACCTTACCATCGCCGTGGGAGGGAGAAGCATCCAGGAGGTCCGCTCCTACTTCAACCGCGCGTCGGCGGAGACGGCCGCGCACCTCGCGCGCCTCGGGGCGCACTGCGAGGAGCTCGACGCAGAGGGCAAGCTGCGGCTTCTGAGGGGCTTCTACCGGGGCGGCGCCGACGACCTGCCCATCGACGTGCGCGCCTCGATGCGCCGGGGGCACTCGTTCAAGGACGCCGTTGCGCCCGAGGGCGCGGGCATTGAGGCCGACCGCCTGCGGGTGGGCGGCCGCTGGGCGCGCGCCCTGTACCTGACCGACTACGCGTCCTACATCAAGGACGGCTTTCTGGCCGAGCTTACCGACGCGAGGCGCGCGATGGCGCTTTCCATAGACGTCGTCCCCGTGCCCACTGACGAGGCGGTGCGCGAGGTGGAGCGGCGACTGCTCGGTGTGGAGACGAACATCACCAACTGGACGCGCCGGCAGAACGCCAACATGAACTATAACGTGGCCGTGCCCTACGACATGGAGCAGCAGCGCAAGGAGAGCCGCGAGTTCCTGGACGACCTCATGTCGCGCGACCAGCGCATGATGCTCGCCACGGTGACGCTCGTCCACTTTGCCGACACGCCTGAGGAGCTCGACGCCGACACCGAGGCGCTGCTCTCGTGCGCGCGCAAGCACCTGTGCCGCCTCTCGGTCCTGCGCTTCCAGCAGCTCGACGGGCTGTCAACCGCGCTGCCCATAGGCGTGCGTCGCATCGAGGCGATGCGCACGCTCACCACCGAGAGCCTCGCCGTGCTCATGCCGTTCCGCGTGCAGGAGATCATGGAGGAGGGCGGCATGTACTTCGGCGAGAACGCCATATCGCGCAACCTCATCCTGTGCGACAAGTCGCGGCTCCTGAACCCCAACGCGTTCGTGCTGGGCGTGCCGGGCTCGGGCAAGAGCTTCTCGACCAAGGAGCTCATAGCTATGCTTGCGCTCTCGACCGACGACGACATAGTGATATGCGACCCCGAGCGCGAGTACGCCTCGCTCGCCGAGGCACTGGGCGGCGAGGTGGTGCGCATCGCGGCGGGCAGCCCCCACCACATCAACGCCATGGACATGGTGGAGGGCTACGGCGAGGGAGGCAACCCCGTGGCCGACAAGAGCGAGTTCGTGCTGTCACTGTTCGAGCAGCTCGACCGCCGGGGACTGGGGCCGCAGGCCAAGTCGGTCGTGGACCGCTGCACCTCGGCGGTGTACGCCGACTACCTGCGCGGCGGCGAGGCGCCCACGCTCGCCCACCTGCGCGACAAACTGCTCGCCCAGCCCGAGCCGCAGGCGCGCGACCTGGCGCTTTCGCTGGAGCTGTTCACCTCGGGCACGCTGGACGCGTTCGCCCACCCAACCAACGTGGACACCCGCAACAGACTCCTCGTCTACGACATCATGGACCTCGGCCGTCAGCTCAAGACCATGGGGCTGCTCGTCATCACCGACGCGATGCTCAACCGAGTGACGGACAACTGGCGCGCGGGCAGGCGCACGCACATCTTCATAGACGAGTTCCACGTGGTGTTCGAGAACGAGTACTCCGGCGCGTTCTTCAACAGCGCGTGGCGCCGCTTCCGCAAGCGCAACGCCTATCCCACGGCCATCACGCAGAACGTGGAGTACCTGCTCGATTCGGTCTTAGCCTCCACGATGCTCTCCAACTCCGAGCTCATCGTCATGCTCAATCAGGCGGCCGCCGACCGCGGGAAGCTTGGCGAGCTCCTCAACATCAGCCGCGAGCAAATGGGCTACATCACGAACGCCGAGGCGGGCTGCGGCCTCCTGCGCTACGGCGGCGCCATCGTGCCGTTCGCCAACCACTTCCCGAGGGGCACCGAACTCTACCGTCTCATGACCACGAAGCCCGGGGAGTGACGAAGCAGAAAGGAGGCCGCCTTGCCGAGCGACATCAAGGAGCGCGTCGTCGCCAGGAACGTGAAGACCCTCGACCGCGCGGCGCTTCTCCAAAAGGCGGCGCGGCCCGCAGCGCTGCGCGTCGGCGAAACGGCGAAGGCGGCAAACCCCGCACACACACGCGAACGAAGGGGCGATGAAGCCGAAGGCGGCTGGGCGGCGGCGCGCGGCGAATCGGAGCGAACGGCGCACGAGGGCTTCGCGGCCACAGCGAACGGTGCGCGGGTCGCCCGCGCAATCCGGCGGCGCAATGTCCCCAAGGAACGCGCGCGCACGACCTTCCCGTCCGCAGAGCGCGGCGAACGTCGCACGCCGAGGGGTTGCGCGGCATCCTGCGGGCCAAGCCGCGAAGCATTGAGTCCTTCGCCGAGAACGCCCCGGTCGGCGAATGCGCGCGCCCGAGATGCCATGCGCGCGAGGGCACAGGCGGCGTCGCGCGCACGCGCGGCCTGGACGTCTCGCAAGGCCGCGGCGAAGGGCGCGAACGCCGCCGCGCGGCGGGCGGCAAACAGCGCGGGCCGTTTCGCGCGCATGGCCGCGCTCCAGGCGCGGGCGGCAGCAGCGGCGCTCGCCGGCCTCGGCTCGTCCGCAGCTGCGGTGGTCGTGGTGGCGTGCCTCGCGGCATTCATCGCCACCTCGGCGTTCGGCATCTTCCTCATGGGCGGCGATATGGGCGACGGAAACCCCTCGCTCCGCGAGGTGATGGCGGAGATAGACGCCGAGCACGCCGCCAAGGTGGAGGAGGCCAAGGCGTCGGCGGAGTGCGACGAGGCTTCGGTTTCGGGCAGCAAGAACCCGTGGAAGGAAACCCTCGCCGTGTTCGCGGTCAAGCTGGCGGCGGATGCCGACAACCCGCTCGACGTGCTGACGCTCGACGCCGCGCGGCAGGATGCGCTGCGCGCCGTGTTCTGGGACATGAACTCCATCGAGGTCAAAATCGAAGAAGCCGAGCCGAGCGGTTCCGACGGTGAAGGCACCCCGCCCGCCAAGATGCTGTGCGTCGTTCTTTCAGCCAAGACCCCGGAGCAGATGGCGTCGGCTTACGGGTTCGACGCGGGACAGCTCGAAACGCTGCGCGAGCTTCTGGACGAGCGCTACGACGCCGCATGGCGGGCAGTGCTCCACGGAACCGCGGGCGGCGGCGTCGACATCGTGGAAGTCGCCGCGAGCCAGCTGGGCAACGTAGGCGGCCGGTCGTACTGGTCGTGGTACGGGTTCGAGAACCGCGTGGAATGGTGCGCGTGCTTCGTGAGCTGGTGCGCGAACGAGTGCGGATACATCGATTCGGGCGAGATGCCCAAGTTCTCCTACTGTCCCACGGGCGTGCAGTGGTTCAAGGCCGCAGGCCGCTGGCTGCCGGGAGGCAGCGCGCCGGCACCCGGGGATATCGCGTTCTTCGACTGGGATGGCGACGGCGTCTCAGACCACGTGGGCATCGTGGAATCGTGCGACGGCTCAACCGTGCACACTATCGAAGGCAATTCGGACGATGCGTGCAGGAGAAGCGCCTACGGCGTCGGAAGCCCTTTCATTATGGGGTATGGGGCGTGCTCTTTCTAAGAAATCTCTATCCATCTTGCCAATAAAGGCAGCTCCAAATGACGCAAAACATCGTTGCACTCGTAGATGGTTAGGCTGTCGTTCATGGACAGCAACTCTCTGTATGCCTCATGAAGCTTACACCCTCCAAGGTAATAACCCGCCGCATTGAAAAGATTCTCGGATTCTTCCAAAGAGAGTCCGAGGCCTACGCAAAATTGCATCACTGTTTCTGGTTTAGGACGATCTGCAAGTTGACCATATTTGATTCGCTCGTAAGTTTTCTCCGACAGCAAAGTACGTCTGCAGAACTCGCTTTTTGAAATGCCAAGCTTCAAGACGTACTTCGCAGAAAGCAGAGAAAATGGTGCTGTCTCTCTTTCTGACCCGCTGCTATCGTGTTCGATTGACGCTGGAGTGCCATAAGCTTTCCCCATCGTCTTCTTGAAGAGGCGGTCTCTTAGTCGATAGCAACACTCCGTTACTTTTTGAGTAATGGCATCCTCCTTCACGGCTGGGCACCTACCTCGGTTGGCGCTGCCAGCGCAATAAGCCCTGGGGGATTTAGTCTTCAAGGTCGAACTCCCTCAAGCCAACCTCCTTTTGGCGCCTGCGTTGTTTTGCTCTCAAACCGAATTGCTCCCGGGATACATGCTTTTCACTGTCTCCATCAGAAAAAGAAGAGGGCGTAATCGCAAGCTATTTGCAAAGCGTGCCTTTCTAACCACATGGCTAAAAAATCTTTGCCACCTGCAAGCAAAAAAGCGCGTGCAGGGAGCTAGTGGGCTGGAGAGACCGATTTGATTCTGAGGATATCAGGAGACCCCCTTCGTCGCTTCAAATACACTTCTCTACTACTCGCTTACGACATATTGCCGAGCCGGGTATCAAACCAGTTTTTCTGTTAATCAAACTAAAACTGATTTGTAAAACACGGCTTTAAAAGAACGGTTGTGCAGGTTTCAATCGAAAGCCACCAACAAAAAAGTTAGACATAGAAACCTTTTATCCTTATAATGTCCTTGTTCTAATTGGACAGTGTCTATCTAAATATAAAGGAATAGATGCTGATGTACGGGATGATATGAAAAAATGATTGGAGCGGATATGTCACAAGATGAAACAATGCTGGGGAAAGGGGTTCTTTCTCGCCGTGACTGCGTGAAGCTGATGGGAGGCTTCGCCATCGCCATGGGCACGGGGTCGCTGCTTGCTGGCTGCTCGTCGGGCACCAGTGATTCCGGCGAGGGCGCTTCTCAGTCGGATGAGACGCCCAAGACGTTGCGGGTTGCCATGATGGGCAGCTCGACGGACACGTTGGATCCAGCCACCTTCAGCACGCTTCTTCCGTTGGCGATTGCGCTCAACGTGTACGACTCGCTTATCCTCCTGCGCAACGGCGTGGTGGAGAACTCGCTTGCCGAAAGCATCGAACCCAACGAGGATGCGAGCGCTTGGACCGTCACCCTTAAGGACGGTGTGAAGTATCATGACGGCGAGACCGTCACGGCTGAAGATGCGCTCTACAGCCTCCAGTACGCCGGCACCTCACCCATGTACTCGTCGTTCTACGCGAACGTCGATTGGGAGGGCAGCTCGGTTGTGGACGAGCGCACGTTCACGCTCCAGCTTCTCTCGCCGCAAGCCACCTTCTGGGACGAGGTCGTTTCCGCCGTCACCTTCGTGTTCCCGGCGGGCAGCGCCGGTGACGATTTCTCTGGCGACATCGGCAGCGGGCCCTTCAAGCTCGTTTCCTTCTCTCCCGACACTGGAGCCGTGCTTGAGAAGAACGCCGATTACTGGGGAGGCGCTCCGGCCATCGACACGGTTGAGATCGTCCCCATCACCGATCCCGAGACGAGGTACACGGCGCTCACGAGCGGCGAGGTCGACTTCGCCCACCAAATCTCGACGACGAACGCGGCCACGCTCGAAGGCCAGTCCGGCTTCAACGTTTTGAACGGCGGCATCGAGAATTCGAGTTCTTTCCGCTTCTGCCTCAACGCGTCCGCCGCGCCTTTCGATGATCCCGAGGTACGCGAGGCCCTCAAGCTTATCGTCGACCGCCAGACCATGAACGACACCATCTTCCGCTCTGCGGGTGTGGTTGGCAATGATGTGCTTGGCCAGGGTATGCCGGGCTACAATGATTCCCTCGAGCAGCGTGCTTACGACTTCGACACCGCCAAGAAGGTGCTCGAAGAAAAGGGCGTGACCGAGCTCGAGATCACGACCGCCGAAACCACCACCGGCGTCAACGATTCTGCAGAGATGCTCAAAGCCCAGCTGGAGAAGGCGGGCATCACGGTGTCGGTGAAGGAGATCGATCCGACGACGCTGTTCTCCGACATGAACAACATCTACGGAGCGCAGATTTTCGCAACCTATCTCATCAATCGCCCGTATATCGCTTCGGCCGTCATGTACACCGGTGGCAGCTCGCCGTACAACTTCAGCCAGTGGAAGGATGACGAGTACGATTCCCTCTTGGCCCAAGCAACCTCGGCAGTGGATGAGGCCGACCGGGCGGAACTCCTCAACCAAGCACAGGAGCGTCTCTGGGCCGAGGGCGGCGATATCGTTTGGGGATACTGCGCCGATCTGAGCGGGCAGGTAGATGGCCTCGACGGCATAGACATCACGCTCTCGGTGCCCCTGTTCGCCAAGGCAACCCTCTCCGCTTAGCGAATCGGACGAAGGGCATGTCACCGAACGCCAACCGTACGGGAGGGCACCGCGCACTGCGGATACTCTCCCGTATTCTCCTCTTCGCGATCTCGCTGATCTTCACGTGTCTGCTCGTGTTCCTCGCCCTTGAGGCTCTGCCCGGCGATGCCGCCACGCAGCGTCTCGGATTACAGGCGACTCCCGAGCGTGTGGCCGAGCTCACGCAGCAATACGGCCTCGACAAGCCGGTACTCTATCGTTTCGTTCTCTGGTGCGCTCATGCGCTGCAGGGCGACTTCGGAACCGTTCTTGCGTCGGGATTGCCCGTAGCCGACGCTATGGTCGGCCCTCTTGCGCGAACTGGAGTGATTTTTGCGATCTCGCTTGTTTTGGTGATTGTGGTCGGCACGGCTGGTGGCATTTTCGCGGGTCTTCATGGCGGCAAGGCGGCAGACAAGATTGTGAGTACGCTTGCGCTTGCTGTTGTGGGAACACCCGAGTTCGTTGTCGGATTCTTTCTCATCTTGGTATTCGCGACGCAGCTCGGGTGGTTTCCCGCCGTATCGCTTCTTCCCGTTGGGAGCGGCTCGATGTTCGACAAGCCCATCATCATGGTGCTCCCCATCGTCGCCATATCCCTCATCGGGGCTTGCACTCTTGTGCGTCCGGTGCGCGCCGTGGTCGAGCGGGAGAACCAAACGCTTCATGTCGAATCGGCCCGACTTTCTGGTCTGCCGGAAAGAAGGGTGATCGTCAAAAACCTCTTGCCCGGAATCATTGCCCCCGTTGCGCAGTCGGCGGCTTCGGTCGTACCTTATCTTATTGGCGGCACGGTCATCATTGAATCCCTTTTCAGCTTTCCCGGCTTGGGTACGCTCCTTGTCAACGCCGTGCTGAACCGCGAGCCCGATTTGCTCATGGCTTGCTCGGCGGTTGTCATAGCGGTGTCGCTTGCGGCTTTCTGGATTGCCGACGGGTTGGGAAGGGGGCGGTCCCGTGAGATCGAAGCATAGTGTTAGCGAGAAGCTGCTCTCTTGGCCCGATTTTGTGCTTCTCGTCTTCTTCGTCGCGTTTCTCGCTCTTGCGCTCGCCGGATCGCTTTCCCCGACAGACGGGACAAGCACCGTGGGGGCCGCGTTCATGCCTCCGAGCGCCGAGCATCCTTTGGGCACCGACGGGCTTGGCCGCGATGTTTTGGCGCGCCTCATGCATGGCGGCGCGCACCTTATCGCCGTTGCCGCTGTTTCCACCGCCGTCGCCGCTGCCGTGGGCGTGGCTCTCGGGTTCGCCGTGAGCGCGAAGGGCAGGTTCGCCGATGTGTTATCGTACCTGCTCGATCTGCTGCTGGTCATTCCTTCGATACTCGTGGTCATGGTTCTTGTGTTCGGGCTTGGTTCGGGAGTGGGGACGATGATCGTGGTGACCACGGCGGTGTCGGCACCCTACATAGCCCGGTACACGCGCTCGCTCGTTCGTCCCGTGGCCGCATCGCCTTATGTGACGGCGGCGCGTCTTTCCGGCGATTCGGCGGCGAAGACGGCTGTGCGCGAGGTGCTTCCGAACTTGGCGGTTCCCTTGGCAACCACGGTGGGCATGAGGTTCATCAACTCCGTCTATCTTGTTGCGACGGCCGCTTTTCTCGGGTTCGACCCCCTCGGAACGGGCTCCGACTGGGGAACCATGATACAGACGGGCGTCACGGGCATCAGCCTGAACCCGTGGGCCGCGCTTGCTCCCACTATCGCGATTGCCTGCATCACCATATCGGGCAATCTTCTGCTTGATCGAATAGGGAAAAGGAGCAACCTGTGACGAACGGATCGGACGCGATTGTCGAGATAGCGGGCCTTTCGATTGCAACTCTCGGGGGTAAACGCGTTATCGACGATCTGTCGATAGAGATTTTGGCCGGAGAAAACCGCGCTCTCGTCGGAGAATCGGGGTCGGGCAAAACCACGCTCGCCCTCGCGCTCATGGGACGCATCCGCAGCGGCCTCGTCCACGAGACCGGAACGATCTTCGTCGACGGGGCGGACGTGCTTTCTCTCAAAGGCTCATCGCTGAGGCGCTACCGGGCGGAAACGGTATCGTGGCTGTCGCAGGACCCCGCTCTCTCGCTCACGCCCCACATGACGGTGCGCGCGCTGCTGTCAGAATCCGTCCCGATGGACGACGAGGACGCGCTCGGCTTGCTTGGCAGGGTGGGCCTCTCGGGCGTCAAAGGGCTGCTCGACCGGAAGCCGCGCTCGCTTTCCGGAGGGCAGCGTCGACGTGTGGCCATCGCCAAGGCCATCGCGTCGAAACCTCGCGTGCTTATACTCGACGAGCCCACTGCCGGCCTCGACGGAGCCACCGCCGATGAGGTCGTGGCCACCATCAAGGGAATCTGCGCCGAATCGGGAATGAGCGTCGTCGCCATCACCCACGACCTTGATGTGGCCGGCAAGTTCGCCGAATCCGTCACCGTCCTCAAAGAGGGCTGCGTTCTCGAAACGGTTTCGCATTCCGAGCTGATGAACAACCCTGGAACCGATTACGCCCGCAAACTCGTTGACGCCCAGCGGCTTGAACGGCGTCCTGGCGATGAAATGGATTCATCCGCCGGTGCCCCTGTGTTTTCAGCATCAAGCTTCGATGTCGTGACGCCCGACGGCAAGGTTGCAACGAGGAATGCCGCGTTTTCGATCAATCATGGCCGGGGGCTTTCCCTTTTCGGGCCTTCGGGGTCGGGCAAGAGTACGATTGTCAGGGCCATCACGGGAGAGCGCCCTGCGGAAAGAGGTTCTGTGGCGCTCGATTTGGGCGATGGGGGTATGCATGTTCTCGCGCCCTCGTTCAAGGATCGGTCGCAAACCGAGCTTGCCGCCGTGCAGATGGTGCCACAGGATCCTGCGACAAGCCTCAATCCCGCGCTTTGCGTGGACACCCAGCTTTCTCGCGCCGTCAGGCGGGTGCATCCTCGCTGGTCGAGAAAAGAGGTGAAGGAGCGGGTTTCGGAGCTTTTGGCCTTGGTGCGTTTGCCCGATGAGATCAAACACCAGTATCCCCGCTCGCTTTCGGGTGGACAGGCCCAGCGCGTCGCCATCGCCCGGGCTCTCGCCCATGAGCCCAAGGTGCTTGTTTGCGACGAATCGACCTCCGCTCTCGACCCCACCACCCAAAAGGACATCCTCGATACGTTGAACCAGCTGAAACGAGACGAGGGTTTGGCGCTTGTCGTTGTCACCCATGCGGAAAGAGTGGCGCGCTACACCTGCGAGGAGGAAATCGCCGTGCCTTTCGAGGGTTAGTGTGGCGATCTAGACGCTGGATTGTCTGTTGTTGTGCAGCGTTTCGACTAGAGCAGTGGCGACTTGGGAAACATCGTCCATGAAGTAAAAATGCCCTCCTTGGAAATGCCTCATCTCGAAGAAGCCTGTCGTAACGTTTGCCCAATCCCTCATTTCATTCTCCAGAGCTTCCGGATCGTCCTTCCCTAAGAAAGCCGTAATGGGACAGTCGATGCCCATCTCATAATTTTCTGTAGGAACGTACTCTTCTATCAGCTTGTAGTCGTTCCGAATGATCGGCAAAAATATATCGCAGAGTTCGTCTATCTCGAGCACCTCGGGAGATATTCCGCCTACGCGAAGCAATTCTTCCCTAAATTCGGCATCGTCATAGAGGTGGACGTGGGCCTCTCTGATGCTCGAAGGAGCTTCTCGGCTTGATACTATCAAATGCGAAGGGCCATGCAGTTTATCCAGCGCTGCGATTCGAGCTGCTTCATGGGCAAGGGAGGCCCCCATGCTGTGTCCGAAATAGGCAAAAGGTCGATCTTCAAAATATGCGGACGCTGCTTTGGCGATTCCCTCTGCTACAAACGAGAAATCGTCTACGAGAGGCTCCGATATTCTATTTTCATGACCTGGATAGCAAATAGCGTAGACAGGAAGTTTCCTGCGAATCTCGCGTGCGACAGATCTGAATGCATTGGGTCCTCCGCCCGCATGGGGCACAAATACCAAAGCTGTTCCTCTCGCTTGCTCTTTCTGATTGAGATCGACTATCCAATTGTTCACGCTTGTCCTCCTAGGAGCGAGCCTACAAAACGTCTGCAAGAAAAAGCCAGCCAGTCACGAGTACCTGCTGAACAAGCGCAAGGCAAGTCATGGGAGCGCCAAGCTTCATTACGGTCTTTTCGCCGTACCCAGCAAGCTCCATGCCAGAGGCAATCGGTGCCTGATGCATCGAAAGAAAAAACTGGCTGGCAATCATTTGGTATGCGATCAGAACAGCGCCCGCATCGCTTACGCCCAATCCCGCTACATCGCCGAATGATATCAGTATGGGAAAAATAACGACAGCGGTGGCCAACACTGATCCTATCAAAGTATGGATGGCCAATGATATTGCTGATATAAAAATGACGGTTGACAGAATATCGCTTGGTAAAGAAGCTGGGAGCGCCGTATCGGCAATCCACTGGCTCATACCTGTGGCTTCGCCTACAGATCCGATCGACAACGCACAGGTGAGGAATACAAGAGTTCCCACGGGAACGTCTGCAAAAGCTTTTGCGTCAAGTACTCCGATTCGAGGTAGGAACATAAGCGATGTGAGAAGCATAGTTCCCCACGCTATACCTATTCCCATGAAAGTGAGTAGTAACCTCTCGCGGTACCATCGATCACCTGGCTTGGTACCGGCGATCAGCAAAAGGCGGTACCGCGAGTAGGCTGTCTCGGTACCGCTAATCAGCGCGCCTCTTCTTGGCGAAGTACTCT
>NZ_WPOO01000022.1:0-40115 GCF_009755265.1 Adlercreutzia rubneri | reverse complement strand
CGGCCCGCGAGAGACAAGGGCGGTACGGCTTGAACGAAGTGAGAGGCAGCGCCTTTAGACGCTGCCGGCCCCCCTCGGCCTTATAGGCCCAGAGCAAACCACCCCTTTGAGGGGTGGTTCATGATTGTCGTGCGAAGGTATCCCTCTCGCGAGGGCTGACCAAGGTCAGCCCCTGCGGATGTTTCCCATGGAGGAGCGCGAGGGGTTCGGAACCATATTCGGAGATGAGAATAATAGGGCTTGCGAATATATGAGAATAAGGATAATATATCCAAAACGCTTTATTCGCGAAGACGTATAACCTATCAGGGAGGAAGACCTCAATGCGCAAAAGTTGGAAACTCGGTGCCGTGTCGGTGGCTCTTATGGCCGCCCTGGGCCTCTTCGGCTGCTCAGGCGGCGACACTACGGAGCAGAAGGCCGACAAGCCGGCTGCCCCCCAGGCGGAAACCCAGGCTCCCGAGGAGACCAAGCCTGAGGGCGAAGCCGTGGAACTGCAGATTTTCGCCGCCAATTCCCTGACCAAGGCCATGGCCGAGGCCGAGGAACTCTACACTCAGCAGAATCCCAACGTCACCTTCGCTGATACGCAGTACGAGGCCTCTGGCACCTTGAACGAGATGCTCGGTGCTGGGCAGTACGCTGACATCCTCATCACGGCCTCCAAGGGCACGATGGACGATGCCGCGGAGAACGGCTATGTCAAGGAGGACACCCGCCAGACCATGTTCAACAACGACCTGGTCATCGTCACCAAGGAGGGCGGTGACCTGGCAGGTCAGGACATCAGCCTTGAGGACATCGCCGCCGGCAAGTACACGCTGGCCGTGGGTGACGAGAACGTGCCGGCCGGCAACTACGCCTGCCAGTCCCTGACGACGGTCGGCAGCTACATCGAGCCCGACGGGGCCACCGGCGCCGACGCCACGGGCAAGGGCGGCGAGTTCTCCGCGACCCTGCAGCCGAAGGTGACCCTCGGCGGCAAGGTGGGCGACGTGTGCAAGTATGCCGAGTCCGGCGAGGTTGACATCGCCATGGTCTACACCTCGGACGTGTACCGCATGGGCGGTGTCGCCATCTGCTCGGTGGTTCCCAACGACACCCACAAGGCCATTACCTATCCGGGCGCGGTATGCACCGACAGCAAGAGCGCCGAGACGGCACAGGCCTTCCTCGAGTGGTGCATGACCGACGAGGACGCCAACCAGATTTGGGAGAAGTGGGGCTTCGAGCTCGCCCAGAACTAAGGCATTCGCGGTAGAATAACTACGAGCTGCAAAGCGCGTCTTAGTACGCAAGGGCATCTCGTCGGGCGGGCGGGGCGCAAAGCCTCGCCCGTCTGGTGTGCAAGAGGTCAATGAGAGTGGTGGCTATGGAAACAGCGAAAGCGGCCGGCGTGAGGCGATCTGCGACGGGGTTCGCGGCTTCGGTGCTCAGGGCGGTTGCAGCTGCGATTCTTGCAGGCGGGATGCTGGGGGCCTGCATGGTCGTGGCACCCTCTTCGGCTTGGGCTGCCGATGCGGAGCAGGCCGTCCAGGATGCCGAGGTTGAGATTTCCGCTGACGGCGATGCGGCCCGCATGGAAGGCTGCGACTTCGCTGTGGAGGGCTTCGAATGTTCGCGCACGGGATCCGCGCGCGACATTGACGGCTTCAGCTACGGCTACACCTACCGGCTTTCAGGCACCGACCGCGTGGCTATCGTCAACACGGCCGACTACGCCGTGCTCTTCATTCCCCGGACGGTGGCCGACGAGTTCGGCATCGAGGACGAGGGCAGCTCTCAGGTGCAGGAAATAAAGACCTACTTGGCGGCCCTGGATGAGAACTTCTCCACGGGGGTGAACCCGCTGGCGAGCCAAGAGGAATGGAAGGTGCTCATTGCCGATGCGGAAGGCACTGAGGGAGCATCGCTCGCCGTGGGCGACGTGGTATTCACCTTCGGACGCGAGATCTCGGAGGGCCGCTTCTACGTGACCATCGAGGGTCCCGACGACACCTTCGACGTGAAGAGCGAGGTGCGACCGTCCCAGATGGACAGCGGGCTCCTCGTGCCGGCGGAGGGCGCCGTCATCGCCCAGAAGGGCGGCCCGCTTGAGCAGGTGGGGGAGTTTCTCTCGTCCATGGACTACTCGCCTTTATGGGTGACGCTCAAGACCTGCGGCGTGGCCATTGTGTTCGTGTTCTTCCTGGGGCTGGCCGCCGCATATTTCACGCTGCGCATCTCGAAGCGCGCCCAGGATATCTTCGATACCATCTTCACCATTCCCATGGTGCTGCCGCCGACGGTCTGCGGCTTCCTTCTGTTGTCGGCGCTCGGGCGCAACACGGCCTTCGGGCGCTTCTTCCAGGAGATCGGATTCCCGCTCGTGTTCAGCTGGCAGGCCACGGTCCTCGCTGCGGTGGTGGTGGCCTTCCCGCTCATGTATCGCAGCGCCCGGGGCGCCTTCGAGAGCTTGGATCCGAACATGCTCGACGCGGCCCGTACCTTGGGCTGGTCCAACGGGCGCATCTTCCTGCGCCTCATGCTGCCCTTGGCCTGGTCGTCCATCGCCTCGGGCACGGTGCTCGCCTTCGCCCGGGCCTTGGGCGAGTTCGGGTGCACGCTGTTTCTGGCGGGCAACCAACTGGGCAGCACCCGCACCATCCCCATTGCCATTTACTTCGAGTGGATGAACGGCAACACCGAGGCCACCTGGTTTTGGACGATCGTGCTTTTGGTGTTCAGCTTCCTCGTGATTTTGTTCATCAACCTATGGAGCCGGCATACCACGCGCTATCGCCAGAAGAGCAGCCACGAGGGGCGCTCGCCCAAGCCGCGGAGAAACGGCACGCGGGGCGGCGGCCGAAGGAGGAGCGCGAAGGGCCTTCGGGAGGACAGTGCCGGAAGTGCCGACGTTCTGGGAGAGGGGGTGGCCTAGATGAGCCTGGACGTGCGCATCAAGAAGAGCTTCGGCGACTACACCCTGGACGTGGCTTTTGCGGGCGGCGATGAGACTTTGGGCTTTCTGGGGGCCTCCGGGTGCGGCAAGAGCCTCACGCTGCGCTGCATCGCGGGCATCGAGACGCCGGATGAGGGCCGGATCGTTGTGAATGGCAAGGTGTTCTTCGATTCCGAGCAGAAGATCAACCTGACGCCGCAGCAACGTAAAACGGCCCTTCTGTTCCAGAACTACATGCTGTTTCCTAACCTGACGGTGGCGGATAACATCGGCGCGGGCATCGGGCGCGAGGTGCCGAGGGCGGAGCGCGAGCGCATCGTATCCGAGGAGCTGGAGCGTTTCGGCCTGCGCGGTTTCGGGCAGCGCTATCCGGCCCAGCTCTCCGGTGGCCAGCAGCAACGCGTGGCCCTGGCCCGTATGCTGGCGGCGCGGCCGGGCATCCTCATGCTGGACGAGCCCTTCAGCGCCCTGGACTCTCACTTGAAAGGGGTTCTCGAGCAGAACCTCGTGAGCCTGTTCGAAGCTTTTGAGGGAACGATCTTATATGTGAGCCACGATATCGACGAGTCGCTGCGGTTCTGCGACCGCATCGCGGTGGTGGATGCCGGGCGCATCGTGGAGATGGATCGGGGGCGGGAGCTGGTGAACCGTCCGCAGTCGGTGGCGGGGCTGAAGCTGTCGGGCTGCAAGAACGCTCCGGCGGCGGAGTACGCCGGGCCGCACGCGGTGCACGTCCCCCCGTGGGGCATTGACGTGCATACGGCCCAGGAAGTGCCGCGAGATGTGAAGTGCCTGGGCCTTCGCGCCTTCTATGTGGAGAGGGCGGAGGGCCCCGGCGAGAACTGCTACCGCGTTCGCGTCGATCGGGTGAGCGATGCCCGCTTCGAGCGCATGGCGCTTCTGGGCTTTCTCGATCGCGACGATGCGGATGGCGCCGCTGTCGCCTTCGAGACGAACGAGATGAGCTACCTGCACCAGCATATGTTCTGGCGCGTGAGCATGCGCGAAGGCGTTGCGTTGCCGGAGGTGGGGGAGAGGCTGTGGGTGCGCATCCCTCCGGACAAGGTGTATCTGGTGAGTCGATAATTCCACTCATCAAAAAGTGCGAGCAAAAGCGCAGGTAAAACGGGTCACTCACCCAGCCTGCGTGAGATTTTTGCGCCCATTTTCTCAATTTCAGGCAGTCTGCGGGTAGTCGTTTTCAATCCCAATCGCCTATAGTTCCGACCCGTGGAACCGCTTCGAAAACCTCCGAGACATAGTTGGTGCGAGGAGGCGAAGCGGCAAGGAGGAGAACCAAATAGGTAAGAGGGGAGGGTCGCATCCGCTGCGATGCGAAGCATGCATGGCTGATTTTGAAACCCGCGAAATGCCGCGAGACGATTCCCAGGAGCGCGAGGAGGCAGCCGCCGAGGCGGCGATGGATGTTGCCGCGCTCGCTGCTGACGATTTGCCCGACGCCGCCGAACTCACCTTCGAGGAGAAGCTCGCGGAGCTGAACCGCACGGTGATGCGTCATCCCTTGAACCGCGAGATCCTGTACAAGACCCTCGCCTTCTGCGCCGAGGAGCGCCCGCTTCGCGAGGCGGAGGACTTCATCGCGGCGCTCCCCCAGTTCGAGCGCGCCACCCAGAACCAGTTCTATATGCTGATGTCCCTTGTTCGCTCCTACGGCCTCGACATGATCGAGCGCGACGAGGACGGCAACCGCGTTTTGCCCGAGCAGAAGGAGGGGCTCTCCGAAGACGAGGTCGACGATCTCGTGGCCGAGATCTCGTTCAAGAGCACGGATGTGGGCGACTGGTTCGTCGATTACAACAAGCCGTCCGCGCGCCTCGTGGATCTGCTTCATCTTGTGCCCGAACGCACCGATACCTACATCGAACTTTTGGAATTCGTCGAGGCGGCCCCGCGCCCCTACGGGCAGATCGAGGAGCTGCTCTTGGGCAGGCCCGCTCTTCAGACGGTGATCGACGGTCGCGTCGAGACCATGCAGCCGTCGGTATTTGTGGACAAGCTCGAGCGCGCTGGCGCTCTGGTTTGGAAAGAAGGTTGGACGTTGACCGAGGAGGGAAGGGAGTTTCTGGAAGATCTGAAGGTGAACGGACAAGCGTAATCACGTGTAAGCAAGAGGAGAGGAAGACAATATGTCAAAAACGAATTTGACACGTCGCAGCTTCGTCAAAGTGTCCGCTCTCGCGGGCGCGGCCGCTGCGGTGGGCGCCTCCATGGCCGGCTGCATGCAGGAAGCTGCGCCGGAAGAGGAGCTCGCCGGTACCGGCGAGGCGGGCGTCTCGAGCACCGAGGGCCTGACGAAGATGCGCACGAGCTGCCATGGCTGCATTCAGATGTGCCCGGCCATCGCCTACCTGAAGGACGGCGTGGTCGTGCGGCTCGAGGGCGATCCGGAGGCCCCGGTGTCCCGCGGCAGCCTCTGCATCAAGGGCCTCAACCAGCTGCACACCATGTACAGCCCGCGCCGCATCCTGCACCCCCTGCGCCGGGCCGGCGAGCGCGGCGAGAACAAGTGGGAGGTCATCTCCTGGGACGAGGCCATCACCGAGGCGGCCACCCATATCAAGGACGCTATCGACCAGTACGGCAACTACGCGTTCTTCGCCAGCGTGGGCGGCGGCGGCTCCTACTCGTTCATGGAGGCCATGACGCTTCCCATGGCCTTCGGTAGCCCGACCGTCTTCGAACCCGGCTGCGCCCAGTGCTACCTGCCCCGTTGGGCCCTCTCGAAGCTCTTCTACGGCGGCGACGACCAGTCCATCGCCGACAACGCCGTCCAGGAGATCTTCAAGGTGAACGACAACAAGACCGAGGTCGTGGTCATCTGGGGCGCCCAGCCCTCCGTGTCCGAGACCGCCGAGTCCGGCCGCGGCATGGCGGAGCTCCGCGCCGCCGGCGTGAAGACCGTGGTCGTCGACCCGAACTTCTCGCCCGACGCCGTGAAGGCCGACGTGTGGCTGCCCGTACGTCCCGGCACCGACACGAAGCTTCTGCTCTCGTGGTTCCGCTACATCTTCGAGAACAAGCTCTACGACGAGGAGTTCACGAAGTACTGGACGAACCTGCCCTTCCTGATTGACCCGGACACGAAGCTGCCCGTGAAGGCGCAGGAACTGTTCCCCGACTTCAAGCAGACGACGCCCGAGAACACCCCGGCCTACGTGTGCTTCGATCTGAAGACGAACGCCGTAGCGCCCTTCGAGTACTCCGCTCCCGCCGATTCGGCCGTGGATCCCGAGATCTTCTGGGCCGGCGAGTTCAACGGCAAGCAGTACAAGACCGCCGGTCAGATCTACAAGGAGGAGGCCGATCCCTGGACGCTCGAGAAGACGGCCGAGGAGTGCTGGCTGCAAGCGGATAAGATCGAAGAGGCCATCAAGCTCTATGTTGAGAACAACGGCGGCATCGCCAACGGCGTGGCCTCCGACATGACTGAGTCCGCCTCCCAGGTGCCGCTCGGCTGCATGGGCCTCGACTCCATCATGGGCCGCATCAACAAGCCCGGCGTCACCATGACCCAGAAGGGCGGCGGCTACTTCGCCACCATGACCGACACCGGTGAGACCAAGCTGGTGCGCCCGGTCACCTACAACAACGGCTTCGGCGGCATGTTCTCCGACATGTACGGCGTCGGCGCGGTCATCGGCATGTCCGATGCCGAGAACGAGGCGCGCATCAAGCAGCTCGGCGAGGCCATGCCCGACTCCCAGCGCATCCTGAACAAGCTTCTGCAGGATCGTCTGGGCATGAAGGATCACAAGGGCCTCTACGCCTGGTGCCACTCCCACATCCCCACGGTGCGCAACGCCATCGCCACCGGCGAGCCCTTCAAGCCGCGCGTGTGGTTCGACATGTCCGGCAACAAGCTGGCCATGCTCGGCAACGCGAAGTCCTGGTACGACGTGTTCCCCGAGGTGGACTACATCATCGGCCAGTACCCGATGCTCACCTCCTTCCACATCGAGGCGTGCGATCTGGTCTTCCCGCTGCGCGAGTGGCTGGAAGAGCCCATGGTGAACATGACCCAGCTGGACACCCAGTGGCTGCAGAACGAGTGCGTGCACATCGGCGAGACCGTGTCGCACTCCATCCCGGCGGCCCAGGTGGTGGCCAAGTGCCGCGAGATGTGGGGCGGCCACATCCCGAACGGCCTGGAATTGGGCGATGGCACGGCTTATCTGGGCAGCGCCACCGAGGCCGAGGTCAAGCAGGGCGTTGCCGACACGCTCGGCGCTCCCGACTGGGAGACCCTGCAGGCGAACACCGACGAGTACGTGCCGTTCGTGACGCCGGACTACTGGAATTACAACCAGCACGAGCAGATCGCCGACGACGGCCTGCCCTCCGGCTTTGCCACCGAGTCCCGCAAGGTGGAGACCTACTGCCAGATGCTCATCCGCATGGCTCGCAACGGGTACCCGTACTGCTATCCGGAGCCCCAGGAGGCCTGCGAGGACTACAGCCCCATCTGCGTGCCCATCGAGCCGGTCGAGTCCCCCTACGAGGGCATGCCGGGCTACGATCCCGAGTACCCGTTCGTGCTCACGAGCGGACGTGTGCCCTACTTCCACCACGGCACCATGCGCCATGCTCCCTTCAGCCGCGAGCTGTTCCCCTGCGCCGAGATCCGCATCAACCCGGCCAGCGCCAAGGAGCTCGGCATCGAGCACATGGACTGGGTCAAGGTCACCAGCCGCCGCGGCGAGGTGCATGCCCGCGCCTACCTGACCGAGGGCGTCCACCCCAAGACCGTGTGGATGGAGCGCTTCTGGAACCCCGAGTGCTTCGACGCCTCCCAGGCCAACCCCACCGGCGGCTGGCGCGAGTGCAACGTCAACGTGCTCACCAAGAACGACGCCCCCTTCAACGAGGTCTACGGCTCCTACACCAACCGCGGCTTCACGGTGAAGATCGAGAAGTCCGAGCGTCCTGCCAACATTTGGGTGGAGGCTGAGGAGTTCGAGCCCTTCATGCCCACTCAGGAAATGCTCGCTGAAGCCCAGACGAAGGATGTGTTCTAATGAAAAATACGCTTGTCATCGACCTGGACCGCTGCTCGGGCTGCGACTCCTGCGTGGCCGCCTGCAAGATGGAGAACCAGATGAACCTGGGCGTGGTGCGCAACCACGTGTCCGCCATCGGCCCCACCGGCACCTTCCCGGACATCGAGATGTACTGGCTGCCCATGCAGTGCCAGCAGTGCGAGAATCCCGGCTGCATCGAAGTGTGCCCCACCGGCGCCTCCTACCGCGACGAGGAGACCGGCATCGTGCTCGTGAACGCCGAGGATTGCATCGGCTGCGAGAGCTGTCTGACGGGCTGCCCCTACGGCGTGCGCCAGCTGAACCCGAAGACCAACACCATCGAGAAGTGCACGCTGTGCTTCCAGCGCAAAAACGACGAGAACTGGGTGCCGGCCTGCGTGCACAACTGCTGCTGCGGCGCTCGCACCTTCGGAGACTTGGACGATCCGAACTCCGAGGCCGCGAAGGTCGTGGCTGCCGCCGGCGAGAACGCGCACTACCTGTTCGATCCGGCCGACCTGCATCCCACGACGGTCTACATCCTCTCGGAGAAGACCGCCAAGTGGCAGGAGGAGCCCGTCGAGGTCACCCGCTACGAGAAGAAGTAGCCATTTTGCGTGAGGGGTGCGCTTGCACCAGCCCGTAGGTGCGCCCCTCGGTTTTCGGTTGCCCCGACCGTCGCTCCCTCCCTTTTGGCGGTCGGGCGCTCTTGCGGGTTCGCAGTTTGAACCCGCAGGACGGGGGCTGCTGCTTTGGTGCGCCGGTGCGCCGCTTTTTCGAGGTCGCAGTTCCTGTCCTGCGGAGCGCTCTGGCGCTACGCGGTTTGTGCCCAACGAGGACGGGCGAGTCTGAGAGGAGAGGGGATACATGGTAGATGAGATGAGCGTCGCTGCGGCCGATGAGGCTGTGGTGACGGAGGACATGATCGCGGCCCTCAAGGGTCGCGCGGCGTTCTACGACCTTTTGGCGGCCATCTACTTCCGGCCGTTGACGGCTGAGCAAATCGATAACATCGCCGAGATGGATTGGTCGGAATATGCCGATGTGAACGAGCTGTTCGCCGACGGGGTGAACGATATCACGCGCTATTTGCGCAAGCGGAACTCCGGCACGCGCCAGGCGCTGGCCGTGGACTTCACTTCCGCCTTCGCCGGAACCTCCTCGTGGAAGGGCCGCTACGCGGTGCCCTACGAGAGCGTGCACACGAGCGAAGAGGGGCTCATGTTCCAGGACGCTTACCACGAGGTTTTCCAGCTGTACAAGGCCAACCACGTGGCCAAGGCCGAGGGCTACGACTTCCCCCACGATCACCTGTCGTTCATGTGCGAGTTCCTCGTGGTGCTCTCAGATCGCATCATTGCCGCCCTTGAGGCCGGCGACGACGCGGAGGCCCTGCGTCAGGTTCGCACGTCCCGCGCGTTCCTCGCCGACCATATCCTCTCGTGGTTCGACACGTTCCAGGATCTGGCGCTTCTGCTTTTGGAGACGCGCTTCTATCGGGGCGTCTTGAAGATTTCCAAGGGTTTCTTCCTCGAGGACGCCGAGCTTTTGGATGCTATCGCCGTCGAGCTCGAGCAGCGCCTCGAGGTGCGAGAGGAGAGGTAACATGGACTTCGCGATCATCCTTGCAGTCACCATCGTCGGCTGCTTCGCCCTGCGCAACCCCTTGAAGGCGCTTCCGGTCGCGTTCTACGCCGCCGCCATCGCCATCGACGTCGTCTACGTGTACGGCGTGTTCTTCGGGCTGCCGCGCGCCATTTGGAGCCCGCTGTTCGTCCTCATCCAGAAGTGCGAGCTGTCGCTGGCCCTGTTCGTGGTCGTCATGTTCATCGGATGCCTGAACCGGGACGGCCGCGCCTATCACTGGCTGAAGCCCGTGCGCAGCGAGCTGTCCATCGTGGCGTGGTTCCTCTCGCTCGGGCACATGGCCGTGTACCTGGAGAGCTACCTGCCGCGCCTTCTCGGCGGCGGCGAGATCGGGGGCAACGTCATGGGCGCCTTCGTTTTGGCGGTCGTGCTGCTCGTGCTGCTCGTCGTGCTCGGCGTGACGTCCTTCGCCTTCGTGAAGCGGCAGATGTCCACGGCCTCGTGGAAGAAGGTGCAGAAGCTGGCCTACCCGTTCTTCGGGCTGGTGTACGTGCACCTGCTGCTGATGCTTTTGCCCTCGGCCCTGCACGGCGGCCTCGCCGCCCAGGCCTCGGTGGTCGTGTACTCGGTGGTGTTCGTCGGCTATGCCCTCTGCCGCGTGGGCCGGGCGTTGGTCGACCGGAGCGCCGAGGATGCCGTGTCCGCGTCCAACGACCCGACTCCCGCCATCTCCGACGAACCGGAAATGGTATCGTAGGCCAATCGGATCACATCGAGGAGCGCTCGGCTGTCGCCGGGCGCTCCTTGCGCTAGGGAGGGCAGTGATGGCCGAGACGAAAAACTTCATGGCGAAGCTCGTGCGCGCGTGGCCGGCATTGCCGTACATGGCCTTGGGGGCCCTGCTAGCTTCGGTCTATATAGCGAGCTCGGGAACGGCGTGGCTGTCTGATAGCGAGATCAACGGCGGAAACCTTTCGGTGCTGACGGTGACCATGAGCCTGTCGGCCGGCGGCCTCATGCTGTTGTCCACGTTCGCAGTGCCCCGGGTGCGCTCGTGGCTCGAGCGCCCGACGGCGTGCCTTTGGGCGGGGGCGGTCTCCTCGCTCGGCGCCCTCATCGTCATACTTATCGGGCCCTATTATTTGACGCCGATGCTGCCTTATCCCGTTATCCGATCGCTTTTCTTCATCGGCGGCATACTATTCGGCGTGGGGCTCGGGGCGATCGCCCTGCGTTGCGGGCAGCTCTACGGCGCGCTGCCGCCGCGCCAGGTCATCCTGTACGTGGCCTACTCCCAGTTCGTCGTGGGAGCCTCCTTCTTCATTGTGCTGGGATCGCCCGCCTGGGCGCCGGTTCCCGGCGGTCCCAGCTTGGCGGGCATGGCTTCGTTCGTGCTGCTGCCTTTGGCGGCCGGCATCTTGGCATCGTTCTCCCGCCATATCGAGCAGCCGACGCCCACTCTTGTGCGCGACCATTCGCGCCGGTCGCTGCCGAAGTCGTTCTGGAAGCTTCTGGCCGTGGTCTTCGTGTTCTCCTGCATCGTGTCCTCGGTGTACGCATCCACGGTGGCGGTCTCCTCCATCGAGACGACGCTGTCCGGGTCGCGTCTCGTCATGCTCGCGCGCATGCTTCTGGCGTTGGTTTTGGCGGTGGTGGCCGTGGGCATCGAGGGGGATCGACTCAACTTCGGGAAGCTGTACTCGGTGGTGATGGTGGCCTCCGTGGCGCTTGTCGCCTGCCTGCCCTTGGTAACGGTGCTGCATACCGTGCTCGCCCAGGTGGTGCCGCTGTCCAGCGTCGTGTTCGAGCTGTTCCTGTGGTGCATTCTCGCCTTCATCGTCTTCCAGCGGCGCACCTCCGCGGTCATCGTGTTCGGCTACGGCTACGGCGCCTACCAGCTTGGCAACGGCATCGGCTGGCTCTTCGGGGCGCAGCTTTTAGGGACGCTGTTCGGTGCCGTCGGCGAGGCCTTCGCCTATATGATCATGGCGCTCATCGTGCTCGCTTGCGCCTTTCTCATCTTCTCCGAGCGCGAGTTCGACCGATTGTTCGTGCCGGGGGAGGAGGGCGCCCCCTCGCTTGACGAGCTGCTGATGAGGGATCTTGCCGCCGAGAGCGAGGGGCCGGCCCGCGAGGACGAGCCGGTGCGCAAGGGACGCTTCGGTCTGGCGATCGAGGCTTTGGCCGCAGACTACCAGCTCTCTCCCCGGGAGACCGACGTGCTGCGCTGTCTGGCCATGGGCTACAACTCGTCCACCACGGCGAGCAAGCTCAGCATCTCCTGGAACACGGTGCGCACCCATACGCGCAACGTCTACGGCAAGCTGGGCGTTCATTCCCAGCAGGAGCTGATTGCCATGGTGGATGACGTCACGGCGGCCGAGGGGTAGGATATCTCGCGGCGCTCCTCGATGCGGATTGCGGTTTATTTCGAGTTCGATATAATAAGCAGTCAAAACACGTTGCGAGGGGTGACTTTGAAAGACTCACACGGTCGTACTATCGATTATCTGCGCATATCGCTGACGGATCGCTGCAATTTCCGCTGCGTCTACTGCATGCCCGAGGAGGGCGTGTGCGCGATGTCCCATGACGAGATCCTGCGCATCGAGGAGATCGAGCGGCTGGTGGCCGTGGCCGCCGGGCTCGGCATCCGCTCGGTTCGCCTCACGGGCGGCGAGCCGTTGGTGCGCAAGGGCGTGGTTGAGCTGGTGGACGCCATCACCGGCATCGAGGGCATCGAGAACGTCTCCATGACCACCAACGGGGTTCTTCTGCCCCGCATGATCGGCGATTTGAAGGCAGCGGGGCTTTCGCGGGTCAACATCTCGCTTGACACCCTGGATCCGGTGCAGTTCCACGAGATCACGCGCACGGGCCGTTTGGAGGACACCCTCGCCGGCATCGACGCGGCGCTCGCCGCAGGGCTCAATCCCGTGAAGGTGAACGCCGTGGCCGTGCGCAGCCTTGACCAGGACTTTTTGGAGTTCGCGAAGCTCTCCATCGATCGGCCGCTGCACGTGCGCTTCATCGAGTACATGCCCGTGGGCGATACAAGCGTCGACGCCGGCACCGGCTGGGGCAAGGAGGATGTCATCCCCTCCGAGGAGTTGTTCGACATCATCAACGAGCGCGCCCGTGCGGCGGGGCTGCCCGAGCTGCGCCCGGCCGGGGCGACGAAGCCTCTGGGCTGGGGTCCGGCGCGCTACTTCGAGTTCCCCGACGCGCTGGGCACCGTGGGCTTCATCAGCCCGCTGTCGCGCCACTTCTGCAGCGAGTGCAACCGCCTGCGCGTGACCGCCGACGGCAAGGTGCGCCCGTGTTTGTTCTCTGATACCGAGTACGATGTGCGCACGGCCCTGCGCGAGGGCGATGACGCCGCAGTGCGCGACGTGCTGCTGACGGCTCTCGGCGCCAAGCCCGACGACCACCATGACAAAGTGGGCACCGACCGCAAGATGAGCCAGATCGGCGGCTAGCTTTCTTCCGGGTTGTCCGGGTTCGCGCTCGGGGCAAGGGCGCCGTGCTCAGACAGTCCTCGCTTGGTGGAACAGCCCACTGGGCTGTTCCAGTCGCTGCGGAACTCCGCGCGGACCCTCGCCCCGAGCGCGAACCCTCCTCTTCCAAGAATGCCTTCCGAACCTGCTAGAAAGGAATTGCAATGACCGAGCAGCTGACCCATATCGACGAGAACGGCGACGTGCGGATGGTGGACGTATCGCAGAAGGCCGACACCGAGCGCGTGGCCGTGGCCGAGGGCTTCATCTCCATGAAGCCGGAGACGTTGGCCCTCATCGTGGAGGGCAAGGCGGCCAAGGGCGATGTGCTCGCCTGCGCCCGGGTGGCCGGAGTGATGGCCGCGAAGAAAACGAGCGAGCTTATCCCCATGTGCCACCCGCTGAACATCACCAAGGCCAAGGTGGAGTGCGCGCCCGTGCGCGAGGGCGAGCGGGAAGACGGGCGCGTGGGTATTCACGTGACTACGATGTGCGGTGTCACGGGCAAGACCGGCATCGAGATGGAGGCGCTCACGGCGGCTTCCGTGACGTGCCTGACCGTGTACGATATGTGCAAGGCCGTGGACCGCGGCATGGAAATTTCCGATGTGCGCCTGCTGAAGAAGGACGGCGGCAAGACGGGCCTCTGGCTGCGGGAGGAGTAGATTTCCGCAGTTTGGAGAGGTTGCGACAGGAAAGCCCCCGGCCGGGGAGGGACGGCCGGGGGCTTTGTCGATGATCTGCGGGAGCCGGGAGGGCGGGCCCCGCAGCGGGAAAGGCATTTCGGGTGAGACGGGCGCGGCCAGCGGCGGCACCCGTCTCTGCCGTTTCTAGCCGAGGAATTTCGCCACGGACTTGCCGCACTCGCGGCCGAGCACCAGGGCGAAGGCCAGCGAGCAGCCGGGGATGGGGGTCACGTACTCGGTGCCGAAACGGCGGCCGCAGTCGTTGCCGGCCATGTACAGGCCGGGAATGGGCTCGTAGTTCGCATCCAAGGCGTTCTGCTCGCCGTCGGTGATGATGCCGCCCATGGTGACCATGGTCTCGCCGAGCACCGGGTCGAAGGTGCAGGCGTAGAAGGGGCCGTCCTTCACCGGGAAGAGCACCTCGGCGGCGCGGCCGAACTCCTCGTCGACGCCGGCCTCGCAGTAGCCGTTCCATCGCTCGATCTGGGCGACGAACTCCGTGGCGGCGTCGCCGGAAAGTCCCATCTGGCCGGCCAGGCCCTCCAGGGTGTCGTCGGCGATCCACTCCACCTGGGTCATGGGGCCGCCACCGCCCGGGCCGCCCTGGCCCTCTTCCTGCTCCGGTTCCTCGTAGGTGCCCTTGAACTTCGCGTAGGCCTTGTCGAGCGAGTCGCGCAGGGAGGCGATGTTCTCCTCATTGGCGGTGAAGCCGGCGTGCTGGGGCAGGGTGTACTGGCGGTACTCGGTGAAGTTGTTGTCCACCACGGCGTACTTCGTCTTGCGGCTCATGAACACGGTCTGGTACCCGCGCTGCTCGGAAGTGGGGTAGTACTCGTTGGCGAAGCGGCGGCCGTTCTCGTCGATCCACACGGCCTGGGGCAGGCAGTTCATCTTGCCGGGAACCGACAGGCCCTTCATGTTCATGCCGGCAACGGGCGTGGTCTCCAGGTGAGCGCCGGCCCAGTAGGCCATCTGCACGCCGCGGCCGTCGTTGGCCGACATGGAGGTCAGCGCGTCCTCGCCGGTGAGGGCCTGGGCCATGTCGGGCATGAAGTAGGCCATCATCTCGGGGTTGCCGCCCATGCCGCCGCAGGCGCAGACGACGGCCTTGCAGTTGATCTTGATGTAGCCGTCCGCGTCAGAGGCCACAAGACCCGCCACGGCACCGTCCTGCATGATGATGTACTCGGCGGTGGTGGCGAAGTGGAACTCGGCGCCGGCCTCCTCGGCCGCGGCCTGGTTGTACATCTGGATCTTCGTCTGGTTGCACTCGCCGTAGAACGAGCACACGCTCGGCCAGAACTTGATGCCCGACAGCTCGCCCATCTGGTGCTCGGTGGGCGGGAAGAACGCCGTGGTCATAGTGGCGAAGTCCTCCTCGGTCAGGCGGTCGAGGTACCAGTTGGAGTTTTCCTCGGAGTTCTGTGCGAACTTCATGACCAGCGAGGGGTTGGGCATGTTGGAGGTGATCTTCATGAAGTTCTGGTAGAACTCCACCGGATCGATGTGCGGCACGCCGCGCTCCTGGAGGATCTTGGCGTTCAGCGAGGCGAACTCGTTGCCCACGGCCTGGTAGGAGTCCTCGGGCTGCTTCTCGATGAGGATGACCTTCTTGCCCTGCTCGGCCAGCTCGCGGCAGGCGGTGATGCCGGCGAAGCCGTGGCCGCAGACCACCGCGTCGCAGTCCCATTCCTGGGCGAAATCGGTCACCTCGGCCGGCGGCGTCATCCAGCTGGTGTCGGTGACGTTGTGGATGTGCACATCGCTGGGCGCGGAGCTGCCCGCGCTCTCGATGTGGCCGCCGTCTTCGGTCTTGGCGGTGCTGTCGCCGCCTGCCGGCGCGCAGCCGGCGAGCCCGGCGGCTCCGGCGGCCATGGCGGCCACGGCGCCCATGCCGATGAACGAGCGGCGGGACATGCCCTTGGTTGTCTTCTCCATAGTTCCCATATCCTCCCTTGGTATCGGGGCGTATCGGTCGGCGTGCACCGAAGCTCGGCGGTGCGGCCGGCGGGGCGCTCGGGGCGACTCCCCGGCCTTCTCGTCGCTCGCCTTGGTGCGGCGCCGGGGCCCATGATGGCACCGCGAGCGGCCCGCGAGGAATCGTCAGCTTGGGGGATTTCCCGGAAAGCGCCCTCGCGGAAATGGGGGAGATGGAAATAAACCGCAGGTCAGCGCCACAGGGCCAGAATGACGGCTCAGTAACGCCGTGGCAACTTCGGAAAGTTTCGCTATACTGGTGCCCGACGAAGCCGCGACAAGCCAGGGAGGGTACAGGTTGCCGCTTTCCAAATACTTCAGGCTCGAGGCGCTCACGCTCATAGCGTTTCTGGCCACCATTCCCATCTACTCGCCGAACCATCTGCTCTTCGAGACCGGCGTCTTCGACGTGCCCACGTTCATGGCGCCCTTCGCGAACACGATGCTTTTCTCCACACTCGTATTGGGCACGCTCGCCGCGCTGGCCTCGGGGCGGCGCTGCCCCGAGAGGCTCTTGGGCCGCGGATGGGTGGTGGCCGGCGTGGCCGCTTATCTTACGGGCTACGGCCTGCTTATAGCCGCGGCGGCGCTGCCGGGCGTGGGCACGGGGGCTGTGGGGGCTCTTTCGGGTTTTCTGTTGGCGGCGGGCACCGTGGAGCTGGCGGTGCTGTGGGGCAGCTACATGGCCGCCTACGACCTGCGCCAGGCGCTTTTGTGGTGCGCCCTTTCCGTGGGCTGCGCGGCGCTCGTGGGGCTTCTGCTGTCCTCCACCACCTTCGGCGTGGGGCTCATCGTGTTCGTGGTGCTGGTGCTGGCGAGCTTCCCCGTGCCCTGCCTGGCGGCGTGGAAGCGCCCGCGGGGCGGCGCGCGCCCGGGAGATCTGGGCGGCGGGGCCAAGGCGGCTGGTGCGGCATCATCCGTGCAGGAGGCGGCGGAATCTCCGGCCCCCACGCGCCGGGCGCGGCTGGCGTCTTTGGCCTCGGTGTCCGGCATGCCGCTGGCGGGCCTCATGGTGTTCGCCTTCATGATGGGGGCGCGGAAGTTCATCCTGTTCGACGTGGTGAACATGGAGCTGCTCGGCTGCGCGCTGGGGGCCGTGGTGGCGCTGCCCATCTGCCTTCTGCGCACGAGCCGGCCGCTCACCACGCTCATCTACCGGATGCTCGTGCCGGCGTTCGCCTTGGTGCTCATCGTGCTGAACAGCTTCCCCGGCACCACGATGCCGATGTTCTTCGCCGCGTGGCTCACCTACGTGTTCTACGGGGCCGTGGCCATCCTCGCCCTGGCGAGCCTGGCGGCCGTGGCCCATGCCCGGGAGTTCTCGGCCGGCTCGGTGTTCGGCACGGCGGTGGCGGCCTTCGCGCTGTTCTCGCTTCTGGGCCTGGGGTGCGCGCCCACCGCCCCCTTCCAGGAAGAGGGCGGCGGCCCGGCGCTCTTGGTGGTGAGCACGTTCTACTTCGTGGGCGTCATCGCGGCGGCGCTCTGGGGCTTTTGGCGCGCGGGCGCGGGGGAGCGCGCGGCCGACGACGGGCTGGGCGCGCGGGATGCCGGCGCGGGGGCCGACGCGCCGGCCCAAAGCGTGCAGGCGCGCTGCGAGGCCTTGGCCGACGAGGCCGGCCTAACGCCGCGGGAGCGCGAGATTTTAGGGTATCTGGGGCGCGGCCACGGCATCGCCTTTGTGGCCGCCACGCTCGTCATCTCCGAGTCCACCGTGCGCACCCACGTGAAGAGCATCTACAAGAAGCTCGGTGTGAACGGCCGCGAGGAGCTGCTCGCGAAGGTGGACGAGGGATAGGGCCAGGGCTAGGGGTGCCCGCGCGGCTTCCCGGTAAGTGCCCGCACGGCCCCTGCGATCTCGGGGGCCGTGCTCACCAGGACGTCCGCCCGGCTGAGCTCGTCTGCCGTTCCGAATCCGTAGGTGCACCCGACAAAGGGAATGTTTCCGTGCACGGCCACCTCCTGATCGTGGTGCCGGTCGCCGACCATGAGGTGGGGCTTCGGGTAACGTGCGCAAATCTGCCGGTAGATCTGCCACTTCTCCAGCCCTTCGAAGTCTTCGGCGCACCAGGCGCCGGTGAACAGGCCGCCGAGGCCGAATGCGGCAAGGTGCTCGTCGCGGTAGGAGCCGCTGCAATTTGAGAGGAACACGAGCGTGCATCCCTCCTCGCGCAGGGATTCCAGCATGGCCTTCGCGCCGGGGTACAGGCGCCCTGCGCCCGCCGCGAGCAAGCGGCGCATCTCCTCTCCGATGGCGGCCGATGCGCGCTGCCAAATCGCTTCGGGCAGCTCGGGCATGAAGGAGGCCCACATGGCGGCAGGGGAGTATCCGAGCCACGAGGCGATCTCCTCATCGGAGAACGTACGCGGGGCGGCCCAGCCATCGGTTACCAAGGCAGCATAGGCGCGGCGAAACGCCGGGCCGTACAGATGCATGGAATCGTGGAGCGTGCCATCGTAGTCGAAAAATACCGTGCCGCCCATGGGCCCCTAGCCTTCGATCTCCCGCAGAAGGTTGACCATCTCGATGGCCGACGTGGCGCAGTCGAATCCTTTGTTGCCCGCCTTGGTGCCCGCACGCTCGATTGCCTGCTCGATCGTGTCGGTGGTCACGATGCCGAACATAACGGGCACCCCGCTTTCCAGCGATACGTGGGCGATGCCCTTGGCGGCCTCGTTGCAGACCAGGTCGTAGTGGCTCGTGGCGCCGCGGATGACGGCGCCCAGGCAGATGACGGCGTCATAGCGGCCCGATTGCGCCATCTTCTGCGCGGCAAGCGGCGCCTCGAAAGCGCCGGGTACCCAGGCGATGTCGACGTCCTGCTCGCGCACGTTGTGGCGCAAAAGGCCGTCCATGGCGCCCCCGATCAGCTTGGATGTGATGAACTCGTTGAAGCGGGAGGCCACGATGCCGACCTTGATGTTCTCCGATACCAGCTTCCCTTCAAATACCGTCATGATGATCCTTTCCCAAACGTTGGTTTCCTTAGTCGAGTTGTACAGGCGCTAGGACGCCTGGCGCTCCTCATCGAAGTACAGCAAATGCCCCATCTTCTCCTGCTTGGTGCGCAGATAGAACTCATCGTGGCTGGTCAAAGGCATTTGGATGGGCACGCGTTCGGTGATCTGCAGCCCGAAATCGCCCAATTGGTACACTTTGTCGGGGTTGTTCGTAAGCAGTCGCATGGTCTTTACGCCCAGCTCGTGCAGAATTTGGGCGCCGATGTAGTATTCTCGCAGGTCGCCCGCGAAGCCCAGGGCCAGGTTGGCCTCCAGGGTATCCATGCCGGCATCTTGCAGCTCGTAGGCGCGCAGCTTGTTCACAAGCCCGATGCCGCGCCCTTCCTGGCGCATGTACAGCACCACCCCGCGCCCCTCGGCTTCCACCTGGGCCATCGCTGCAGCCAGCTGCTGGCCGCAATCGCAGCGCAGGCTGCCGAAGGCATCGCCGGTGAGGCACTCGGAATGAACGCGCACCAGCACATCGACGCCGTCTCCGATGTCGCCTTTCACCAGGGCCACGTGGTGCTCGCCGTTCAACTTGTTCACGAAGGCGTGGGCGCGAAATGCCCCGTAGCGCGTGGGCATTGCCGTATCGGCCACTTCCACCACGTGGCATTCGTGCTTCTTGCGGTAGTCCTGGAGCGCTTTGATGGAGATGAACTTCAAATTGAATTGCCGGGCGAGCTCTATCAGCTCGGGTGTGCGCATCATGGTGCCGTCTTCGCGCATGATCTCGCAGCACAGACCGCACTCCTCAAGACCGGCCAGACGCATCAGGTCCACTGTGGCCTCGGTGTGGCCGTTGCGCTCCAGCACGCCGTTGGCCTTTGCCATCAGCGGGAACATATGGCCCGGCCGGCGGAAGTCGGACGGGCGGGCGCCGGGCTGCACCACGGCGCGCGCGGTCAGCCCGCGCTCTTGCGCCGAGATGCCCGTTGTGGTGTCGACGTGGTCGATGGACACGGTGAAGGCGGTTTCGTGGTTGTCGGTGTTCTCGGTGACCATTTGGGGAAACGCCAGCTTTTGGCACAGTTCGGCGGACATAGGCATGCAGATGAGCCCCTTGCCGTGTACTGCCATGAAGTTCACGTTCTCGGTGGTGGCGAACTGCGCTGCGCAGATGAAATCGCCTTCGTTCTCGCGGTCGGGGTCGTCGGTGCACAGAATGATCTTGCCCGCGCGCAAATCATCCAGCGCCTCTTCGATTGTGCTGAACTGGAATGACTCGTTCTCTTCCATGGGGTGCTCCTTCGTTAGAATCCATGCGCTGTCAGAAATGCTTGGGTGATACCGCCGCTCTCGGCCGTCGCGGATGGAGGGGGGAGGGGGGCGCCGAGGAACCGTTCGACGTACTTCCCGACCATATCGGTTTCGAGGTTCACCTCATCGCCGACGCGCTTGAGGGAAAGGGTCGTCTCGGCCCGGGTGTGGGGGATGATGGACACGGCGAAGTCGGCGTCGGTCAGGCGCGCCACCGTGAGGCTGATGCCGTCGATGGCGATGGATCCCTTCATGATGATGTGGCGCAGGGTGGTCGCATCGGCTCCGATGGTGTACCACACGGCGTTGTCGTCGTGCTGGATGCGGCGAATCGTGCCCACCGCGTCGATGTGCCCCGACACCAAGTGTCCGCCGAATCGCCCGTCGGCCGCCATGGCCCTCTCCAGGTTCACGGGGCTGCCGGCATGCAGGGCGCCGAGGTTGCTGCGTCGCAACGTCTCGTGCATGACATCGGCGCTGAACTGGGTCGCTCCCAGCGAAGTGACGGTGAGGCAGACGCCGTTCACGGCGATGGAGTCGCCCAGCCGAGTTCGCTCGAGCACGGTGCGCGCGTCAATGGACAGAACGGCCGAATGGGCGCCCCGGCGCAGCGTCCTTACGGTGCCGATTTCCTCTACAATGCCGGTGAACATGGTGTCGCCTCGCTTTCGACTGAAGGGGAAACGGCGCATTCTAAGAGCAGATCGGGCCCAAGGGCGGTGACGGTGGGGGAGGAAAGGCAAAGCGCGTCGGCGGGCAGCGCCACGCCCCGACCTGCCACCGGCCCTGGCGCGCTTGCTCCCCCGAAAAGCTTCGGGGCGATATAGGCTTGCACGCGGTTCGCCAGTCCGCCGTCGATGAAGGCGCCGTGCAGCGCAGGGCCGCCTTCGACGAGGATCGAATCGATGCCCAAGCTGCCCGCGTGATCGAGAAGGGCCGGCAGGTTCACTGCGCCGTTGCCCCCTTCCGCCGGCGGCGACGCCCAGACGGAACATCCGGCCTCGCGCAGGGCGCCTGTGCGCTCGGCGCTCGCCTGCGGCCCCACCGCCACCAGCGTCGGTATCTCTTGGGCTGTCCGCACGAGCAACGCATCCAGGGGCAAGCGCCCTTGGGAGTCGACCACAATGCGCAGCGGCTGCCGCCAGGGGCCGCCTTCCAAGCGGCAGGTAAGCGCGGGGTCATCGGCTAGGGCGGTGCCGATGCCCACCATGATGGCTGCGAACCGGTGCCGGTCGCGATGCACCCGCTCGCGCGCTTCGGGCCCGGTGATCCACCGGGATGCCCCCGTGCGCGTGGCCGCTTTCCCGTCCAGGGTCATGGCGTATTTCAGCACCACCAAGGGGCGCCCGGTGGTAATGAAGTGGAAGAATACCTCGTTGAGGTGCCGGCACCCCTCTTCCAGGACCCCCGTCTCCACTACCGTGCCCGCCTCGCGCAGCTGCGCGCACCCTTGGCCCGCCACCAAAGGGTTCGGGTCAAGGGCGCCCACGACGACGCGGGCAATGCCCGCTTCCAGGATAGCGTCGGTGCAGGGTGGCGTTTTGCCCCAATGGCAGCACGGCTCCAGCGTGACGTACAGGGTGCTTCCGGCGGGGTCTTCGGCGCATGCGGCCAGCGCCTCCCGCTCCGCGTGGGGCTGGCCGCATGCGGTGTGCCAGCCCTCGCCGATGATGCGGCCGTCTTTCACGATAACGGCACCTACGAGTGGGTTTGGGCTGGTCCAGCCAGTCCCTCTCTCGGCAAGCGCCAGCGCACGGGCCATGAAGGCTTCGTCGCGTGCGAGTTGCTCTAACTTCTGGGACATCGCTCACCTCCAACGCATCGCTGCGACCTTCGGGCGCCACTTCCGAAAAGATGAGCGGACGATTGCGAAAAAAACCCTGAAACCAAAAGGTTCCAGGGCTTCTAACTGTCCGATGCGCTCCGCTGGGGAGCACTTCCTATCTTCTTCCATCCAGACTGTAACTGTCGGCTTCGGAATTTCACCGAATCAGCCGCAAGCGCAAGACTTGCGGGTCGTGGGCTGTACCACCGGTGGGGACTTTCACCCCGCCCTGAAGATCATGTTCAATTGTTGATCGATCATAGTGCTTTATGGAAGCCCGCGCAACCCACGAATTGGGAAATCTGTGGATACCGTTGGCGATTGCTCGGGGAGTTGCTCGGGACGTGGCGCTTCTTTCCAGGGGCGCGCCACAGCCGCGTATCCGACAAACCTGGCGATGCGCTCGTTCTCTGCGCGCGGCCCCTTCCGTAGAAAAACCGTGCAGCGCGGCAGCTGGGTTTTCCCGTTCGCGCCCTTGTGGTACCATAAGCCGCTGTTGTATTCGTGTTTCGAAGGGACTTATTCATGTCAGGGCATTCTAAGTGGGCAACCACCAAACATCGCAAGGCCGCGCAGGACGCTAAGCGCTCGGCTCTGTTCTCCAAGCTGGCTCGTAACATCACCGTGGCCGCCAAGGAGGGTGGCGACCCGAACCCCGACAACAACGCGTCGCTGGCCGCCGCCATCGAGAAGGCCAAGGGCTACTCCATGCCCAAGGACAAGATCAAGACCGCCATCGACAAGGCTTTCGGTTCCGGCAAGGACGCCGCCAACTACGAGACCGTCGTCTACGAGGGCTATGGCCCGGCGGGCGTGGCGGTGCTCTGCGAGGCGCTGACCGACAACCGCAACCGCACTGCCGCCGATGTGCGCGCCGCCTTCTCCCATTCCGGCGGCAACCTCGGCACCTCCGGTTCGGTGGCGTTCCAGTTCGACCGCAAGGGCCAGATCATGGTATCCAAGGAGGTCGAGACCGGCGACAAGAAGAACCCCATCGGCCCCAACGGCGCCGCTGCCGACGAGGAGGAGTTCATGCTCGCCGTGGCCGAGGCCGGCGGCGACGACTACGAGGACGCCGACGAGGAGTGGATCGTCTACACCGCGCCGGGCGATCTCATGGCCGTGGTGAAAGAGCTTGAGGCCCAGGGCATCCAGGTGAAGGGCGCCGAGATGACCATGATAGCCAACACGCCGTCGGCGGTTTCGGTGGCCGATGCCAAGAAGGTCATGCGCCTCATCGACAAGCTGGAGGAGCTGGAGGATCTGCAGGCGGTGTACCACACCATGGACATCACCGACGAGATCGCCGAGGCACTCGACGAGTAGTTTTCGCGAACGTTAAAGCCAATCGCGCTAGGAAAGGCGCCGGGCCGCAGGGCTCGGCGCCTTTTGCCTTTCGGGGACGTAACAGGGCCGCGCAACATTCTGGAAACATAGTCGCGAGGAAATCTGATAGGGTGAAGCTTAGGTAAGCGCGCGATAGGCTCTTTGTGCAGCAGCGAGGGAGTCCCGCGCAGGACGAAAAGGGAGGCTCCATGGGTTTTCTCGAAGGTAAGACCGCCATCATCACCGGTGCTGGGTTCGCGGCGCTCAAGGACGGATCCGCCGGTTCCATCGGTTACGGCATCGCCACGGCCTACGCCAAGGAGGGCGCGAACCTGGTCATCACCGGCCGCAACGTGAAGAAGCTGGAGACGGCCAAGGAGAAGCTGGAGGCCGAATACGGTATCCAGGTGCTCTGCGTGGCCGCCGACGTGAATGCCGGGGCCGACAACCAGGCCGTGGTGCAGAACGTCATCGACCAGGCCATCGAGAAGTTCGGCCGCATCGACGTGCTGGTGAACAACGCCCAGGCCTCCGCCTCCGGCGTGACGCTGGCCGACCACACCACCGACCAGTTCGACCTGGCCATCTACTCGGGTCTGTACGCCACCTTCTACTACATGCAGGCGTGCTATCCCTACCTGAAGGAGACCAAGGGCTCGGTCATCAACTTCGCCTCCGGCGCGGGGCTCTTCGGCAACTTCGGCCAGTGCGCCTACGCCGCGGCCAAGGAGGGCATCCGCGGACTCACGCGCGTGGCCGCCACCGAGTGGGGTTCTGACGGCATCAATGTGAACGTGGTGTGCCCGCTGGCCTGGACGGCCGCTCTGGAGAACTTCCAGGAAGCTTACCCCGACGCCTTCACGGCCAACGTGCACATGCCCCCCATGGGCCACTACGGCAACGTGGAGACCGAGATCGGCCGTGTCGTGGTGCAGCTTGCCAGTCCCGACTTCAAGTTCATGAGCGGCGAGACCCTCACCCTGGAAGGCGGCATGGGGCAGCGCCCGTAATTCTGCTTGCTTTTCACAAACAGATGTTCTAAAATGAGCCCCACTCGAATTTAGAAAGTGGGGCTTATCTTTTGGCTGGCAGGATGCGCATCGTGATGGGAATTGATCCCGGGCTGGCCCATACGGGTTGGGGGGTCATCGAGCAGCGCGGGTCGCATCTTGCCTGTGTGGCCTACGGGTGCGTGGCCACGCCGGCCTCGCAGCCTTTGGCCGAGCGGCTCATGAAGATCCACCACCAGATCGGCGCGGTGGTCGAGCGCTTCCGTCCGGAATGCGTCGGCATCGAGACGGTCTGGTTCGGGCAGAATGTCACGGCCGCCTTCGCCACGGGCCAGGCCCGCGGGGCGGCGCTTGTGGCCTGCGCCGAGGGCGGCCTTGCCGTGGGCGAGTACACCCCGCGCCAGATAAAGCTCGCCGTGGTGGGGGAGGGCTCGGCCGAGAAGGACCAGGTGCAGTACATGGTACGGCACCTGCTTTCCCTCGATCGGCCGCCTGAGCCCGACCACGCTGCCGACGCGTTGGCAGCGGCCATTTGCTATACGACCCACGAGAACGGAAGGCTCGCATGATTGCGTTTCTGAACGGAACCGTGGCGGCGGTGCTGCCGCCGCAGACGGCCTACATCGATGTCGCCGGCGTGGGCTACGCCGTGGCCATGCCGGGGGGCGACCTGGGCAAGCTGGCCGTGGGCGAGGAAGCCCGCGTGCTCACCTACCTGTCCGTGACGGAGAACGGCATCGCGCTGTTCGGCTTTCTCTCCGAGGAGGAGAGGGCGCTGTTCGAGAAGCTCATCGGTGTGTCGAAGGTAGGGCCGAAGATGGCCCTGGCGGCACTTTCTACGTTCTCTCCGGCCGAGCTCGCCGATGCCATCGCCTCCCAGGACATCGCGCGGGTGTCCCATATCCCCGGGGTGGGGAAGAAGACCGCCGAGCGCATCATCTTGGAGCTGAAGGGCACCTTGGAGGGCGGCATGGCGTCGCTGTTCAGCCAGGGCGAGGTTGAGCCTGCGCGTAATCTGGCGGTGCAGGGGGCCACCGAGGCGCTTCTCTCCATGGGCTTCACCTCCGCCGAGGCCGAGGTGGCCTTGCGGGGCGCTCCCGAGGACGCGGGCGAGGGCGCGCTGCTACAATACGCCTTGAAACGTTTGGGAAGTCGATAGGAAATCATGGCATTCGATCTGGACATAGAGGGCATGGTGTTCGAGGCCGCGCGGGACGGCGCGGAAGCGCAGGGCTCGGCATCGGCGCTCGGGCGCGACCGCGCGGTGGCCCCGACGCTCACCGAGGACGACCTGGAGCTCGATTTCTCCCTGCGTCCCAAGCGGCTCGACGATTACCTGGGCCAGACGAAGGTGAAGGAGTCCCTCGGCATCATGATCGCGGCGGCCCAGGGGCGCGGCGAGCCGGCGGACCATATCCTGTTCTCGGGCCCTCCAGGGCTGGGCAAGACCACGCTCGCCACGGTGGTGGCCAACGAGTTGGGCGCCTCCATTCGCACCACCTCCGGACCGGCCATCGCTCGCACGGGCGACTTGGCGGCCATCCTCACCAACCTCGAAGAAGGCGATGTGCTGTTCATCGACGAGATCCATCGCCTGAACCGCATGGTGGAGGAGGTACTGTACCCGGCGCTGGAGGACTTCGAGCTGGACATCGTTGTGGGCAAGGGCCCGGCGGCCCGATCAATCCGGCTCGACCTGCCGCGCTTCACGCTCATCGGCGCCACCACGCGCACGGGCCTGCTCACCGGCCCTTTGCGCGATCGATTCGGTGTGGCCTTCCGCCTACAGTACTACACGCCCGAGGAGCTTTCGCTCATCGTGTGCCGGTCGGCCTCTATCCTGAACGTGGCCATCGACGAGGAGGGCGCTCTGGAGATCGCCCGACGCTCCCGGGGTACCCCGCGTCTGGCCAACCGCCTGCTGAAGCGCGTGCGCGACTGGGCCCAGGTGCGCGGCGACGGCGCCATCACCGAGGATGTGGCCGCCGAGGCGCTCACGTTCTTCGAGGTGGACCATCTGGGGCTCGACGCAGTGGACAACCGGCTTCTGGAGGTGCTCTGTGTGCAGTTCGGCGGCCGTCCGGTAGGGCTTACCACCTTGGCGTCCGCATTGGCGGAAGACCCCGATACCGTGGAAGACGTGTACGAGCCCTACCTCATGCAGCAGGGCCTCATGATGCGCACTCCCAAGGGTCGCCAGGCCACCGCCGGCGCCTGGGAGCATCTGGGACTCACCCCGCCGGAAGGGTGTTAAGGAGCGAGTATGTTCGAGCAAGATTATTTGATGCGTATCATCGCTCAGCTTCTGGGGGCCATTCGACGCTCTATGGAGCGGGCGGCCGGCGAGGAGGATCCGGACGGGGCCGCGAGCGCCCTCGACATGGCGTTGGGCGACGCCACCGATCTGGACGGCGAGGCGCTGCTCTCCCTGGCGCCCGAGTCGCTGGCCTCGGTGCTGCAGGTGTCGGGGGTCGATCCGCACCTCACGGAGTATATCGCCCGCAGTCTCATGCTCTCCGGTCGCTACCACGGTGAGGCGGGACGGCCGGATGTGGCCGAGCTGCGGCAGGCCCAGGGCCGCGCCGTCGCTGCCGCCTTCGGCCACGAGCTGGGAGCCGACCCCGTAAGCGACGAGGCCTTGGAGGCGCTTCTGACCGCAAGTGATGGAGAAGCGTAAATTCCCCGAGGAAATCGGCTGAAGTTAGCGTATAGTTATAGCGCGCTCCCAAAAGGGAGCTGGGCTTCGCGCCCGTATTGCTATACCCGCTCGTCAGACGAGCGGGAGGAAAGAGGAAAGTATCATGGCGGAAGGCACTGTCAAGTGGTTCAACCCCGAGAAGGGCTACGGCTTCATCTCCCAGAATGACGGCGAGGATCTCTTCGTCCACTTCTCCGAGATCAAGATGTCGGGCTTCAAGACGCTCAACGAGGGCGACGCAGTGACGTTCGAGGTGACCGAGGGTCAGAACGGCAAGCTGCAGGCGAGCAACGTGGAACGTCTCTAACTTCAAGTTTTAGAAATCTACATGACGCCAAAGGGCCCGGGATTGCTCCCGGGCCCTTTTCTGTTGCTAGCGGGCGTTCCAGGCGAGGAAGGCCCAGGTGACGGTGCGGGGCTCGGCGAGGCGCCAGGCGAGCTGGGGAATGCCCTTGCGGTCGGGGGCGCCGGCGCTCTCGTTGGGAACGAGGTTGGCGGTAAGCCATTCCCGTAGGTTGGCGCGTGCCCGCTGCCGTTCGGTGTCCGATGCGCGCACCGCCGAGGAGTCGTCGATCATGGCGGCCAGTTTCTCGTAGGCGTCCTCGGGGCTCGCGAACGTATCGTCGCGGGTGCTGTCGATGTAGCGCACCTCGGCCCTTATGCCTTCGGCGGCCAGGATGTTGAAGGCGTAAAGGTAGTCGCGCCCGAGAACGGCGGGCAGCCCCACAGCGGCCAGGATGCGCTCGTCGACGCGGGGGGAGGATCCGGTCGCCAGGGTGATGCACACCCGCCGGCGCGCCACTTCCGTCAGGCGCAGGAGCGCGTCGCGCAAATCGGCGGTGGCAATGGAGCGCGAGGCGACGGCCACATCGGTCATGCCCTCGCGCACGCCGAAGGCCGGCCAGTCGTCCTCCCAGCTCATGAGCTTGGGAAACACGGTGCGCACGCCGGCCTCGTTAAGGCGCGCCTGCATCTGATCCAGCATGCCCTGGGAGAAATCGGCCGCCACCACCTTGTGCCCCGCCTCGCCGAGCGGCACGGCCAAAGCCCCGGTGCCGCAGCCCATGTCGAACACCGTTTCGCCGGGGCGGATGTCCGCGTATCCCAGGAACTTCTCCACGTAGAGGTTCGGGGCGTCCTTGGTGGTGAAGGTGGCGGAGCGCTTGTCCCAGAACGCCGCGTCATCGGCATGGCGACGCACCTTCTGAAGCTCTTTCCACTCCTCGTTCCAATCCGTTGTGGTGAGCAAGGGTGTAAATTCGTCGTGCATGGGGCCTCCAAGCCGTGTCGTCGGTCGTTCAGCCATTATACTTCTTGGGAAACGATTCATGCGCTTCGCAATGCTTTCGACTGGCGGAGAGCTGCAACAAGAGGAGATGCTATGCAGGTAGAGCTTCTGTACCACACGCCCGACCCCGAGCGCGCCATCGCCACGGCGGCACGGCTGTGCTACGCGCCGGTGGGCGCGAGCGAGCTGATGGAGACCATGCCGCCGGAGCGCGTGAAGAGCGTGCTCTCCACCATCATGGGCTCGGGGCACTTCTCCACCCTCGAGCACGCCAGCTACACCTTCGCCGTCGACGGCGTTTCCCGCGCGCTCACCCACCAGCTGGTGCGCCACCGCATCGCCAGCTTCAACCAGCAATCCCAGCGCTACGTGAAGTTCAAGGGCGACATCCCCATGGTGAAGCCCGCCTCCGTGGCGGCCGACCCCGAGTGCAATCGCCTGTTCGACGAGGCCGCTGCTGCCGTGGCCGAGGCCTACCGGGCGCTCGTCGCGGCCGGCATCCCCGCCGAGGACGCGCGCTACCTTCTGCCCAACGCCTGCGAGACGAAGATCGTCATCACCATGAACGTGCGCGAGCTTCTGCACTTCTTCGAGCTGCGCTGCTGCAACCGCGCCCAGTGGGAAATCCGCGAGATGGCGTGGAAGATGCTGGAGCTTGCTCGTCCGACGGCGCCGTACATCTTCGCCGACGCCGGCGCGCCCTGCATCCACGGCGTCTGCCCCGAGGGTAAGATGACCTGCGGAAACCCCTATCCGCGCGTCGATCGCTCGCAGCTTTAGGCTTAGGACGACGGTATGACCAAGCAGAAGAGCGATCTGTCCCGCGCGTTCTCCGAGGACGGGGCCATAAAAACCCACGTGGGCGGCCAGGCCCTCATCGAGGGCGTCATGATGCGTGGCAAGTACAACTGGGCCGTGGCCGTGCGCGAGCCGGACGGCGCCATCTACGTGGAGGAGCACGACCTCACGAGCGGCAAGGACAAGAACGGCTGGATGTACTGGCCGCTCGTGCGCGGCTGCCGGGCGCTCGTGGAGTCGCTCATGCTGGGGTTCAAGGCCCTGGAGATCGCCGCCTTGCACGCCTTCGGCGACGAGGAGGGCGAGCAGAAGGCCGCCGCCGAGGCGACCGACGAAGCTATCGACTACGAGGTGACGCTGACCGACGGCTCGGAGACCGAGAAGGAGGAGGCCGACTTCGGGCATCGGGAGATGGTCATCTCCATGGTGGTGGGACTCGTGCTGGGCGTGGTGCTGTTCATTGTGGCGCCGGCGGCCATCACGAACCTCATCGTGGGGGAGTACGACGACCACACGCTGGCCTGGAACATCGTGGACGGCCTTCTGCGCGTGGCCGTGTTCGTCTTCTACATCTGGCTCATCGGCCGCATGGAGGACATCAAGCGCATGTTCATGTACCACGGCGCCGAGCACAAGGCCATCCACTGCTTCGAGCACGGCCTTCCCATGACCCCCGACAACGCCCGCCAGTTCCCGCGCCTGCACGTGCGCTGCGGCACCGCCTTCCTCATCATGGTCATGGTCATCGCTATCCTCGTGTACACCATCTTCCCTTTAAACGCCATCATATCCGGCTTCGGGGTGCCCGACGGGATGCCGAAGCTCGTGCTGGTCATCGTGGCCCGCATCGTGCTCATGCCCGTTATCGCCGGCATCTCCTACGAGATCACGGTGAAGTGGGCCGGCAGTCATCCGGACAACCCGCTCGTGAAGGTAATTCTGTGGCCCGGCATGCAGATGCAGTACCTCACCACCCACGAGCCCGACGACGCCCAGATGGAGTGCGCCATCGCCGCCATGCAGGCCGTGCTCGCTCGCGAGGATGCCGAGGAGGCGAAGGCGGCAGCAAAGACAGCGCCCACCGCTTCCTGATCGGCGTCGCTGCGCCGCCGCCGCTTTCCGGTAGACGTTGCCGCCCCGCCACCGCTTCCCGGTCGACGTTGCTGCGCCTCCTTCCACCCACGCCGTCAATAAGCTGTGAAAAACCCGTAGCGCCAGCGAAACCACGACTAATTGACAGAACGTTAGAATTTCCCCGTAACTGTTCGAGATGACGGTCCGGATGGGAGCGTGGGAGCATGGAGCCACTGATATCCGCCAAGGATCTTAAGAAGAACTTCGGGAAAGTGGAGGCGCTCAAGGGCGTCTCGCTGGACGTGGCAGAAGGCGAGAAGGTCGTCGTCATCGGGCCGTCCGGCTCGGGCAAAAGCGTGCTCATCCGTTCCATCAACGGCCTTGAGCGCCCCGATTCCGGCGAGCTTACCGTCAATGGCATCGACATGATGGCCAAGAAGGTGAACACGCGCAAGCTGGCCAGCGAGGTGGCCATGGTGTTTCAGGGCTACAACCTCTATCCCCATAAGACCGTGTTGGAAAACGTCACCTTCGCGCCCACCAAGGTGCTGAAGGTACCGAAGGCCGAGGCCGAAGAGGCGGGGCGCGCCTACTTGGAGCGCGTGGGGCTCACGAGCAAGCTGGACAAGTACCCCGACCAGCTCTCCGGCGGCCAGCAGCAGCGCGTGGCCATCGCCCGCGCGCTGAACATGCACCCGAAGATCATGCTTTTGGACGAGCCCACGAGCGCCCTTGACCCGGAGATGGTCAACGAAGTGCTCGACGTCATCAAGTCGCTGGCCGAGACGAACATGACCATCGTCATGGTCACCCATGAAATGGGGCTCGCACGCGACGCCGCCGACAAAGTGGTGTTCATGGAGAACGGGCTCGTGGTCGACGAGGGCACGCCGGCCTACCTCTTCGGTCCCGATTCCAACGAGCGCGTGCAGGCGTTTCTCTCCAAGATACTGTGAGGGGGTGCGCGATGAACGTGACGGGCAAAACGGTTGGGGTGAACGGGATGACTGGGATGCGCGGGACGTATCTCACGCGGCGCGGCTTTGTGCGGTTGGCCGGCGCTGCCGCGGCGGGCGCGGCTTTGGGTGGCGCGGTGCTGCCGCTTTCCGGCTGCGCGCCTGCGGGCGACGTGCTGCGCGTCGGCACGAAGATCGACGTGCCCGGCTTCGGCTTCCAGAACCCCGAGACGGGAAGCGTGGAGGGACTCGAGGTGGACGTGGCCCGCGAGCTCGCCGCGCGGATCAAGGGCGATCCCAACGCGCTGGAGATTGTGGGCGTGAACGTGACCACCCGCGGGGCGATGCTGGACAACGGCACGCTGGATGCGACGCTCGCCACCTTTACCATCACCGATGCGCGCAAGAAGACTTACGATTTCTCGCGGCCCTACTATATCGACCATATCGGTGTGCTCGTGCTGAAGAAGTCGGGCATCACCGATTTGGCGGGCCTTGATGGCAAGACCGTGGGCGTGGCGCTGTCGGCCACCACCAAGAACAAGCTGGGGGCGGCCGCCGCCGAGGCGGGCATCACGCTGAAGTTCGCCGAGTACGCCACCTATCCCGAGATCAAGATCGCGCTCGTGGCCGGGCGCGTGGACGCCTTTTCCGTGGACAGCTCCATTCTTTTGGGCTACCAGGACGACAGCACCTACTTGCTGCCGACGCAGTTCGCGCCCCAGGAGTACGGCGTGGCCACGAAGAAGGGCGGCGAGTATTCGGAGCCCGTCGACGAGGCCATCGCGGCCATGGAGGCCGACGGAACGCTTAGGGCGCTGAAGGAGCGCTGGGGCCTGTCGCTGGTCACGGAGGCGGACGTGGAAGCCGAGCAGGAAGCCGGCGGCACGGGCCTGGGGGAGGGGGATCCGGCCGACGATGGGGCGGCCGCGGAAGGGGGCGCGTCCCGATGACGGAGATCTTCGCGCCCTACAAGTGGGAGGCGCTCTTTGCGCGCTGGCCCGACATCCTGGCCGCCTTCGGCATGACCGCGGCCATCTCGGCGCTGGCCCTCGTTATCGCGCTCGTTCTGGGCTTCGTCTTCGGTGTGTTCGCCGTGTCGCGCTTCCGCATCCTGCGCGCCCTCACGCGCGTCTACGTGGAGACGGTGCAGAACATTCCGCTGCTTTTGCAGGTGTTCGTGCTCTACGCCGTGTTCCCGCTGCTCGGGCTTACCATCGCCTCGTTCTGGATCGGCGTCATCGCTATCGGCGCCTATCACGGCGGCTACATGTCGGAGGTGGTGCGCAGCGGCATCGGCTCGGTGCACCGCGGTCAGTTCGAGGCGGCTAAAAGCCAGGGGTTCTCTCCCGTGCAGACCATGACGCTCATCATCCTGCCCCAGGCCATGCGCATCATCCTGCCGCCTTTGGCCGTGCAGGCCGCCAACCTTGTGAAGAACACCTCCGTGCTCGCGCTCATCGCCGGCGGCGAGCTCATGTACTTCGCGAACTCCTTCGCCGGCGACACGAGCTACTACGGGCCGGCCTACGTGGCCGCCGCCGTGCTGTACTTCGCCATCTGCTTCCCGCTTTCCCGGGCCGCCGTGTACCTGGAGAGGCGCATGGGCACCCATCGCCATGTGGCCACCGGCGACGCCACCGAGGAGCTTGCGGCCGACGCCCTGGAGGTGACGCCGGGCACCCACGACATCACCGGGCATGCGGCCGCCCAGGCCATGGCCGCAGGCGTGACGACCATGGTGGAAGGCACGAGCACCTTGGTGCCCCCGGTGGCGGACAAGGGCCGCTACCTCACGTATGCGGAACTTTACGGCATCGACGCGCCGGCATGGCCCGACCGCCGCACCGTGGCGCCCCGCACGCCGCGGGATCGGCACGGGCTTGCCCGGGTGCGCGGCGCCATCGGCCGCACCGGCGGCCGTCGCAGGGGCAAGGGCCGGAGAGGAGGCCGGAAATGAGCGACATCGCCGCTTTGCTCACCTGGACGAACATCCGCTTCCTTTTGGAAGGGCTCGGACTCACTCTTATTATCTCGGCGCTGGCCATCGCCTGCTCTATCGTGCTCGGCGCCGTCATCTCCATCATGCGCGGATCCTCTTCCCGCCTGTTGCGCGGCTTCGCCATCGCCTACGTGGAGCTGTTCAAGAACACCCCGCTGCTTTTGTGGATTATGTTCACGTTCTTCGTGGCCCAGCTGCCGCCCCTGCCCGCGGCGGTGCTCGCCTTCACGCTGTTCACCGCGGCCTCGGTGGCCGAGATCGTCCGCGGCGGTTTGGCCAGCGTGCCAGCGGGCCAGTACGAGGCCGCCCGCTCCCAGGGGTTCTCGGCACCACAGATGTACCTGTACATCATCCTGCCCCAGGCCCTGCGCAACATGGTGCCGGCGCTGCTCTCGCAGTTCGTGACCACCATCAAGGACACGTCGTATCTGTGGGGCGCCATGGCTCTGCAGGAGCTCATGGGCCGCGGCATGATTCTCATGAACAGCTACAACTCCACGGTGCAGATCTTCGCCATCTTCGGGCTGATGGCCCTCATCTACTTCGTCGTCTGCTTCACCCTCTCGCAGATCGTCCGCGCCTACCAGCGCCGCCTCAAGGGCGCGCGGTAGGGGGAAAGAAATCTCTTGACCTCAACGTCGGGTTGAGGTTTATGCTGTGCGGCGGAAGTCTGGCGGAAGAGACGAAGGGCGAAGGGCATGCCGCGCAAACCGAAGATGCAGACGAGCAACGATCTGATACGCGAGAACTGCGAGTGGCCCATGACGGCGGGCCAAGTGGCGAAGCTGACGGGCGTGACGACAAGGGCGCTCCAGCATTACGACGAAAAGGGCCTTCTGTGCCCGGAGCGCTCGGGGGAGGGTGTGGCCAACAACCGCAAGCTCTACAGCCCCGAGGACATCGATCGGCTCAAGCAGATCGTAGTGCTGGGCTCCTACGGGTTCGAGCTCAAGGACATGCCCCCGATTCTCGACGGGGAGAGGAGTCTGACGGATGCTCTGGCGGACCGCATCGAGGAATTGCGCGCTCAGGAGCGCTACCTGCAGCACCTCATTTTGTTCGCGCGCTATGCCGAGATCGTCGGTGACGATCTTTTCGAAACCTTGGCCTTCGGTACCTCCGAGGTGGACGCGTTCGCCGAACTTGTGCGGAGTTCACCCGCCTATGCCGATAAAGCTATTCGGTGGGAATCTATGGACGATACGGGCTTGGAGCACTTGTGGGACGAGCTGGGCGCGATCATCGTCGACTTCTTGGGAGGCGAAGACGAGGATCCCTTCGCCCATATAGAGTCTACGGTGCGACGACTGAGGACGTGGTTCTGCACCTATTTCTTCGAGGTTGACGACCTCGACCTGCTGGGTATCTGGACGCTCTTCGAGGACGGCAGCGAGGAGGCCGAGTTTGCCAGCGAGGTGGGCGGAGAGGCGACACCGGGCTTTCTGCAGTCCGCGGTGTTTCTCGTGTGGCTGAAGTCGATGGCCTTGGAGCTTTCGGCGATGATCGAAGGTGGCGTCGGAGGCGATGCGCAACCTTCCATTTCCGAAAACCAGGTGGTGTTCCTCGTCGATTTCGTCTGCCGCTCGTGCGGCTACCCCGTGCCGGAAGCCGCGGAGCTCGATGGCGAGGGGTGGGCTACCATGGTGGAGTTTTTCGAGACGGTGGCGGGGTATCTGCAAAACGCCTTCGAGGACAAGGAGATTGCAACGCTCATCGACCCCGATGGCGAAAGTGTTGTTGATGGAGCGCTTTTCGAGAGGATGGCGCAAGCTGCCCGAGAGGTCGAGCTCTTCCCCGAGCGCGGCTAGAAGGTCAGCAGGTCGCGCACGGGCGAGCCCAAGGCATCGGCGATGCGGCCCAAATCATCGATGCCCACGCCGACCCGTCCGGTCTCGATGCGCCAGATGTGGGACTTGCTGCTGCCGATCATGAGGGCCAGCTGGCTCTGGGAAAGCCCCTGCTCCTCGCGCACGGCACGGATGCGCTTTCCCAGGGCCTGTCTTTTCTGTTCGATGTTCATGGGGAAAGCATATGTGCTACCATTAACGAACCGACTTCAAATATGAAGCCGCAGCTTATGGAGAGACTGACGAGGAAAGAAGGAGGCCGCATGGCCATCGTCTCGGTCGTCAAGTACGACGGCAATCCTGACGTTTTCGCCTGGAAGTACCCCGACAGCGAGCTGGGAACTTGGACCCAGCTCATCGTGAACGAATCGCAGCAAGCCATTCTGTTCAAGGGCGGCCAAGCTCTCGATGTCTTTGAGGCCGGGCGCCACACCCTCAGCACGAACAACATCCCTTTCTTGGAAACGATCATCAATCTGCCCTTTGGCGGTCAGTCGCCATTCAGCGCAGAGGTTTGGTTCGTCAGCAAGCAGTTCAACCTCGATGTCAAATGGGGCACGCCTTCGCCTATCCAGATTCAGGACCCTGTGTTCGGAGTGTTCGTCCCCGTAAGGTCTCACGGCGTTTTCGGTATTCAGATAGATGACGCGAAGCGCTTCTTGGTGAAGCTTGTGGGCACGTTACCCTCGTTCACCAAGAACGATATTATGCGGTACTTTCGCGGCGTGTACGTAGCTCGCGTCAAGGATGCGATTTCTACTTACATCATCGAGCGCAAAATAGGCATCCTCGAGATCAATCGCTACCTTGACGAGTTGTCGGACTACCTTCAGGAACGCATTGAGCCCGTCATGGCTGAATACGGCATCAGTCTCACCAATTTCTTCGTCAACGACATCAGCGTGCCGGAAGACGATCCGGCCGTTGTAACGTTGAAGCAGGCATTGGCTAAAAGAGCCGAGATGGAGCTGCTCGGATACACCTACGTGCAGGAACGCTCGTTCGATACGCTGGAAGGAGCGGCTACCAATCCAGGCTCTACCGCATCAGACCTCATGGGCGCAGGATTGGGCCTTGGGATGGGAATCGGCATGGGCGGCGGGGTCGGCGGCGCTTTCGCAGATGTTGCCCGCAATTTGAATGTCTCTGGTTCTTCGCGGACGTGCCCCTCGTGCGGAAGTGCGGTTCCCTCTGGGCAGAAGTTCTGCGGAAGCTGTGGTTGGGATATGGCGAAGCCCGCTCCGGGGGCTGCCGCCGAAGACGCAGGCTTCTGCACGGAATGCGGCGCGCCTCTTGCAGCATCAATGAAGTTCTGCGGACAATGCGGACATGCTGTCGCTTCTGATGGTGTGCCGGGGACAGAGAACTCCGAGGAGGCTGGCTCCGATGGTCGCTAACAGCGTGATGGCAGCGCTCATGATTGGAATCATTGTCTTCTCCGTGCTCGTAGTGGCGGTGCGTTACGCCCTGAAATTCTTTAGGGTCTCAAATACTTCGCTCAAAGCTACCGTACGATCAATGGATCAGCGGGTTGCGCGCTTGAGAGCGATGAGCGCTTCTTGCAAGAATGGTGAGCTTTCAGACTTTGCCATGAGGGTCGCAGATGGTCTTCGTTTTGGCGATAGCTCGATCGTCTTACCGCTTGATGGCGAAATCGATGATGCCATAGAGAGGGCGCATCAAGCGATACGCATACATGACGTTTCGGCAGCCGAAAGGGAGCTCAATCAGATTGCGTGCCTTACTCAACAACGTCGAGCGGAAGAGGCTTTCAGCAGAAAGGGGTCGTTCTGATTCAGAACGACGGAAGAAAGGAAAGATGCATGGGACAGGAGAGAGTTAAAGGAGAGACGGCAACCAAGGTGGAGATTGTTCTCGGCGTGTTGTTCGTGCTGGGAGCACTTAGTTCTTTGGGCCAAGGCCATTTGTACAGCTCTCAAGCTGTTTTCAGTACGGTAGGAATGTTGTTTCTTGGCGCCTATCTTTTGGTTCGCGGAATTGAATGGGGCCAACTCGTGAAGGCGTACCGAAGCTATTCAACACTTCTGGCTCACAGCCCGTCCGGATCGATTTCCGAGATTGCCTCTGCAGAGGGAACGACGACAGAAGTGGTCAAAAGGAACTTGAAGCTGATGATCAAAAGAGGGATGGCGACGAATACCGCCATTGACGAACAGAATAACCGTGTCGTTTCGGCGATGGCAGGGTCTGTGGCTGCCCCGGCCGGTAATCGTCAGGTTCCGGGGCCTCAAGCAGTGGCTTACCAACAACACGCTACGCCGGAGATGGTTGTTGTCGAGTGCCCGAGCTGTGGTGCAAAGAACAGCATTCCTCGCGGCGCCATTGCCCAGTGCGGTCATTGTGGTGCGCAAATTGACGCACGATGAATAGTCTGGAAAGGATCGAGCTATGAATCTCTCATTGCTTGGAAATTTGAGGAAAGCGCTGCTGGCTCTGACGGTTGCATGTTTTGTTGCAGGCGTGGCCATTGCCCCTGCCTGCGATAGGGCCGCTTTAGAAAATTATCGGCACGATCCAACGGATCGTTTTGCAGAAATGCAATGGCCGGATCGGGGGCTGGGGGCGATGCTGCCGGCTCCCGAATCGAGCTATGGAGTGATATACAACGACAAAGCGCAGTGGTTCAACGGGGATGTTGGTAACTATACGCGTGAGCAGTACGGGGCCTATGTGGCATCTTGCGAAGATGCAGGCTTTACGGTGGAATACACGAAGAACAACGATGCTTTTTGGGCCTGGAACGAAGAAGGGTACTATCTCCATCTGGGATACGACGAGGACAAAAGCTATATGTCGTTTAGCTTGGAAGCACCAAAAGAAGAAGAGTCGGGTGGCTCGGGGGTATCCAATGGCGGAAGCGAAGAGGACGTCGGTGCCGATGATGGCGCGGCGACGGATGCCCCCGACCAAAAGACTAATCAAGACGAAGAGCCTACGGGCGGTGCTTCTGCTTCGGGTGAGGTCACCCCTTCGTTCAAAGAATATATGGACAGCTATGAGGCGTTCTTCGATGAGTACATCGCTTTCATGGACAAATACGAAGAGTCAACCGACTACGCTCCCGAAATGCTGGATGATTTCAATACCTACATGGAGCGGTACACGGACATGACCGCAAAGATGAACGAAGTTGACACGGGTGCGCTCTCTCCAGCAGATTTGGCTTATTACAACGAGGTGAATGCTAGGGTCTATGAAAAACTGTACGACTTGGAGAATGGAGCTTAGTGCCTAGATGCGGCGTATACGATTGTGCCGTTGCGGGTGCGGAAGGCGCGATGGGAGACTCATAGACGAATATCGATGATCCCAAAAGAACTGGCAAGCAGAATGATTGCAACAATTGCTACAATGATTCCAACGATGTACGGCAATACTTTCATGTCGCCTCCAGAGTGGGGTAATCGGATGTGTTCCTACACAAGAGACGATATACGAGATGATCGTCTTGAGCAAGTGGTGTAAGCAATGTAGGTGATTGGAAGGAAACGTCTTTGGAGAACGAATCGCAACGCCCCAAAGAACTCGCCAGCTGGGAGAGCGAGGAGGAGCTTTCTCTCGACGGACGGGAAAACCGTTTGCGCAAAAGTGGACATAGAGAGGATCCTGACGAACTCGTGGGAGGTCGAGGAAGCGCCTGGAGGGCTTTTCTCAGAAAAGTTCCGCTGAAGATCAAGATCCTCAGTCTCGTTGTTGTGGCGATTCTTATAATTTTGATTTTCGGGGTCGCTTTACCGCTAGCGCTCGACAACGATGAAACGCAGTACCTCTCTGACGCGACGCTGAAAAGTGCCGTAGACATCGGAGATTTGGAAGTAGTCGATTATACCTATAAAGGTATTGCGGATAAGACGAGTCAATTTCTTTGGGCGGAGAACGTAGACTATCGAGTTAAGTACGAAGCTCATGTGCGAGCAAGCTACGACATGTCTGCGATTGATTTTCGCGTGAACAATGAGGATAAGTCGGTTACCGTTTTGCTTCCAGATGTGGAGATATCCGATCCAGTTTTGGATGAAACGAAGTTCGGCTACTTGCCAGAAAACGCTACGGCCGATGTTCGAGATGTGATTGCTCTCTGCAAGGAGGACGTCGCGAGTGAGTTCAGCGATGCGGGGCTTCGCACTGAAGCGATGGAAAGCGTGCGTGAAACCGTCGAAGCGCTAATCAGACCTTTACTTGATAGTGCTTGGCAGATCGAATTCGAGGAAGTTTCCGCGAAAGAGGAGTCTGGGCGAGAGGGGATGCAGAATGAGGCAGAGTAAGCAGCTGTTTGTGGCTGTCGTGGCGCTGTTTATCGTGCTGGGTCTTTCCGGGTGCGACAAGCAAGAACAACCCGACTTTTCTGGGTATAAGAAGATCGCTGACCTCGCAACTATAGATTGTACCTTTCATAACGTGGCAGAAATCTACAACGACGGTACTGATATCATTTTTGGCATCAATGTGGGCTACAAGAAGGCATGGTTTGAATACGACGGCAGCGTTGAGCTTGGCGTTGACGTTTCGCAGGTGCGAATTGAGGGGCCTGACGCAAGCAACGTGGTAACCGTTTTCGTTCCCGAAGCGCAGGTTCTCGGAATTCCGCAAATCGATGAGACATCGTTTTCGGATGTTTATGCTGATACAGGGTTGCTGACGAAAATCGAAACAATGGATCAAAGTCTCGCGCTTCAAACGGCTCAGTCGGAAATGGTGTCGGCTGTGGAGAACAGCCCCGAGCTCTTGGAGCGCGCCAGGAAGAGAGCGGAGACACTGCTCGCACAATATGTGACGACGGTGGGGTCAGCTATTGGGCAAGAGTACGAGGTCAGGTTCTCCGGAAGCGAGTAGGTTACTGTCGACGAGAGAGAGGGTCATTCGAATCGATTATGCTTGCGGTGCGATGTTGTGCAATGGTTGCCGAAGAGTCCTCGCCGACAAAAGGCGACTTACGGAGTGGGGATGGCCCGGGAATGGTTGCAAGGGTCGCTCGGGGGTGGCCCTTCTCGTTGCGTGCTGTTTTGGATGGCTCGAAGTGGCGAGTTTTTGGAGGATTCGACGTAAGGGGCCGGGAGGCGAGGATACCCACTGGGGATGAAGTGGTGTTTTCCCAGCTCGAAGTCGCTGCAGAGGAAGATTTTGGCTTGGCATGGGGCAGCTAGGGGGGGACGATGTGAGTAGTAACCCTCTCCGGTACCAACAATCAGCAGAATCTGGTACCGCCAGTCAGCGGGCTTGGTACCCTGGGTAAGATAAATTGGTACCGCCGCCCATCGAGCCTAGAATTCCATGTCGCGAGCC
>NZ_WPOO01000021.1:0-41524 GCF_009755265.1 Adlercreutzia rubneri | reverse complement strand
GGAGCCTACACCTTGCGGCGCCGGGGGCGCCGCCGGCCAAAGTCCGGTAGCGCGATCGGCGCCTGTGCGGTGGCGCGATTGGCGGGAAGCGGGGGCCCAATCGGCGATTATTACGGTAGCGCTAACAATGTACTCCATGTGGACCCGCGACCCGGAGTACGACTTCTCCATCCTGTACTTCATGCCCGGCTTCAGCTACTTCAACGTGAACCGCCTGGGGCGCCGCTTCGTGAACGAGAACAACATGGGCTCGCCGCACAACGGCTGGCACACCCTGCTGTCCTTCGACGACGCCATCGCTGACTTCGATCGCATTCCCTCTTGGGGCATCTTCGACCAGAGCTGCTTCGACGCCGGCAAGTTGTCCACGAGCCAGGGCGACTTCTTCGAGTGCGGCAACTTCGCGAGCGACCTGCCCGATTCCGTGCGCGACTGGGACGGTTGGAGCCAGGACAACAAGGCCGAGCTGGAGCGCGGCTGGATCCTCACCGGCGCCACCATCGAGGAGCTCGGTCAGAAGATCAAGGAGTTCGACCCGCTGATGGACGTGGACACCTTGAAGGCCACCTTCGAGGAGTACCAGGGCTTCGCCGCTGCCGGCAAGGACGCCCGTTTCGATCGTGCCGCCGAGACCATGGTGCCGCTTGATAACGGTCCCTATTACGCCGTGTCCATCTACCCCGGCTCCTGCTCCACTCTGGGCGGTCCCATGAAGAACGAGAACGCCCAGGTGCTCGATCCGGCGCAGAACCCCATCCCGCGCCTGTACGCGGCCGGCTGCTTCGGCAACTTCCAGAGCCACACCTACGGCATCACCGGCGGCAACAACGCCGAGAACCAGGTGTGGGGCCGCATCGCCGCCCGCCATGCCTCCGGTCTGGAGAACTGGGACGCCGAGTAGCGCTGCGGGTCCATTGGCCACGGCCGTCCGCGCCCGGGCGGCCGGCCTTCGGCCGATACGCGAGGAAAACGGCCGGCTTTCGGCCGATAGGTGAGTAAGGCGGCCGTCCCGTGCGAGAAGGCGCAGGACGGCCGCCTCCCTGCGAGCGGCGCCGAGCCGTGCGCGAGATGAGAGGAGAATCCCATGGAATGTGAAGTGAAGCGGGGCCATCGCCGTCTCGTATTCGCAGCGGTCTGCCTGGCCATGCTCGCCGTGGCGGCCCTGACGGCGACGCTTCTGGGCTGCTCGCCGAGCCAGCCTACGGCCGACACCGGGTCGGGTACCGCCGCCGAGCAGAACGTCGGCGAGGCGTCCAGTGACGATGCAGCGGCGGGCCAGCCGGTGAACTGGACCATGGAGTCCGACTGCGTCACCTGCCATACCGCCGAGGCCGAATCGGCGACCGATTCCGCCTGCCCCCAGGGCACAGCTCACGAGGCCCAGGGCGTGACCTGCGTCACTTGCCATACCGATGAGGCGGTGCTGGCCGAGGTGCACGACGGCATCGCCATGGGCGACAAGCCGGCCACCAAGGCCACGGTCGTCACCGTGGACGAGGCTACCTGCATTGCCTGTCATGGCGAGATGTCCGAGGTGGCGGCGCTGACGGCCGACTCCACGGCGCTCACCGACGACAAGGGCACGACGGTGAATCCGCACGAGCGCCCGGCCGGCGAGAAACACGACGAGAACCCGACCACCTGTACCGATTGCCACAACAACCATTCGAAGGACTTGCCCAAGGACGCCATGAAGTACTGCGCCCAGTGCCACCACCGCGGCACCTTCGAGTGCGGCACCTGCCACGAGCTGCGCGAGCGGTAGGCGGTTCGCAGCCATCGCGATCGCTTCCCGACGGCCGCGGTGGCGAGCGGCTTCGCCGTGGCCGTTCGCCAGTGAGTAGCGCCTGCAACGTCCGCCCGCCAGTGAGTGGCACCTGCAGCGTCCGGCCGCCAACGAGCATTTCCCGCGCCAGGGCGGCACTCCCTCCCGTCTCCCCGGCTTCTCTTCCAGCCCGACCGCGTCCAGCCTGCGGCCGGGCTCTTCTGCATGCAGAAAGCTCCGTCCATATTGGCGCATTCTGCCGGAATTGGTGCATGGCCATTCCCCACGTGGCGCGAAAATGCGGAATTGGTGCATGGCCATTCCCCACGTGGCGCGAAATGGCCCCTATTTGCCTATTCTGAACATAATGAGCGGACGAAAGCGGGGCGCGTATGCACCAATTCCGCATTTTCGCGCCAGAATCCTCTTACTTCGCCAACGCGGCGGGCAGCGCTTCGGGGTTCACGCAGGCCTCGGGGGTGCGGCCGAGCACGACGTCGATGGCGTTTTGGGTGCAGCGGCGCCGCAGCTCGACGGCGGACTCCTCGGACCAGTAGGCGGCGTGCGAGGTGAGCACGGTGTGGGGCGCGTGCATGATGGGGGCGTCCGGCGAGACCGGCTCGTGCTCGAACACGTCGATGCCGGCGCCCCAGAGCTCGCCTGCGCAAAGGGCGGCAGCCACGGCGTCGTTGTCGATGACCGCGCCACGCGAGGTGTTCACCACGATGGCGTCGTCTTTCATGAGCTTGATGTTGTCGGCGTTCAGCAAATGATGGGTTGCCGGCACGAGCGCCGTGTGGAAGCTGACCACGTCGGCGGTCTTCAGCAGCTCCTCGAGGGTCGCGTAGGGGAAGTCCTCCGGCGTGAAGCGCCCCGGGACTCCCTTGTGATCCCACACCACGACGTTGAACCCGAGCCCGCGCGCTTTCCGGGCCACCGCACGGCCGATGTTGCCGTAGCCCACCACACCGAAGGTGCGCCCGTGCACCTGGCCTAAGGGACGGCGGCGATGGAAGTCCCAGATGCCGGCGCGCATGTCGGCATCGATCTCGTTGATGCGCCGCAAACACGCGAGTGCAAGCGCGATGGCGTGATCGCTCACCACTTCCGTGCCGTAGCCGGGCACGTTGCACACGGCGCATCCGTCGGCCGTGGCCGCCGCGACATCGATGTTGTCCACGCCGGTGCCGGTTTTGCTGACCACCTTCAGCTGGGGAAGCGCCGCAAACACCTCGGCGGTGAAGCGCCCGTAGGAGGTGATGGCGCCATCGGCCCCGTGCAAATGCTCGATGATCTCGGCGGGGGTGCGGTTGCGGGCATCGTCGAAGCTCTTGAACTGGATGCCGGCCGCTTCCACCATCTTCCGTTCAAAGTCGCAGTCATCGAAATCGAAGTCCGCCATCACGATCGTTGCCATGAGATGCCTCCCGAATGCTTGCCCGCTACACCTATTGCTTGAGCGCCATTGTAGCGGTGCTTCAGGTGATTGCATCTCCGGAGCGTGTCTCTTCACTGAATGAAAATGTCCCCAAGAATGGGCGTGGGGATCTCGCGTTCGCGAAACTTGTCAGAATCGGTGGTATGCGCTTACGCGGGAGCCCGCTAAGGGCTGTCACGTTTCCCGCGGCCGAAAAAAGTTGCGGGGGTTGACAATCGTGGTATGATATGGGGCTGTACTTGTACCGCCAACATGTGAGGAAGTTAGTCAATGGATTTGGCCAAGCAGGCAAAGATCGTCGATGGCATTCATGATACCTTGAATGATTTCGTCGGTCAACGATTGAAAGTGCGCGCCAACATGGGCCGTTCGAAGATCGTCGAAAGCGAAGGCGTGCTGACGCAGGTTCATCCGCAGCTGTTCATCATGGAGGTCGACCGCAAGCGCGGCCGCACCGCTCGCCAGTCTTACCAGTACGTCGACGTGCTCACCGGCATGGTTGAGCTGTCCCAGAACGGCGAGCCGCTGTTCGCGCCGTTCGTGGACGAGTCGATGGAGCTGGTGGATTACCCGTTGGAAGAGCGTGTGGTCTCTTAAGCGAAACGGTTGACAATCGTTTCGAAATCGGGCAAACTATTGCCTTGCGCGAAAGCGCACACCTTCGTGGGGATGTAGCTCAGCTGGGAGAGCATCACGTTCGCAACGTGGGGGTCGTGGGTTCGAATCCCATCATCTCCACCACGGAAATGACGCGGGCCTCGGGAGACCGGGGCCCGCTTTGTTTTGCTGTCTCCGTAGGGGGCGACCTCGGTCGCCCCTTGTCGGGAGCGGTAGTGGGTTGCAGTTGGGAGGGCGGCGCAAGCACCGTCCCTACGAGGGGCGAGCGGAAGGGGATGTCGATGGATGCAACAACGGGCAAGGCGCTGATGCGGGCGCAGTTCAAAGCGGTGCGTGAGGAGCTTTCCGTGGGGGAGCGGTGCGCCATCGATGAGGCGATTGCGCGGAATGTGGCGGCGCTGCCGGAGTTCGCGGCGGCCGACGGGGTATTCACCTACCTGAGCTTCGGCGCGGAGGTGGATACGCGCGAGCTCATTCAGCGCGCGTGGGAGGCGGGGAAAACCGTGTGCCTGCCGCGCGTTGTTCCGAGCACGCGCGAGATGCGCTGGTATGCAGTGGAATCTTTCGACGGCCTTGTGCGCAGCTCCTTCGGCGTGGAAGAACCCCCTGACGACCCCTCTCGTGAAGTGCGCCCCGCCGTCTTCGCCTGTCCCGTGGCCCTCGTGCCCGGTCTCGCCTTCGACCGCGAAGGCTTCCGCTTGGGCTACGGCGGCGGCTTCTACGACACCTTCCTACCTGCTTTCCCCGGCACCTCCATCGGTCTCATCCGCGCCTGCCAGCTGGTAGACCGGCTTAGCGTGCGCGACATCCATGATGCACCCGTCAATATCGTTGCGTTAGAACAAGGCAGTGCATACGTTGCGAAACCGGCAGAAAGGGCTGTTCTCGGACGTTGGTCGTAGCACGAGGCGCCTTTTTGCCGCAATCGCAGAAGAACTCCGACAAAAAGACGCCTCGTGCTACGGCTGATGGGTTCAAAGCGGACAAAAACCCGTAGCACGACATGGGTTTTTGCCAAAACGAAGTAACACGAGGGGGCATAATGCCCAAATCGGTGGAGATGTTTGGCGAAAAGGCGTCTCGTGCTATGGGTGGCGGCTGAAACCACAGCAGCTATCGTTGCCTACCCGAACCACGCTCGCGCGAGGGCGGCGATGCCGGGGCGGATGTCCGCCTCGGCGATGGCGGAGAATCCCACGAGCACGACGCCCTCGGCGGCGCGGGCGGGGTTGGCCCAGTACTTCTTGGTGGGATACACCGCCACATCGGCGGCGGCAGCGGCGGCCACGAGCTCGTCCTGGCTGCGCCCGTCGCGCACGCGCACGAGCAGGTGCAGCCCCGTGCCGCATTCCAGTACGTCCACCTTGCCGCCCATATATTCGCGCAGCGCCGCCGTGAGCGCGTCGTACTTGCGGCGGTTTCTCGTCTGCACGCGACGCAGGTGGCGGCCCCACGAGCCGTCGGTCATGAAGCGCGCGAGCACTTGCTGGTTGAGCCAGGGCACCGGCGAGTACGAGCTGGCGAAGGCCTCGCGCCACCGCTTAAGGAGGGGCGTGGGCAGCACGAGGTAGTTCATGCGCAGGGCGGGGGAGAGCGATTTCGAGAACGTGCCCATGTAGATGACGCGGCCCCGGTCGTCCATGGAGGCCAAAGGCGCCAGCGAGCGCTCCCGGTAGCGGAAGTCGCGGCAGTAGTCGTCCTCTAGGATGTAGGCGTCGGCGTCCTCGGCCCACGCGAGCACGCGCTCGCGCACATCGGTCGGCATGATGCGGCAGGTGGGGAACTGGCTCGAGGGGGTGAGGTAGGCCAGCCGCGCCCCCGAGGACTCGAGGTCGGAGAGGAACACGCGGACGTCGTCGGTCACCCGGCAGGGCTTGATGGCGAAGCGCGCCCGTTCGATGACCGAGCGCACGCCGTCGTAGCCGGGGTCTTCCATGGCCACGGTGTCCCGGGCGGCATCGAAGAGGGTCAGTAGGTTCTGAACGCTGGTCTGCGTGCCGCCCTGCACGACGATTTGCTCGGGGGTGCAATCGATGTCGCGCTGCGTGACCAGCCGCCACGCAATGGCCGCGCGCAGGCTCTCCTCCCCGAACGGGTCGTTGTAGGCGTCGCAGCCGGCGGCTTCCACCGACAGCAAGATGTCGTCGGTGATGGCCCGCCAGGCGGCGGCGGGGAAGGTGCCGGGCTCCAGGTTGCCGTAGGTGAAGTCGTAGCGGGCTTTGCGCCGGGGGCCTCCCAGCAGCACGGCGCAGGAGGGCGCTGAGGCGTCCGGCTGCAGGTAGGTCACGTTCTGCACGACGTACCCGCTGCCGGGGCGGCTCGCCACGTAGCCTTCCTGCACGAGCAGATGGTAGGCCTGCTCGACGGTGTTGCGCGCGCAGCCCAGATCGGACGCCAGCCCTCGGATGGAGGGGAGGCGCGAGCCGGTGGGGTAGGTGCCGCTCTCGATGCCTTCCCGCAGCTGGGCCTCCAGCTGGCGGTAGAAGGGGGTGTCGCTGTGCTCGTCCAAGTGCATGGGGCCTCCCGGTTGCGAATCGCCTCTTGGCGTGATCGCGAGCATTCTGATTTGCTCAGACGGTTCTTCATTTCCTGACTCAACAGCTTAGCAAATGTGAAAGCCCCATGGAGGCGTCCCCATCCGGGTTTTTCAACCGTCCCCATGAAATAACGGGCAACTGTCCCTTCGCGATGGGGACGGTTGCCATCTAGACTGTGCGCCGAAGTAATCCGGCTTGCGGGAGGGTGCCGCTCGAGTGCCGGTGAGATTGCTGCGGAAAGGATGCCGCAGGGTACCGCCGGGGCGCTGCGAGAAGGGCGCGACACTGCGCCGCCCGCGCGTCGGTCGCACGAGCAACAGAGAGGGTTTGGCTATGCGTTTGACGGGAATCGCCGCCTTGGCCGCCGCGGGCGTCTTCGCGGCGAGCGCGGTCGCCTCTGCTGCGCCGTCGCCATTGCCCTTGCTGCGGCCGCCCGGCGCCGGCGCGCCCGAGCACTTCGCCGCGCGCTGCGTGCGTTGCGGCCGCTGTCTTGAGGCGTGCCCCTACCAGGCCATTCATGCGGCCCCTCTGAACGCGGGGCGCGAGGCTTCCACGCCCTTTGTGAACGCGCGGTCCCAGGCCTGCCGCCTGTGCGTGGAATTTCCCTGCGCGGCAGTCTGCCCCACGGGCGCTTTGGAGGTGCCTGCCGAGCGCCGCGGTGCCGGTATGGGTGTGGCCGTTATCAACGAGGACACCTGCCTGTCGTTTCAGGGCATGCGCTGCGAGGTGTGCTACCGCGCCTGCCCGCTCATCGACGAGGCCATCACCATCGACTACCGGCCCCGCGAGGGCGACGACATCCACGCGGTGTTCGCGCCGCAGGTGGTGCCCGATGGGTGCCCGGGTTGCGGCCTGTGCGAGCAGCGCTGCCCGGTGAGCGACCCCGCGCCCGCCATTGTGGTGGTGCCCACCGGCGCCCAAGAGGAAACCTACGTGGCCCGCCGCAACGGCGCGGCCTAGCAGATACGCGAAGGCGGGGCGTCCGGCGCCCTCGACCGAAAGGGAGGAACAAGATGGAACTGACTCGACGCACCTTCGTTAAGAGCACCGCCGTGGCCCTCGCCTCGGCGGCCGCTGCCGGCACCATGGCCGGCTGCTCGTCGCTCGCCGGCACCGGCGGGGACGCGGCAACCTCGGGCGGCGACTCCGTGAAGACCGTGGGCGTGTGCCGTTTCTGCGGCTGCGGCTGCGGCGTCATCGTGGAGGCCAAGGACGGCAAGGTGATCTCGGTCACGGGCGACCCGGAGAACGGCTCGAGCCGTGGCCTGAACTGCGTGAAGGGCTACTACTTGGCCGGCGCGCTGTACGGCGAGGATCGCCTGACCACCCCGCTCATCCGTGACGACAAGTCCACCAAGGGCACGCCCGACGGCCTGCGCGAGGCCACCTGGGACGAGGCGCTCGATCTGGTGGCGGGCAAGCTCCGCGACACGTGGAAGGCCGACAAGAGCCGCCTGGCGTTCTGGGGAAGCGGCCAGCAGCCCATCGTGGAGGGCTACTGCACGGCGAAGTTCTGGAAGGCGGGCCTGCTCTCCAACAACATCGACCCCAACGCGCGTCTGTGCATGGCCTCGGCCGTCGTGGGCTTCATGAACGTCTTCCAGACCGACGAGCCGGCCGGCTGCTACGCCGACATCGACGAGACCGACGTCTTCGTCACCTGGGGCGCCAACATGGCCGAGGCCCATCCCATGCTGTACTCGCGCCTGACGGCCCGCAAGCTCGCCGACGAGGCCGTGCGCCACTACGACGTGACCACCATGACCACTCGCACCTCGGCCTCGGCCGACAAGGTGCTCACCTTCCGCCCGGGCAGCGACATCGCCATCGCCAACGCCATCGCGAACTACCTCATCGTGAACGACAAGTACGACCACGACTTCGTGGCCGACCACGTGCAGTTCAAGCAGGGCACCGAGAACATCGGCAACGCCACCGACGACGGCTACGACAAGAGCGACATCGGCCAGGCCGTCGACAATGTGGAGCCCATCACTTTCGAAGCCTTCGCCGCGCGTCTGGCCCCCTACACCCTGGAGTACGCCTCCGAGCTTTCCGGCGTGCCGGCCGAGGATATCCAGGAGCTGGCCGAGGTGTTCGCCGACAAGAGCCGCAAGGTGCTCTCGCTTTGGACCATGGGCGTGAACCAGCACAACCGCGGCACCTGGATGAACCACTGCATTTACAACATCCACTTGCTCACCGGTCGCTACGCCCGTCCCGGCGACGGCGCCTTCTCGCTGACCGGCCAGCCCACGGCCTGCGGAACGGCCCGCGAGGTGGGCACCTTCTCGCACCGCCTTCCCGCCGACCTGGTGGTGAAGAACCCGGATCACCGCCGCTACACCGAGGCCATCTGGGACTTGCCCAACGGATACCTGGACGCCATCGAGAAACCCGGCTACCACACGGTGAAGATGTTCCGCGAGCTTTCCAAGGGCGGTATCGATTTCCTCTGGAGCGCCCACAACAACTGGGCCGTGTCGATGCCCAACCTCACTCGCTTCCTCGGACGCGGCGACCTCACGGGCATCAACGACGCCTTCATCTGCGTGTCCGAGGTGTACCCGACGCTGTCCTGCCAGTACGCCGACGTGGTGCTGCCGGCGGCCATGTGGGTCGAGCGCGAGGGCGCCTTCGGCAACGGCGAGCGCCGCACGGCCGTGTTCGAGAAGGCCGTGGACGCCCCGGGCGAGGCCAAGTGGGATCTCTGGATGCTCATGGAAGTGGCCAAGCGCGTGCTGGCCGGCGAGCAGATCGGCGGCGAGGACGCCTTCGACCACCTGTTCGGCGCCTGGTACGACGCCGAGGCCGGCGCTTTCAAGGGTACCGACCGCGAGGTGTGCTCGAGCATCTGGGAGGAGTACCGCACCTTCAGCAACCCGAGCCTGAACCCGGACGCCGAGGCCATCAACGCCGAGGCGAAGCTGAAGATGGAGGCCAAGCAGCTGGCCCCCTACGAGGAGTACATCTACAACCATGGCCTCACCTGGCCCGTGCGCGAGGTGGACGGGAAGTGGCTGCCGACGCTGTGGCGCTTCTGCGACGGCCCCCAGGAGGACGGCTTCGATGAGTACGGCGTGGAAACCTACGGCGAGCACGACAAGGCCGGCGGCGTGAGCTTCTACAAATCCGCCGACAAGAAGCCCTCGGCGGTGTTCCGTCCCTACGAGCCGCCGGCGGAGGAACCCAGCGACGAGTATCCGTTCTGGTTCTGCACGGGCCGTCTGCTGGAGCACTGGCACACCGGATCGATGACCCGCCGCGTGCCCGAGCTCAATCGCGCGCTGCCCGAGGCGCTGCTGGACATGAACCCGGCCGACTGCGAGCGCCTCGGCGTGACCGACGGCGATCGCGTGCGCCTCACCTCGCGTTTCGGCACCTGCGACATCACGGTGTCCACGGCCGGCCGCACCCGTCCGCCCGCGGGCATGGTGTTCGCGCCGTTCTTCGCGGAGGAGACGCTGATCAACCTCGTGGTGCAGGACACCTACTGCCCGCTTTCGAAAGAGCCCGATTTCAAGAAGACCTGCGTTTCCATCGAGAAGATTTAAGGAGGGGTACCCATGCGGACCATGAAGAAGTCGAAGATGATCTGCGCCGCCGTGCTGACCGGCGTGCTGGGGGCCGCGGCGCTGGCCGGGTGCGCCCAAGAGATGGCCGACACCGGTGCCACCTACAATCCCGGGGAGCCGCCGCTCATGACGGCGAGCCACGAGGGCCGCTACGAGAGCCTGGGCGCAGCCGGCTGCTTCGGCTGCCACGGCGGCAGCGACGAGGTGGAGGTGTTCCTGGCGGCCGCCACGCCGCTGCCTGCCGACCACTACGTGGGCGGGGATGCGTCCACTCACGAGATCGACGGCCCCCGCGCCGAGTGCATCACCTGCCATCCGGTGGCCCAGGAGTAGGGGATGGAAGACGAGAAGGTGGTCATCTCCTCACTGGTGGTGGAGGCGCGGCCGGAATCGGTGGACGAGGTGGCGCGGGCGCTTTCGGCCATGGAGGGGGTGGAGGTGCACGAGGTGAGCGGGTACAAGATCGTCGTCACCATCGAGGCTCCCTCCACCGGCGCCTCGCACGAGATTTCGAGCCGGTTCATTCAGATTCCGGGAGTGCTGAACGTGAACCTTGTGTACGTGAACTTCGAGGATGAGACACTCGGGTAGATAGTCGCCCAAAAGCGGAGCTACGGGGTACCTTGATTCGCTTTGTGGCTCTCCGCCGGTCGGGACCACGGGGTATTCTGATTCGCTCAGACAGTCCTCGCTCGGCGAAACAGCCCACTGGGCTGTTTCGTTCGCTGCGGAACTCGCTCGGTCAGAACACCCCGTGTTCCCTCTGCACGTTGCCATTGTTGAGGAGAAAATTGTGACTCGATCCGTGGGAAAGATAACGGTTGTGCGGCGGGTGGTGCAGGGTTGCATGCTGGTGCTGTTCTGCTTGCCGCCGATGCTGGCTGGATGGGGGCTGGCGGGGTTGTTCGTGGGAGGCGACGGGGAAGTGGCGACGCCGGCTGAGGGCGTCTTCTTTGGCAGCCTGTCCTCCTCGAGCGTCGCCGGCGTGCCGCTGTTCGATCCGTTGGGCGCCTTGGAGGTGACGGTGGCGTCGCGCAGCTTGCTGGCGGCGTCGGCGCTTACGGGCGCTCTGCTTGTCGTCGTGGTATACGGGCTCGTGCGCGGACGCGCCTTCTGCGGCTGGGTGTGCCCGGTGAACCTCATCGGCGAGGGCGTGGATGCGGCTCGTCGGCGGCTTGGCATTAAAGTGCCCGAGCGCACGGTGCCGCGGCGCGCGAAGATTGGTGTGGCGGTGGCGGTGGTGCTGCTGTCGGCTCTCGTGGGCTTCCCCGTCTTCGAGCTTATCTCGCCCATTGGCGCGGTGAACAAGGGCCTCGTCTTCGGCGGCCTCGCCGGTGCGGGCACGCTTTTGGCCATCGTTATCGCCGAGCTGCTCGTCAGCCGTCGTTTGTGGTGCCGGGCACTGTGCCCCTTGGGTGGCACCTTCCAAGTGCTCGGGTGCGCGGGGCAAGTGAACGTCGCCATCGATCACGACGCCTGCATCCACTGCGACAAGTGCACCCACGTCTGCCTCGCCGACCCCGTGATTCTCGCGCCGGCGCTGGCGGGGGAAGATGCCATCGTGCGTGCCGGCGACTGCATGGCCTGCGGCGCCTGCGTGGACGTATGCCCCACTTCCGCCCTGCGTTTCCGCCTCGGGCGTCCCCGCCGGCACGCTTCGAGGAAAGATGTAAACAAGGTGTAACCGTCCCCTTCCTTTATCGTTGCTGTCCCCATGAATATGAGCGAAACTGTCCCTTTTCGGTGGCGGGATTCACGGCGTAAGCTTGGGCTATCGTTGCGGCCGTCCAGGGCGCGGCCGCCCGTGAGACAAGCGATCAAAAGGAGGGATCATGAAACGATCGACGTTCAAGACGGCGGCCGTCGCGGCAGGTACCGTGGCGCTCGTCGCGGCGCTGGCCGCCTGCGCGCCGGCCGCCCAGGAACCGGCGGCGGCACCGTCCGGGGGAGAAAGCGATGCCCCCGCGGCCGCGGCTCCCGCCGAGACCCCCGAGCCCGATTCCTTCGGCGTCGTGGTGGCGGAATCTTGGAAGGACATCTACCCCAACGAGTACCAAACCTATATGGCCAACGAGTCCAACAGCCCCCAGGGCAAGCAGGACTACCTGACCGAGTACCCGGAGTTGGTGACCATGTACGCCGGCTACGGCTTCGCCAAGGGCTACGACGAGGCGGCGGGGCATCCCTACAGCCTGCAGTCCGTGGCCGAGACGCCCCGCGTGAACGAGAACACGCTGGCCAACTGCATCACCTGCAAGACGCCCCAGTACACCGCCATGGTGAACTCCGAGGGCGATTCGGCCTACCAGAAGCCCTTCGCCGAGGTGCTCATGCAGATGACCGAGCCCATCAGCTGCTACAACTGCCATGAGAACGACCCGACGAAGACCACGGTCACCCAGAAGTTCTTCGTGAATTCCATGGGTTCCGATGTGGATAAGGTCTCCACCGATTCCCAGGTGTGCGGCCAGTGCCACAACGAGTACTACTTCGCCCCCGAGACCAAGGCCACCACGAATCCCTACACGGGGCTCGAGGGCATGACCGCCGAGGCCATTCTCGCCTACTACGACGAGATGGGCTTCAAGGATTGGGAGCACACCGAGACCGGCGCCCCCATGCTGAAGGCCCAGCACCCCGAGTTCGAGACTATCTACGGCGGCGCGCAGTCCTCCATGGCCAAGCAGGGCTACACCTGCGCCGACTGCCACATGGCCCCCGCCAAGGCCGAGGACGGCACCGAGTACAGCTCCCACAACCTGGTGAACCCCACCGAGGATCCGGCCATCATGGAGAAGTGCGAGGGCTGCCATGCCGACCTGCCTGGGCAGATCGTCCAGTGGCAGAAGGAGACCACCGACCGCGAGCACGAGCTGGCGGCCAAGCTGGACGCCTACATCAAGACCCTGGCCGAGCAGAAGGACTCCCTGGACGAGGCCACTCTGGAGCAGGCTCGCCAGATCCACCGCCATGCACAGTTCTACTGGGACTACGTGATGGTGGAGAACTCCGAGGGTGCCCATAACCCGGGTCTGGCCCAGGAGAACCTCGACAAGTGCGAGGACGAGCTGAAGGCTGGCTACGCCCTGCTGAACATGACCTACTAGAGGGCGATCCCGCGCCTCGCCGGCTGTCCGTCGGCGAGGCGCGAGGTTCCGCATCGTGCCGAACCGCCCTGCCGGCACCTCTCGAAGGCGCGCACCCACCCCCGGTGCGCGCTTTCGTTTGCAGCTGAGAGTTCCTCGGCGATGCGTAACTCTGACTGAAATCCTTCTTATTGCGAAACTATGGCGATTGCGCTGATCTGCTGGTTTCGGTGGAATTTGAGGCGCGGTTCTGCGTGGCTTGGGCGATACTGGCCGTTGGTAATTTTTCGGGCCTTCGGGGAGGCAGGTCCACACCGCTTTGGTACCTTAGAAACAGGAGGACTATGAACGCGAAGATGAAGAAGAGGATGATCGCCGTCTCCGGCGTCATCATCATCGTGCTTATCTTGGTGCTCGCATTCGTGGGGGGCAACACCGCCGCCACGACCATGAGCATCGCGGAGGCCGCCGAGAATCCCCAGGCGGGCCAGAAGGTGCAGGTGTCCGGCAACGTGGTGCAGGATTCCTTCTCCACGAGCAATGACGTGCTCACCTTCAAGATTTACGACCCGGAGGGCGACCCCGCGACGCAGCTGGAGGTGCGCTACGACGGCGCCGCCTCGTCCACCTTCGGCAACGACGTGACCGCCATCTGCACGGGCAAGATCAACGATGCGGGCGTGCTCGAGTGCTCCGAGCTGGTGACGAAGTGCCCCTCGAAATACGAGAACGCCGACAGCGCCCTTACGGTGGAACAGCTGCTCGGCTACGGCGAGAGCGTCTACGGCAACGTCGTGAAGGTGGCCGGTTCCGTGGGGGCCGGATCGCTTAAGGCCGCGGGCCAGGGCGACCGCTTCATCCTGGTCGACGCGGAGACCGGCGAGGCGATGCCGGTCGTCTTCGAGGGTGCCCTGTCCGACGAGGTGTCCGACGGCTCTGCCGTGGTGCTCACGGGATCCCTCGGCGCCGACGGCAAGTTCGCCGCCACCGATGTCGCACTGGAGGGTTAGCCCATGTCGATGATCGGACTTCTCGGCCTGCTGGTGGCCTTTGCCGGCTGCGTCATCTCGGTGCTGTGCCTGGGCGTGGCCCACATCCTTTACAAGAAGCGCTCCTTCGAACGCTCGGAGACCTTCGCCTGGGGCGGAAGAGTGGCCGCGGTTCTCGTGGCCGCGGCGCTCACGGTGTGCTGCGCCGTGCTCGTGTGGTGCTTTTTCTCGGGCGACAACACCATCCAGTACGTGCTGGACAACCGTTCCACCTCCACGGCCCCCGAGGCGTGGCTCTACAAGCTCGCCGGTCTTTGGGCGGGGCGCCAGGGCTCGCTTCTGTTCTGGGCATGGCTCATTGCCGTGTTCAACGCGGTGCTCGTGTTCGCCACGCGCAAGAATGCGCGCCCGCTCGATAACGGCGCGCTCGCCATCTCCTCGCTCGTGCTGACGGCCTTCGTGTCGGTGCTGCTGTTCTCCGAGGGCAACATGCCCTTCATCGCGACCGACGCGCGCTACTTCACTGGCGACGGCACGCTGTCGGCCATGGCCTCGGCCCGCTCCATGAACGCGCTTCTGGAGCATTGGGCCATGGCGATTCATCCGCCGACGCTGTTCATCGGCTACGCGGGCCTCACCATTCCGTTCGCCTACGCCATCTCGGCGCTCATCGTCAACGACGATTCCACGGAATGGGTGAACCGCTCGACGCCCTACCTCATGTTCTCGTGGCTGCTTTTGGGCGTCGGCATCGGGCTGGGCGCCGTGTGGGCCTACGTGGTGCTCGGCTGGGGCGGCTACTGGGGCTGGGACCCGGTGGAGAACGCGAGCCTTCTGCCGTGGCTCGTGGGCGTGGCGCTCATCCACTCGTTCACGGTGTACCGCCAGCGCGGCGCCTTCAAGCGTTGGAGCGTGTTCTGCGCCTGCCTGACGTTCTGCTTCGTGGTGCTGGGCACCTTCATCACCCGTTCGGGCCTCGTGCAGTCGGTGCACGCCTTCGAGGGCGACCCGGTTTCGCTCGTCATGTTCGGTGCGCTCGTCATCTGCTCGCTTCTGGCCGGCATCGTGGGCCTTATCGTGCGCCGCAAGAGCTTCGGCGCGACGGATGCGGCCGACGACGACATCGAGTCCATGATGTCGAAGGAAGCGGCCTACTACGTGAATAACCTCATCATGATCGTGTTTGCGGTGCTTCTGGCCTATATGACGGTGTCCTCGGCCCTGCCGAGCTGGCTGCCCTTCGGCGGCCAGTCCCTGTCGGCCGGCACCTACAACGCCATCGCCCGGCCCTTGGGCATAGCCTACCTGACCGTGCTCGCCATTTGCCCGCTCCTGGGCTGGCGCCGCACCGACAAGAAGGCGTTCTGGCGGAGTGCCCGCGTGCCGGCGCTCTGCGCGCTTGTGCTGTTCATCGTGCTCATGATCTACTTCGTCACGTACCTTCTGCCCAGCTACCAGGCCATGATCGACATGGGCGGCACCCAGGCCTCGGGCCTGCTCGAGCAGGGCAACCCCATCTACTACAACGGCCTGGCCGTGGTGGGCTTCGCCGTGGCGAGCCTTCTGTTCTTCAACGCGCTGTTCATGGCCGTCCGCTCGCTCAAACGGGTCGATGGCGCCAAGCTGCGCCGCCGCCTGGCCCTGTTCGGCGGCTCGGTGGCCCACGCCGCCATGGCCATCATCCTGGTGGGCCTCATCGGCTCGTCCATGTACGTGACCGAGATCACGGGGTATCTGCCCTACGACGAGGAGAGCGATTCGGTTTCCGAGACCTTTGACATCCAGGACTTCCAGCTCACCTACACGGGCAACTCCATCGATGAGCTCGGCAACGGCAACGTGCGCTACGCGCTCACCTTCGACGTGACGAAGGACGGCCAGTTCGTGGGCACGGTGAACCCGGCCGTGCAGCTGGTAAGCGCCACCCAGCAGCAGAAGCTGGAGGCGAGCGTCATCGGGTTCCCGCTGGAGGATCTGTTCGTGGCGTACCGCGGCGTGAACGACGAGGGCGACTTCTCCATGGACGTGCGCGTGAACCCGCTCATCTCGTTCGTGTGGGTGGGCTTTGCCCTGCTCATGGTGGGCTGTCTCATCCCGCTGTTCGCCAAACGCGCCGAGCGCCGTCGCGGCGGCCCGGCCGTGGGCGATGTGCCCGTTGCCGAGTTGGCGGAGGCCGAGCCGAAAGAGCGCGGAAAGGCCTCGCGCGACGTTGCGGCCCGCAAGGGCATCATCGAGGAGACGGTGTCTGAGGAGGTGGCGCTCGTGGAAGATGCCGAGGGCGACGCGGCAGCCGATGCGGACGCGGCGGCAGAGGCCGAGGCCGAGACTGATGCCGAGGCTGACGCGAAGGCAGGGGAGTAGTCCCGTGGAAACGGCGCTTTCCGTCGATCATCTGACGAAGTCGTTCGGCGGCCGCAAGGCCGTCGACAATGTGTCGTTCGCGCTGCCTGAGGGCGCGTTCCTGTCGGTCTTCGGCCCCAACGGCGCGGGCAAGACCACGCTTCTGCGCATGCTCGCCACGCTGTCGCGGCCCACGGAGGGCGCGATAACGCTCGCGGGCATCGATGTGAAGGAAGAGCCCGAGCGCGTCCGCGAGGCCATCGGGCTCATCTCGCACAATCCGATGCTCTATCCCGATCTCACCGCCGAGGAGAACCTCCTTCTGTACGCGAAGCTCTACGGCGTGTCCGACCCGCAGAAGCGCGTGATAGAGCTTCTGGACGCCGTGGGGCTCAAGCACCGTCGGCTCGATCGGGTGCGCACGTTCTCGCGTGGCATGACCCAGCGCGTCTCCATCGCCCGGGCGCTCGTGAACGACCCGTCGGTGGTGCTGCTCGACGAGCCCTACTCGGGGCTCGATCCCCATGCCATGCACATCTTTGACGAGCTCATCGCCTCGGTGCGCGAGAACCGCACGTTCGTCATGGTGAGCCACGACTTGGACAAGGGCCTGGCCCTCGCGAGCCACGTGCTCGTGCTCGCTCGCGGCCGCGTCGTCCACTTCGGCGAGAAGGACCAAATGAGCCCCGACGAGTTCGCCGACCTGTACCGCACCACCGTGGGAATGGGGGTGAGCTAGATGGAACGCGAATCGGAATACCGCGCGGCTGATCGCGGAGGGATGAGTGGCTGCATCTGCAAAGCTCCCTCCACATTCACCCAGTACAAGACGCTGCTCGCGAAGGACTTGAAGGCGGAGTTCCGCACCAAGGACATGATCGTGTCCATGGGCATCTACGCCTTCCTCGTCATCGTGGTGTTTGGCGTGGCGCTCTCTTTCGCTCGTCCCGGCTCGGAATTCCTCGAGGTTTCCGGTGGCCTTCTGTGGGCGCTCGTGGTGTTCACCTCGCTTCTGGGTCTGAACCGCTCGTTTTCCAAGGAGACGGAGAACGGGTGCTTGGAAGGCCTGCTTCTGGCCCCGCTCGACCGAGGCGTGATCTTTCTGGCCAAGGCGACGTCGAATTTGGTATTCCTGGCGCTGGTGGAAGTGATCGCCGTGCCGTTGTACTGGGTGTTCTTCTCCAGTTTCGCGGCGCCGGCTGATACGGGTTGGCTGCTCGTGGTGCCGCTCGTCGTGGGCAGCATCGGCATCGCCGGCATCGGCACCATGCTCTCCACCATCACGGCGGCCACGCGTGGCAAGGACGTCATGCTGGCGCTTTTGTTCGTGCCCGTGATCTTCCCGCTTCTGTACGCCTGCGTGTCGGCCACTACCTGCGCGCTCGTGGGCGGAGATGTGTTCGCCGACGGGTTTTTCACGTCGCTGGCGCTCGGTGCCGGTTACGACGTGATCATGATTCTGGCCAGCTGGGTGCTGTATGACTTTGTCGTCAACTAAAGGAGGACTGAGTGACTGATAAGAAATTGAAGCTGCCCGAGGCGGGGCAGTGGCCCGACAAGCTGGTGGTGCCGGCGCTCATTGCGGGTGCGGTGCTGAGCACCATCGGGTTCCTCATGGCGTTCTTCTACGTGGCCCCCGTCGGGGGTGCGGCGGTGAACGGCGCCGAGCTCATCGGGGACGTGATGGTGTCCCAGAAGATGCTCCTGTCCCAGAAGATCTTCTACTTCCACATGCCCGTGGCCATCACCTCGTTCCTCGCCCTCGGCTTCGGGTGCTACTATGCGGTGCGGTTCCTCATGACGAAGAATCAGCGGTTCGATACCTGCTCGCGCATTTGCCTGGAAGTTGCGCTGCTATTCGTGGTGCTCACCATGATTACCGGCGAAATGTGGACCCGCTTCGAGTGGGGCGTGTGGTGGAGCTGGGAGCCGCGGCTGACGACGTATCTGATTCTGATGCTCATCGTGATCGCCTATTTCGTGCTGAGAAGCTCCGTGGACGAGCCCGAGCGCCGCGCCACCTTCGCCGCGGTTGTGGCCATCATTGCCACCATCGACGTACCCATCTGCTTCATGATCACGCGCCTCATTCCGTCGTCCATTCACCCCGTGGTGCTGCGCGAGGGCGGTATGAGCCCCGAGATGGGCATGTGCGTGGGCCTGTGCGCTCTCGGCATGCTGCTCGTGGGCTTCGTGCTGTACCGCACGCGCTTCAATCAGGTGCGTCTCACCCAGCGCGTTGAAGCGCTCAAAGAGACCGTCGACGACGAACGTTAGCCCTTGTCATCCTGAGCGAGCGAAGCGAGTCGAAGGATCCCGCTTGAGTCGCCAACCAACGAGAAAGGTCGAACATGAATCCCATTCTTGCCGATATCTATTCCACCATCCTGCCCTCCGCCCCCTACATCATCGCGGCTTACGCGCTTCTGTGGGTGGCCCTGCTCGTGTACGTGCTCATGATCTTCCGCGGCACCAAGAAGGCGACCGCGCAGCTTACGCTTCTGGAAGAGGCCGTTGCCGATAAGCAGGCGAAGAGCAAGTAGCGCGTTTTCGCTGAACCAGAAAACATGAAGAAGGCCTCGGTGTCCTTGTTCGGGTACACTGGGGTCTTTTCTTTGCGCTAGAATGGCAAGTCAATGAGATGCCGTGCAGGAAAGGAGGCGACAGACCATGGCCTATGGTTCGGCACTGAGTGCGGCAGAGGACGCTCCGGGGACGCGCAAGGCCCGTGGCGCCTTCTTCACGCCGCCCGAGCTAGCGCGCTTCGTGGCTCGATGGGCGATTCGCTTTCCGGGCGACCGCGTGCTCGAGCCCGCTTGCGGGGAAGCCGAGTTTCTTGTCGCCGCCTCTGATCGCCTGCGGTCGCTGGGCTGCAAATCTGCCGTGGCCGAGCGTAATGTCGTCGGCTGTGAAGTGCACGAGGCCAGTGCCGAGAAGGCCGTCGGGCGACTGGGAGCCTTAGGGTGCTCCGCGAATATCGTCGTCTCTGATTTTCTTCGGCTTGCGCCCGATCCATCTTTCGACGTGGTGATCGGCAATCCGCCCTATGTGCGGTTTCAGTCGCTGTCGTCCGATCAGAAAGATGCCATCGGAGCCATCGCTGAGCGCCACGGTGTTGCCGTAAGCTCGCTCTCGTCCCTCTGGATGCCCTTCGTGCTCCACTCAGTTTCCTTCCTGAAGCCCGGAGGACGCCTCGGTCTGGTTCTTCCCGCCGAACTGCTCACGGTGAATTATGCGGCCCCTTTGCGGTCCTTCCTCATGGCGTCGTTTTCGTCGGTGCGTCTGGCAACATTTGACGAGCCGGTTTTTCCCGAGGTGCAAGAAGAGGTCGTCCTTCTTCTGGCCGATGGCTGGAAGGCGGGGTCATGCTCGTCTATTACCTGGCAGCAGTGCGACGATATTGCCGATCTTGCCTCGGGCAAGCTGGCGCTCTACCAGCCCCCTTCGGAAGGCGCGCGCTGGTCGGGGCTTTTCGCCTCGAGTGACTCGCTTTCCTCGCTGGGCCGGCTTACGGGCGCGGGCGAATTCGTCTCTTTGTCCCAATGGGGCACTCTGTCGCTGGGGGCCGTGACGGGCAACAACAGCTTCTTCGTTCTGAATCAGAGCGAATTCGAGCAATGGGGGTTCGCCTCTGACGACGTGCTGCGCCTTTGCCCGCCGGGCTCGAGGCACTTGCGCCGCTTGGCATATACGGAAAAGGACGAAGGAGCCGCCGCGGAACGGGGCGCGGGGGTCTATCTCTTTCGCCCTGGCGCTGATCCTTCTGAGGCAGCGCAGCGCTACATTGCTTACGGGGAGGAGCTCGGCGTGCAGAATGCCTACAAATGCCGGGTGAGGAGTCCCTGGTGGCGCGTGCCTGTTGGGGGAGTCCCCGATGCGTTTGTCACCTATATGAACGCTTACGGTCCCAGCATCTGCGCCAATGACGCGAAGGTGCGAGTTCTGAATTCCTGCCACAGCTTGTTCTACCATCCCGAGATAAGCGAGGCGGCGCGTTCGCTTCTCCCCATTGCCTCCCTCAACTCCGCTACGATGTTCGGCGCGGAGATAACGGGGAGGGCCTACGGAGGCGGCATGCTGAAGCTGGAGCCGCGCGAGGCCGGCATGCTGGCGGTGCCCTCGCCTGTGTTGGTGGCCTCGTGCGCCGACGATCTTCGGACCGTCGCCCCCTATGTGGAAAAGCTTCTGGAGAAGCGCGACTACGATGGCGCGATCTCGCTGGTGGACGCCGTGCTCATTCCTCGGACTTCCCTGCAGGAGGTGAGCTTCGTGCAGATGAAATCAAGTGCGACGCTCATGCGCCTGCGCCGGAAGAAGCGTGCTAAGTTCAAGAAGGTGGGGTAATGGATTCCTATCAGAAGTTCGAAGACGCCATCGTGGAGTACTGGGAGGCGCAGGGCACCTCGAGCGTGCGTCGGCCCTATTGGTCCGATGCCGGCGAGCCACTTCTGGAAATACCCCTGTTGGAGAAGCTTCTCACGGTGGCGGTGCGGGATGGGAGCAGCGCCCAATCCGGCAGTTTGGCTAAGGCTTTGGACATGTGGGTGGCCGAAGAGCTGCGCGCGGCTGGCTTCGATGCGCAATCGGTGTGGCCTCGGCTCGTGCGGCCGCGGGTTTTGGATCCTTCGGTCCTGCGTTTCATCGGCTCACTGGATGCGCGAACGGCGGAAAAATGCTGCGAGGTCCTTCCTCGCTTTGCCAGCGCCAACGCCAGCGTGCTCGGGTCGACCTATTGCAAGCAGGTCGATGTGGGGCTATCCTCTTGGATGACGGGTCCTGAAATCCTCATCTCGACGAAGACCATGAGCTCGGCGTTCGGCAAAAATCTCGCCAACCGCTTCGAAGAGGCCTATGGCGATGCGAAGAATCTGAAAGGACGTCATCCGCTTGCCACGCTCGGCTTTTTCTTCCTTTTGAACTCCTCCATCGTCGATGAACCGCGGAATTTTTCGAAGGCCATTACCATGCTTCAGAAGCTGCGCGTGGAAGACGATGCCTACGATGCAACCTGTCTTATGCTCGTCGATTGGGAGGAGGACGGGCGGCTTGCGATCTCCCCTTTGAACGAGAAAGTGCCTGAAGAGCTGTCGGCCACCTCGTTCTTCCGCGAGATCGTCGATCTGACCTTGTTGCGGGGAGCGCCCGAGAGCCACGAATTGGCACGGGAGAAACGGCGTCTTCTGTAGGGGAGTGCTCTGGAACCGCCTGGTTGGGACATGCGGGCCTGAGCGCAATATAGCCCGTTTAGGTGATACGCCTAGGCGGGCTTTCCCGTATTATAGTGGCAGAGCAAAGCTCGAAACCTTCCTCGGAGCCGCCCTTCCTCCTCCTTCCTTCCAGCGGTACCCGAGCCCTCCGCAAGGCGGCCGCCCAATAGGGTTGGCCGCCTTTTGCTTCCGGCCGCGGTCGTTGGACTCACACACGACGATTGCCCCCGTGGGTCAAGAGAACCGTCCCCTTGACCCGCTTGAATCAGTCCTGGCTCACGCGGACTCCCGCATGCGCTGGGCGCGATCTGCCCCTATCGCAAGAACCATTTCCACGCGGGAACGACATCGATGGGACCGGCGTCGGTCTCGATACGGTCCTCGTTGAGGCGATTCTGCACGCCGGGGAAGCCACCCTCCGTCAGGTGGCGGTCGAACATCCCTTCCAGGAGTGTTTGCGTCTGGGGCGAGAACGCCGATCCTTCCAAGCGGCCTTCTGTGATGACTCCGCCGCAAGGGCCGCAATGTTGTCCATGGCTTTCTCCAGATACAAACTTCTAAAAATTTTTGAGAAGTTGGCGCGTAGGCTTCTCAAAAGTTTTTAGAAGCTGTAAACAGGGATGGTATTAAAGAGGAGCCGACCCAGCTGTTCGGATAGCTCGGATTGCCCATTTAAAGCCCCAGCTCCTTCTCTCCCCATTGCTTCAGAGCGAGGAGAATGGGCACGAAGCTTTCGCCTTGCGGGGTGAGGGCGTATTCCACCCGTGGGGGCACCTCGCCGAAATCGGTGCGTGTGAGGAAGCCGTCGGCCACCAGTTCTCTGAGCTGCTTGGAAAGGGTGGACTCGGATATGTTCCCGATGCAGCGCCTGAGCTGCCCGAAATGCCGCACGTCTTTAAGGGCGATATAGAAGAGAATCTCGATCTTCCATTTTCCGCCGATCATGCGCTGGATGGTGGAGACGGACTTGCAGCGCTCCACCTCCTCGCCCCGTCTTCGCCCGCGCGAGTCGGATATTTCTTGCGGGAGCGAACCCCTTCGGGCTGAAGGCGCTGCATTTGCGGAAGATCGCGTCGCTTGTTCGCGCCTACTTCCCGCAATGCAAGAGCATCGGGTGCTTCTCCCGCGTGACCGATGTGGCGGCAAAGACCGACGAGGAGCTCGCCGAGCTCGCGGCGGCTGGGTTCGACGGCCTCACCATCGGCATCGAGACCGGTGACGAGGAGGCCCTTGCGTTCATGGACAAGGGCTACGGGGCCGAGGACATCGCGAAACAGTGTGCACGGCTCGATGCTGCGGGGATCTCCTACGCATTCTTCTACCTGGTGGGTATCTCGGGCGCCGGGCGCGGTCTGGCGGGGGCGCGGGCGACGGCGGATGTCTGCAACCGGACGAACCCCTGGCTCATCGGTGCGAATTTGCTCACCATATACCGTAGCTCGGCGCTGTACCGAGAGATCGAAGCTGGACGATGGCATGAGGCGACCGAGGTGGAGAAATATGAGGAGGTGAAGGAGCTGGTCGCCCAGCTGGATATTCCCGTGGAGTTCGCCATGCTGGGGGCGTCCAACCCGGTGATGCTGCACGGTCGGTTACCCGAGCAGCGCGAGGGGCTCCTTGCGGCTCTCGACGCCGTCATCTCCGACATTGGTGAGGAGCGCCTGCGCCGCTACCGTGTCAACTTGCGGCATTTGTAGGCGGTTCGCGAAGAGGTCCTGACGTGGGTGATTCGCGAAAAGGGCGCCGTAGATGCCAGTTGGGGGCCGAAATGGTCGAAAGGCGGCGCGAGAAATCGCGGTTATCCGGCCATTTCTATCCTCAACTGGCATTTTCCGAATCGGGCATTGACCATTTCTGCCCCCAACTGGCATTCACTTCGCGAAAATGAAAAGGAGGGGGATTCACGCGAAAAAGAAGAGGGGGGATCCGCGCCGTTGCGGATCCCCCCTCTGCGGGATGAGCTTGTTTTGGGAAATGGGCTTGCTCGAGCGTCCGCGGCCAGGCTGGTTTCCCTGGCCAGCCACTTAGTCGAATGCCAGCTTAGCCAACCAAATGACTACTGCTCGTCCTTCTCCACGGCGACGTAGACGTAGCCAGGGGTGCCGGTCGCGGGCAGCTCGTTGTAGGCCACCATCTCGGCGATCTCGGCGGCTGTGGCGCTCGCGGGCTCGGTCTCAAGCAGGTAGGCGGTGTCGGCGCGGCGCTCCATGGCCTTCTGGAAGTCCTTGGTGCCCACGAACACTTCCTGCTTGTAGGGGTTCACGCCGAGCTTCTTGGCGCGGTAGACGATGTAGGCCAGCGCGGCGATGTTGGCCGCCAGCGCGACGATGGACACGACCAGGTTCACCTGCGGGTTGTTCACCGAGTCGGCGGCGAAGACGGAGTCGTTGGCGAACATGGGCACCATCTGGCAGAACATGCACCACATGGAAAGCGTGAAGGCGCGGTTCTGAATCCAGCCGCCCTTGTTCCAGATAAGGCCGGCGATGGTCGGCGCGAGCAGAAGGGAGATGCCGCAGTACCAGGAGTGGGTGGGCAGGCAGTTGTAGGTGTAGCAGAAGTTCCACAGGTCGTAGGCGATGATGAACACCCAGGTCATGTCGGGCCACAGCATGTCTTGGCGCTTTTTGGAGATATAGATGCCGAACCAGCCGGTCATGCAGGCGATATTAAGCAGGCCGGCGATGCCGTTGAACACGTTGTGCCAACCGCCGTACAGGGTGACGCCCTCGGTGGAAACCCACGTGGTGCCGAAGGCGCGGAAGGCGCTCTCGAAGTCGCTCACCACAGCGATGAGGATGTTGATGGCCACGATGACGAAGGGGAAGGCCTTGAACCAATGCGAGCGGCCGATCTTGCCCCAGGAGTACTTCAGCATCATGAAGCCGATGCAGCCGGCGGTGGCGGCGTACACCTTGGCGTAGTGGAACCAGCTGTTCATATCGGTGTGGGTGGGGTTGTTCACGGCCCACTCGGCACCGGACGCCGCACCGATCTCCACGGCCAGGCAGTAGACGGTCATGGCGCCGCAGACGCCGAAGAACATGAAGATGCCGCCGGCCTTGGTGCGGCGGGCGAACTCGTTCAGCAGGATGAGCGCGATGAGCACCATCGCCAGGCCGAGCCATTGGAAGCCGGCGTTCGGGCCGTACACGTCGAATAACATGGTGATCCCTCCTTTAAGGATCGGTGCCTTCCTTGCCGCGAAGCCCGCCGCGGGTGGAGCACAAGAGGCCTCGCTGACCCACTCGCACCGGCTGCGCAGGGCATCAAATAGATGCTGTGCAGTACCATACCTGTGAAGAACTCTTCAGTCAATATCCATAATTTTGTAAGTTGGTAATAATTGACGGAATTGGTAAAAGAGTCAATAAAGCATTGATAAGCGGGGAAAATACTGCTAAGATTCCCCAAATAAAGTTCATTGAAGAAAGAAAAAGAAAACTTTTACGAAGAAATAATTGGAACGCACAGCCGAATGATAGGAGGGAACATGAAGCGAACAACGACGGCCATCGCTTGCAGCGCGGCCGCTCTCGCCCTGGGGCTTTCCGGTTGCGGGGCGTCCTTCGAGGGATCCGGGTCGAAGGATGCCGCCTCGGCGGAGCAGCTGGCCCTGCGCACTGACGATCCCTGGGCTGCCGAAGTGGCGGTCGATGGTGCGGCCCGGGCCGAGGGTGCCTACGCCGACGGGGTGTATGTCGGGCGCGGGCGCGGCATGGAGGGCGCCATTACGGTGACGCTGCTTCTGGATGACGGGCGCATCACCTGCTTGGAGACGACCCAGGAAGGGGAGAGTCAGAGCCGCGGCGGCTACGAGGCCATCCGCGACGGGCTGTACGCCGAGATGATCGAGGCGGCCCAGGGCGCCGACATCGACGCTGTCGCCGGGGCCACCATTACGACCGCCGGGGTGAAGCAGGCCGTGGCCGACGCGCTCGCCCAGGCGGAGATTGCCGCCGGCGCCGAGACGACTGGCGGCGCGGCAGCGCAGAGCAGCGAGGATACCGCCGCAACGAGCGGCGCCGACGGGGCCGGCGTCCCAACCGGAAAGGAGGCCTAGCCATGGCCGAGAACATCACGGGCGTTGGCGCCCTTTCCCGTCGCGACTTCCTGACCGGCTCGGTCGTGGCCGCCGCCGGGGCTGCCATGCTGGGCGTTGCCGCCGTCGAGCCGGCCACGGCCGCCGAGACCCGCAGCGGCAACTGGGCCGCCGACGGCTCCGCGGCCGTGACCGCCGAGCCTTCCGCCGCCACCAACGCCACCGCCGCCGACGGCACCTACCGCGAGCACAACGCCAGCTCGTTTCCCGCCGACGACGCCACGCCCATCCCTCCCCGGGCCCTGCCTGCTCGTTGGGACTACGAGTGCGACATCTGCGTGGTGGGAGCCGGCGGCGGTGGCCTGAACGCGGCGGCCCGCGCGGTTCAGCTGGGCGCCGACGTCATCTGCGTGGAGGCCATGGGGCTTCCCGGCGGCAACGCCCAGGAGGCCGGCATGTGCGGCATTTTGGGCGGCTACTCGGGCCAGGAGGAGAAGAAGTTCGCCTTCCCGAGCTACCCCTTCGATCCCAAGGCGCTGACCGATTGGGCCATGGACGAGTACCACTACGCTGCCGACCCGAAGCTCATCTATCGGCTCGCCTGCGAGGGTGGCAAATCGCTGGATTGGATGGCCGACTGCGGTGTGCACTGGCGTTTGGGCGAGGTTCCGGTGTACGTGGCCCCGAAGCGCTCGACGCTGGACCACCACGTGCTGAAGATGAAGGACGCCACCGACGCCATGTACAACTACGGCTATGCCCACGGCGTCGATTTCCACTTCCAAAGCCCCGCTGTGGCCCTCGTGCAGGACGACGGCGGCCGCATCGTGGGCGTCGTGGTGAACGAGGACTACGAGACCGAGCGCTACATCCGTGCCGACCGCGCCGTCATCCTCACGGCGGGCGGCTTCTGCAACAACAAGGCGCTGCTCGACAAGTACATCCCCACGGCCGCCATGGGCTGCGCGTCCAGCTATCTGACGGCCGGCGAGCGCGGCGAGTGCTTCCGCATGGGGCTGGGCGTTGGCGCCGACGTGTCCGGGTTCAACAGCTCCGCCTCCTTCGACGGCGGGGTCGACTGGCAGGCCGAGGGCGGCACCTGGGCGCGGTTCCTCTACGACGGTATGACCCAGCTCTCGCGCCAGCCGTGGCTGACCATCGACCGCTGCGGCAACCGGCTGCGCTACATGGACTCCCGCGTGGCCGAGGACGGCGCGAACGCCATCTACGCCTTGGGCGACCTCGCCACCATCCAGATGACCCCTCCAGGCCACCGCTCCTACATCGTTTTCGACGCGAACTACGAGGACCACCTGGCCGGTTTCGCCCAGGAGCACTGCCGCAAGCTCCTCACGCCCGACCTGGAGCAGATCGAGAAGGTGCCCGAGCACTACCGCGACTGGCACCACGGTGTGCAGGACGCCATCGATGCCGACGTGCTGAAGCGCCGCGACACCCTGGAGGAGTTGGAGCGCGATTTGGGCCTGGCCGAAGGCGTGCTTACCGGGGCCGTGGCGCGGTGGAACGACGCCTGCGAGCGCGGCGAGGATGACTTTCTGTACCCCATGCCTGCCGAGTGGCTGCACCCTATTGTGGAGCCGCCTTTCTACGGTTGCCGCATCGGCGGCAACCTGTACGGCACGAAGGCGGGACTGCTCATCAACGACCAGATGCAGGTGGTGGGCACCGATGGCCGTGTGATCCCCGGCCTGTACGCCGGCTGGCACACCGCCGGGGGCGCTTGCGGCGAGAACAGCTACATCGGCGACCCGATCTTAGGATCGCTCATGGGGGACGTGGGGCTCGCCTTCTGCGGCGGGTATCTGTGCGGTACCTTTGCAGTGGAGAACGAGATCAACGGCGGCCAGGCGTAAGGGCGCGAGCGCGCGTACGGATAGGAGTTCGTTATGAAAGATATGAAAGCGATGGCGCGGCCGTTTCTCGCGCTGTATGCCATGGCGCTCGTGATTGCGCTGCTGGGACGCATCGGGCTTGCGGTGGCCGGGGACACCGGCGTGCTCGCCTTCGACTACATCTCGGCCTCAGGCGTGCCGGTGCTCGATGTGATCTGCTCTATCCTCACGGGCTCGGCTTTCGTGGCCTTTCTGTTCGCGGCCGGTCTCGCGCTCTGCGTGTCGACGGCCGGCGCGGTGCTCTACGGCGCGCTGGCCTCGCGGGCAGAGGGCGATGCGGGCGCTCCCGCGGTGCGCCCCCGTCCGCTGACGGCATTCCTGTGGGGCTGGGCGACGGCGCTCGTGGCGCTGGTGTGTCTGGTCGTGGTGGTGCTCGGTATTCTGTCGGCGGTGCAGGTGGGCTCCATGTCATCGAAGCTGCCGGGACTGCCGATCATCGTCGTCGGCGTCATCGGGTTCGCCGCCTTCCTCGGCACGCTTCTGGGGGCGGCCTCCATGGTGGTGTGTGCGTGCGTGGCTCGCTGGCGCGCAGGGTACAGCCTGGAGCTTTCGCTCATCGCGGCGGTGGCTTTGTGCGGTGCCGTCGTCGCAGCTCTCACGGTCGGCACGTTCTCGGCCCTGAACGTGGCGAGCATTAGCCTGCCGGCGCTGAGCGGCTGGTTCGCGGCGGATGTCGTGGCAAATGTGGCCATGCTCTTCGGCGCGAAGGTCTATGCGGACAAGATGAGCCTCGCCTCGTGACAAGAATTTCGAGTTGTTAGAGTTTTCGGAGGCTGGTTGATGGGCGATTCCCTCTCTTTCGATCCGCGAAGCGTCAAAACATGGGCATTTGATACTCACCTTCTAGCAACTCGAGTCTAACAACTCGAAAAAAGCGCCTGAAAGCGCGTACTAGATTTCCTGGAGCAGGTCGAATGCGGCCTGCTCCTTTGCTTGCCGCTGGGCGTTCAGGTCGGCCACCACCACATGGCCCACGCGCTCGATGGCGTCCCTCTGCTCGGGAGTCAGGCGCACCCACAGCTTGGTGGCAGCCAGCTCGTTCACGGTGGCGCTGATGAGAAATCCCTGGTAAACGCCCTCGTCGGTGAGGGCCACGTACACGGCCTTCTTGTCGTGAGGCGACTTCAGGCGTTTGGCCCAGCCGCGGCCCACGAGGCGATCCACGGCGCGCGCCGCGTTCACCGGCGACATCATCAGCTGCTCTGCCAGGGTTCCGACGCGTTCGGGATGATCCGTCTCGCCGAGGCGTTGGACGATGCGGCACTCGTTGAGCGACGCGCCCGTGGCATCGCGCAGGGTGCGCTCTGTCTCGGCGCGGATGAGCTCGATGGATACGAGCGAGCGCGTGGCAGGGAAACGCTGAGCGCGCCCGGCGTGCAGTGGGGGTTCGATGTGGGCTGCGGCGGCAACCGCCGCTTCCAGAATGGTGCGATACGTGGGATCTTGGGTTGGGAAGGTGGCGTACAAGCTCTCTACCAGGGACTGGTTGACGGCAGCGACGTGCTCGGCGCCGTCGTCGGTGACGGCGAGGAACCGCGTGCGGCCATCGGTCGTGCCAGCCTCGCGGGTCGCGTACCCATGGGCGACGAGGGCGTCGACGGCCTGGGTCACCACATTGGGCTTCATGCCTAGAATCTTTCCGAGCTCCCCCTGGCTTACGGGCGCCGAGGCCTGCATCAGCTTCGTTAAAATGCGGTACTGGGTGATGTTCAGGTCGCTCGCCTGCTCCAACCCGCGGCGCAGGGCCTCATGGGCCATTTCGAAGGCCACGAAGTACGTGGAGTCCAGGTTGAATTTGTTCGCGACCTCGGCCATTGCGCCCTTTCCGCTCGCGGCAAGTTAGTTCATTGATGCAACGATCAGTCTAGCGCTTCGCGCCTTTCTGCGGGGGCGCCGATTCATGCCCGATACAAAGACTTCATAGCCCTCTCAGCGGGCGTTGGTGATAGTGCCGTCGGGGGCGATGAAGAAGGCCTGCAGAATTTCGGGGTGTCGACGGGCGAGGGCGAGTCCGCGTTCGAGGCCGAGGGCGAGCAGGGTGGTAGAGAAGCCCTCCGCGTCGATGGATTTCTCGCAGATGACGGTGACGCCGGCCACGTCGGTTTCGACGGGGCGTCCCGTGCGCGGATCGAGGATGTGGTGGTAGAAGGTGCCGTCGGGTGCGGTGAAACAGCGCTCGTAGACGCCACTCGTGACAGCCGACCCCACAACCAGGGGCACGGCGCCGATGAGCTGGGAGGGGTCGCGCGGATCGCGGATGCCCACGCGCCAGGGGTCGCCTGTGGGCTTGGTGCCGCTCACGGCCACGTTGCCGCCGAGGTTCACGATGGTGCCCGAGAGTCCGTGGGCCTCCATGGCCGCCACGAGCGCATCGGCGATCCATCCTTTGGCGATGCCGCCGGCGTCCACGGCGGCATCGGGGTCGGCCAGCTGCGCGAAGCAGGCCTTGGGTTCGGGCGCTGCCTCGAACCCGGGCACCGCCTCGGTTGCGGCATCGGCGTCGCTCTCGGCCGCTGGGGCTGTCGCCGCCTTCCACAGCTTGAGCGCGTGCCAGTCGACGTGGCGCACCGCCTCGGCGAGTGCACCATCATCGGGCACCGTGCCCTCGTGAAAATTCCACAGGCGCACCGCCGGGCCTACGGTAATGTCGAAGGCGCCCTCGCTTTCCGCGCAGTAGGAAAGCGCCCTCTCGAGCAGGTCGTAGGTCAAAGGGTCGATGGCCACGGGCTGGCCGTGCGCGCTGTTTATGCGTGCGATGTCGGAGTGGGGAAGCGTGCGGCTGAACAGGCGCTCGTAGAGGCGGCAGAGCGCCCGGACCTCTTCGAAGGCCGTCTGACATGCTGCCGTCTCGCCGTAGGCCTCGATGTCGATGACGGTGTTGAAGGCCAAAAAGCGCACGCCGGCCGGTTTGCCCTCGGCGGCGTCGTGCGTCTCCAGGAATTGCTCGTCGGGAATGGGGTCGAGGCTATGTGCGTCCGTTTTACTCATGGGGGACAGTATAGCGAACTCGGCGAAGGAGAGAGGCGACGCGCGCGTCATCTGTAGTATCATGGGCGGCACGCGAACAACGAAGAGAAAGGCGCTCGATGAAGGCACTCATTCCCGCGGCGGGGCTCGGTACCCGCTTTTTGCCGGCCACCAAGGCCCAGCCCAAAGAAATGCTGCTGGTAGTGGATCGTCCGGCCATACAGTATGTGGTGGAAGAGGGTCTGGCTTCCGGCGCTGATGAGGTCGTGATCGTCAACAGCCGCGAGAAGAAGGCCATTGAGGACCACTTCACGCCGAACCCGGAGCTGGTGGCGCTTCTGCGCGAGCGCGGCAAGGACGCCTACGCCGACGCGGTGGAGTACGTCGGCAATCTGCCCGTGAGCTACGTTTACCAGGAAGAGGCGCTGGGGTTGGGGCATGCCGTGCGCTGTGCGGCGGCCAAGACCGGCGACGAGGCGTTCTACGTGCTGCTCGGCGACGTGCTCGTGCCGGGCAATGAGATGCTGCCGGCCATGAAGGCGGTTTCCGACGCCCATGGCGGCGCCAGCGTCATCGCGGTCATGCCCGTGCCCGACGACCAGGTGAGCCGCTTCGGCGTCATCGCCGGGGCCCCGGTAGCCGAGGATGTGTGGAAGGTGGACTCGCTGGTGGAAAAGCCGGCGCTTGAGGATGCACCGTCGAACCTGGCGGTGTTCGGTCGCTATCTGCTCTCGCCCCGCGTGATGGAGCTGCTGGCCGATGTGGAGCCGGGGATGGGCGGCGAGATTCAGCTCACCGACGCGCTGGACGCGGTGCTTGACGAGGAGGAGATGTATGCGCTTGTGGTGGATCCGGCCGACGGCTTCGACACGGGCACCGTGGAGAGCTGGCTCGAGACGAACAACGTGTTGTTCGGCCGCCGGCAGGGATAGGCGTTCCCGCTGGTGAGGTTTCTTCTAAAATGTGAAGAATTACTTAACGATGAGCCTATGAATCCACAAGTTCACCATGGGTGCATCATAGGGAATTCAAGGGTGGCTGTTATACTGACGTCAGCAAGTGAGACAACCCCTCCGATCACTTGCCTGCTTTGTCTCTTTAAAGCAGAAAGCGGCTCCGCGAGAGTCGCATCCCCCCTCCTTCTGGCCCGGCGGCCCCCTCCGCCGGGCCGCTTCTTTTTGCGGGCGTAATTGCATCGCAATTACGCCCTGTCGACGCTGCGCGGCGGCGATGCGCCCCATCTTGCCCCTTGTTTCGGGTGCTGCGCGGCACGAAGGCCGCTTGACCCGAAGGCGGGGCAATCTGAGGCGCCTCGCCGCCGCTCGCTGGCTTCCTTGGGCGCACCTCTGAGTGGGTTCACGGTTGCGGGCTCGGCCCTTCGGGCCATCGCTAGCGTTCTTTTATCGGACGAACGACCAAAAACATTTGTTCTATTGTTTTGGCGGGCTCCGTGGTACCATTACGGGCTATGGATACTTTGTTTACTGCTATGGAAAATGATCGGAAGCGGGACGTGGCGCCGCTGGCGGTGCGCATGCGGCCGCGCACGCTCGACGAGGTGGTCGGGCAGGCGGAGGCTGTGGGCGAGGGCAGCTGGCTGCGCGCGGCCATCGAGAACGACGCCTTAAGCTCGGTCATCCTCTTCGGGCCGGCGGGCACGGGCAAGACCTCGCTCGCCCATGTCATTGCGGAGTCGACCCGCGCCACCTTCGTGGAGGTATCAGCCATCGGGGGCACCGTGTCCGACTTGCGCCGGGAAATCGATGCGGCGGAGAAGCGGCTCGTCATGGGAGGCCTGCGCACCATCCTGTTCGTCGACGAGATTCACCGGTTCAATCGCAGCCAGCAGGACGCGCTTCTGCACGCGGTGGAAGATCGCCTTGTGGTGCTTGTGGGCGCCACCACGGAGAACCCGTTTTTCGAAGTGAACTCCGCCCTCATCTCGCGCTCGCGCATCGTGGAGCTGCATTCGCTCGCCGATGATGAGATCGCCGAGTTGGTGGGCCGTGCCGTGGCCGACGATCGGGGGCTTGCCGGCTGCTATGCTCTGGAAGATGAGGCCACTTCTGCCATCGTCACTCTGGCCGGCGGCGACGGCCGCGGGGCGCTCACGACGCTTGAGCTGGCCGCCGGCATGGTGGCTCCGGGCACGCGCGAGGCGCCGGTCGCCATCACCGAGGCCATGGTGCGGGCCGCCACGCCCCACCGCGCGCTGCCCTACGACAAGAACAAGGACATGCACTACGACATCATCTCGGCGTTCATCAAGAGCATGCGGGGCAGCGATCCGGATGCCGCCGTTTACTGGCTCGCCCGCATGATCGACGGGGGAGAGGATCCGAAGTTCATCGCCCGGCGCATGTACATCGCTGCCTCGGAGGATATCGGGAACGCCGACCCCCAGGCCCTGCTCGTGGCCGAGGCCGCCTTCCGGGCTGCCGAGGTCATCGGCTACCCGGAGTGCCGCATCAACCTGGCCCAGGCCGCCATTTACTTGGCGCTGGCGCCGAAGTCCAACAGCGCCGAGGCCGCGATCGATGCGGCGCTGCGCGAAGTGCGCAACGGCCCGGTGCGCAAGGTGCCCGATTACCTGCGCGATCGTCATCGCCCCGGCTTGGAAAACTACGGCGAGTACAAGTACCCCCACAGCTACCCGGCCGGCTGGGTCGATCAGCGCTATCTGCCCGAGGGCCTTGAGCGCGGCTGTTTCTACCAACCCGGCGAGCGCGGCTGGGAGGCTTACCGCACCGACGCCGCTGCCCGCGACCGTCAGGGGAGTTGAGTCGCGGCTCGGCGTGTTGCGCCCGCCGCGTTGCGGGCGCCGCGCAGCGAGCCAGGCATCGTGTTGGGGCGACGTGCCGGCGAGGGCGCCCCAGCGCGGGTGCCGCTGGCGATGCCGCTCGCGTGTGACACGATGTCAACTTCCGTTTACGGAATGGCTACTATGCGGACGCGTTCCGTGGAGGCCCTGCGCAACTTAATTAGAATGACTCCAGTAATGGTATAGTCAGGTCTTCGGAATTATAAGGAGGCTCATCATGGATTTCGCAGGGATCGTGGACATCGCGCTGCCCGTCGTCTACGTGCTCGTCGGCGCGGTGCTCGTATGGTTCGTCGTGGAATTGGCGCTGACCATCCGCTCGACGCGTTCGACCATCGACGACGCCCATAAGGAGCTCACGCCCACGCTGCAGAACGTGGAGAAGATCACCGCCCAGGTTGATCCCCTCATCGCCCATGTGGATGCCCTGGTAACTGACCAGATCGACCCGCTGCTGACCCGCGTGAACGAGATCGCCGAGGAAGCCAAGCCCGCTGTGGGCCGCGTCGATCCGCTGGTGGAGCGTCTGTCGCTCACGGTGGACGCGGCGAATTTGGAACTCATGCGCGTCGACCAGATTCTGGAAGACGTGACCCAGATCACCGATTCCGTCTCGAAGGCCGCCGGTGCCGTGGATACCGTGACGAGCGCCCCGATCGATTTGGTGAACTCGCTCACGGGCAAGCTGCGCAGCAAGTTCAAGCCGCGCTACGCCTCCGACGAGTCCGTGAGCTTGGGAGCCGCTGCCGACGCCAGCGCCGCCGCGAAGGCCGGCCGCGCGCCCGAGCGCGGGGCGACCGTCGCCGACGCCGTCTCGGCCATGGGGGATGTCGCCCGCGCCGTCGTCGCCGAGGGCAAAGACCGCCGCGCCGCTGTCAAGGCCGCTAACGCGGCCAACCAAGAACGCGCCCACGACTTCGAAGACCAGCTCTCCGGTACCGCCGGCACGATCACCGACGCGGCCGTGGCCAACGCCAACGCCGACACCGACACGCCGGCCGCGACGGCCCCTGCCGATCCCGCAGCCGCAGCCTCGCCGGCCATCTCGCCCAACGCCGCCGCGGCCCAGGCCAAGCCGGCCCCGATGGGGAACAGCCCCTACACCGTTCAGTAGCTCGCGTCCGAGGAGATTCCCATGAGCACCGACGCGTCCAAATCGCAGGGAGGAGCCGACGCGCCCGCTTCCGTCAACAACCCGCGCAGCGCGGCCGCCGCGGCCACCGCTGCCGCCAATGCCATCTCGCGCACCAAGCAGGCCCGCGCCCGCACGCGCTTCTTCGACCTGTGGGCCGTGGTGGCGGCCATCCTGCTTTTGGCGGCGATCGTCTACCTGCTGAACATCCTGTCGGTGCCCGTGGCCATCCTCATCTGGACCGTCATCATCGTCTTCTGTCTGCGCGGCATTGTCAACGGGCTGGAGAAGCACCACGTCAACCGTGGTTTGGGCACCACGATCGCCTATGTCATCATGGCGCTCGTGCTCGCTCTTATCGGCTTTTTGCTGTTCTCGCCTATGTTCGGCCTGAACGCCCAGTTCAACGACTTGGTCAGCAACCTGCCCCACTATGTTGATGCGGTCATCGCTTGGGGCAACGACCTGTATGCCCGCTACGCCCCGATGCTCGAGGACGAAACGGTGAAGAACGTCATCAGCGAGGTGCAGAAGTCGGCCGCATCCTGGGCCTCCTCCATCGCCCAGGGCAGCGCCAACGGCATCGTGGCCTTCTCCACGACGCTGGCCAACGGCCTTATGGCCTTGGGCTTCGCGCTCGTCATCGCCTTCTGGATTCTCATGGAGCTACCGGCCATGGGCCGCGAGACGCGCCGGCTCATCGGCCCCAAGCACGCCGAGGACGCCGAGTTCTTCCACGCCACCTTCACGCGCGTCATGGGCGGCTACATCAAGGGGACGCTTCTGCAGTGCGCCGTCATCGGCGTGGGCTGCGGTATCCTGTTCCAGGTCGTCGGCGTGCCCAACGCCGCCGTGCTCGGCCTCATCACCGGCGTGATGAACATCATCCCCATCATCGGCCCGTGGCTGGGAGGTGCGCTCGCGGCCATTGCTGCCGTCTTCGTGAGCCCGCTGGTGGCCCTTATCGCCCTGGCCGGGACCGTGGTCATCCAGCAGCTCGTCTACACCTTCGTCTCGCCGAAGATCATGGCGAACTCGGTGGACATCCACCCGGCTCTCACCCTTATCGCGTTGATGGTGGGCTCGGCCCTCGGCGGCGCCATGAGCGGTCTTATGGGGTCGCTCGTGGGCATGCTCGCCTCCATCCCGCTGGTGGCCGTGGCCAAATCGGTGTTCGTCTACTACTTCGAGAAAAAGACCGGCCGGCACCTGGTGGCCGAGGACGGCGTGTTCTTCAAGGGCGTGCCGTCGGACAACGAGGAAGTGAACCCGCTGTCGGACGCCACGTCACCGGGCGTCACCACCGGCTCCATGAAGCCCATCAAGCTGGACGACGCGACGCTGTTCGGCCGCAAGTTGCCGAAGCTGCGCTCGCAGGCCCATGGGAAGGTGACGGCGCGCCATTCCCATGATGACACGTCGTCTTCCAAAAAGTAGCGCGCAAGGAGCGCTATAATCTGCTGCAACTGTTTTCGTTGACCGTAAAGGACGGATAGAACACCTATGCGTTACATGACCACCGCTGAGATTCGCGAGAAGTACCTGAACTACTTCCAGGAGAAGGGCTGCAAGCTCGTGCCCTCCTCCTCGCTCATTCCCGACGATCCGTCGCTTCTTCTGACGAGCGCCGGCATGGTGCAGTTCAAGCCCTACTTCCTGCAGCAGAAGCAGCTGGAGGCGCCCTATATCGGCACCACCTCCGTGCAGAAGTGCGTGCGCACCAACGACATCGACATCATCGGCACCACGGGCCGTCATCTGAGCTTCTTCGAGATGCTCGGCAACTTCTCCTTCGGCGCGTACTTCAAAGAAGAGATGTGCGCCTGGGCCTACGATTTCTCCGTGAACGTGCTGGGGCTGCCGCCGGAGCGCTTGTACTTCACCGTGTTCGAGGACGACGACGAGACCATTGAGATTTGGAAGAACCTGGGCGTGCCCGAGGATCACATCTCGCGCCTCGGCGAGGACGACAACTTCTGGCGCGCCGGCCCCACCGGCCCCTGCGGTCCCTGCTCGGAGATCTACTACGACCAGGGCCCCGAGTTCGGCTGCGGCAGCCCCGACTGCGCGCCGGGCTGCGACTGCGACCGGTTCCTCGAGTACTGGAACTGCGTGTTCACCCAGTACGACGGCCAGGAGGACGGCACCTTGGCGCCCCTTCCCAAGAAGAACATCGACACGGGCATGGGGCTCGAGCGCATGGCCGCCATCATGCAGGGCGTGCAGTCCAACTACGAGACCGACGTGCTGCGCAGCCTGGTGGCCGTGGGCGAGCGTTTGGCCGGCGTGACCTACGGCGAGGATGCCGAGTGCGACCTGGCCCTGCGCATCATCGCCGATCACTCCCGCTCGGTCACCTTCATGATCGCCGACGGCATCCTGCCGGGCAACGAGGGGCGCGGCTACGTGCTGCGCCGCCTGTTGCGCCGCGCCATCATGAAGGCCCAGCTCATCGGCATCGAGGGGCATTTCCTCAACGAGTACGTGGACGAGATCGTGCGACTCATGGGAGATGTGTACCCCGAGATCGTGGAGAACCGCGAGCTGGAGCGCGGCCTCATCATGGCCGAGGAGGACCGCTTCGGCGCCACCCTGCGCCAGGGCCAGGCCTACCTGGAGGAGGCCCTCGGCAAGCTTGAGGGCGACGTGCTCTCCGGCGAGGAGGCCTTCACCCTGCACGATACTTACGGCTTCCCCGTGGAAGTGACCCAGGAGATCGCGGAAGGCCGCGGCGTGAAAGTGGACATGGAGGCCTTCGAGGCCGCCATGGAGGCCCAGCGCGAGCGCGCCCGCGCCGCCGGCGCGAAGGACGCCGAGGCGGCCTGGTCCACCTACGGCGGCATCTACAGCGATCTTTTGAACGAGCTCGGCCCCACGGAGTTCATCGGCTACGATGCCACCGCCGCCGAGACGCGCGTGCTGGCCGTCGTCGTCGATGGCGAGCGCGTGGGCACCCTGGCGCCGGGGCAGACCGGCGAGGTGGTGCTGGCCGCCACGCCCTTCTATGCCGAGATGGGCGGAGAAGTGGGGGACACCGGCGTCATCGAGAACGGCGAGGGACGCCTTTACGTGCTGGACACGAAGGCTCCCGAGAAGGGCCTGTTCGTGCACGCGGTGCGCGCCGAGGAGGCGGGGCTCGCCGAGGGCGATACCGTTGTGGCTCGCGTGGATGCGAACCGCCGCGCCGCCATCGAGCGCAACCACACCGCCACCCACATCCTGCACGCCGCGCTGCGCCGCGTGCTCGGTGACCACGTGAAGCAGGCCGGCTCCTACGTGGGCCCCGACCGCCTGCGCTTCGACTTCACCCACTTCGAGGCGTGCACGCCCGAGCAGCTGGCCGAGGTGGAGCGCGAGGCCAACGAGCACATCATGAGCGCCACGCCCACCACCATTTACGAGACGTCGCTGGAAGAGGCCCGCGCCGCCGGGGTCACGGGCTTGTTCGGCGAGAAGTACGGCGAGGTCGTGCGCGTGGTGGAGGCGGGCGACCTCTCCCGCGAGCTGTGCGGCGGCTGCCATGTGAACAACACCGCCGAGATCGGCTTTTTGAAGATCACGAGCGAGTCGTCGGTGGGCGCCAACGTGCGCCGCATCGAGGCCGTGACGAGCTACGGCGCGCTCGCCTACGTGAACAAGGTGGAAGCCGAGCTGAAGGAGGCCGCGGCCACCTTGCGCGTGCCGCCCTTCGACGTGTCCGAGCGCGTGGCGGCCGACCAGAAGGCCCTGAAGGAGATGCGCACCAAGGCCAAGCGCGCCAAGGACATGGTGAGCGACGACATGTTCTCGACGCTGCTCTCCCAGGTTCAGCTGGCGCCGGCGGGGTACCCCGTCATCATCGCGCGCACCGAGGTCCGCGACGGCGGCCAGATGCGCAACATGTGGGACGTCGTGCGCAGCCGCATGGACGCGCCCGGCGCCATGGTGGTGGCCGGCGTGAACGACGGCAAGCCCGTGCTCATGGCCGCCGGCACCGACGAGGCCGTGGCCGCCGGATTCGATGCCGGCGCCATCATCCGCGCCATGGGCCCGGCCATCCAGGGCGGTGGCGGCGGCAAGCCCACCATGGCCCAGGCCGGCGGCAAGAACCCCGACGGCATCGACGACGCCCTGGAAATCGCCCGCAACATGATCCTGTAGCGGCGCGGAGGGGCGCGACTGCATGAGGGGCGCGGCATTGCCTCGCCCCTCTTTTGCGTTTCGGAACATACAAGCCGTGCATTGCTTGAGAGAATCTCATTGAATGCTGATCGTGTCGGTATAAATGTCGGTATAAATGTCGGTATAACCGCGCCGCTTCCAGATGCGTTGCTCCGACTGATGCTAACGCTGTGATAAAAGCGTTAGCTATAATGAAATGATCTGTGCACCATTCGAAAGGGAACGGAATGAACAAGCAACAGCTCGCCGCGAAAATCTGGGAATCGGCCAACCGCATGCGGGGCAAGGTGGATGCGAGCGAGTACAAGGATTTCATTCTGGGCTTCATCTTCTACAAGTACCTCTCCGAGAAGGAGGAGCAGTTCTTCCTGGGCGAGGGTATGACGGCCGCTGATATGGAGCAGCTGGTGGAAGAGGACGAGGAGACCGTAGGCTATGCTCAGAATCATCTGGGCTATTTCATCTCCTATCAGAACCTGTTCTCCACTTGGGTCCAGGCCGGCAATGATTTCGCTGTGTCGCAGGTGTACGAGGCACTCTCGGCCTTCAGCCGCCTTGTGAGCCCCCTTTACAAAAACGTGTTCGACGGCATCTTCATCACGCTACAGACGGGACTGAGCAAGCTCGGCGACAATACAGGGTCGCAGACGAAAGCCGTGCGCGATCTCGTCCATCTCATTCAGACCATCCCCATGAGCACGCACCAAGATTACGATGTGCTGGGCTACATCTACGAGGAACTCATCTCGAAGTTCGCCTCTAACGCCGGCAAGAAAGCCGGCGAGTTCTACACCCCCCACGAGGTGTCGGTGCTCATGGCGGATATCGTCGCTCATCATTTGCGGAGCCAGGACACGATTCGTATCTACGACCCCACGAGCGGCTCTGGTTCGCTGCTCATCACCATCGGCGATGCGGTGAAGCGTCGCATGGGGGATGCGGACGGCATCGCCTACTACGCCCAGGAGCTCAATCAGTCCACCTACAACCTCACGCGCATGAACCTCGTCATGCGGGGCATCAAGCCGTCTAACATTACGGTGCGCAACGGCGATACTTTGGAAGAAGACTGGCCCTACTTCGACGATTCGGATCCATCGGGCACCTACGACCCGCTCTACGTGGACGCGGTGGTTTCCAATCCGCCCTACTCGCAGCGGTGGGAGCCGGAGGGCAAGGAGAACGACATCCGATTCGCCTATGGCGTCGCCCCTCGCTCGAAGGCGGACTACGCGTTTCTGCTGCATGACCTGTACCATCTGAAGCCCTCCGGCATCATGTGCATCGTCTTGCCCCACGGCGTCCTATTCCGTGGGGGAGAGGAGGGAGCGATCCGTCGCAGCCTCATCGAGAACGACAAGATCGCCGCCATCATCGGGTTGCCGGCCAACATCTTCTTCGGAACGGGCATCCCCACCATCATCATGGTGTTACGTCAGAAGCGCGACGAGAGCGACGTGCTCATCGTCGACGCCTCGAAGGACTTCGAGAAAGTGGGGAAGAACAACCAGCTGCGCTCCTCGGATATCCGCCGCATTGTCGATACGGTTACGGCTCGTCGGACGATCGAGGGCTACTCGCGCCTTGTGGGAAAGGACGAGATACGCGCCAACGATTACAACTTGAATATCCCGCGCTACGTGGATTCCTCTGAGCTTACGGAAACGTGGGACTTGTATGCGTCGATGTTCGGCGGCATTCCGGTTCAGGAAATTGACGCCCTAAGCAAGTATTGGGAGGCGCTTCCCGGCCTTCGTGAGGCGCTGTTTACGGCCAACAATGGCCATTGCGCTCGGATGGCGTGCGAGGACGTAGCCGATGCAATTCAGGGGAATGAGGCGGTCGAAGGCTACGTTGCCCGCTACCACGCAGAGTTCTCTGGGTTGCGCCGTCAGCTCGTGGCGACGCTCATCGGCAACTGGCAGCGGGTGGACGCACCGAGCGCGGAGGCTGCGGTGGCCGATGAGGTGTTCAAGCTCGTGGAACCGTTTACTCTGGTTGATAAATATGACGCTTATCAGGCGCTTGATGATGCTTGGGGCGTTATTGCCGCCGATTTGGAAATGCTGCAAACGGAAGGTTTCGACGCTGCGAGGAAGGTCGATCCGGAATACGTCATCAAGAAGAAGAGCGGCAAAGACGTTGAGGTGCAGGACGGATGGAAGGGCCATATCCTGCCGTTCTCTCTTGTACAAGACGCGCTCTTGAGTGTGGAAGCCGAGCAGTTGCGTGATTTGCAGGATGAGATGAGCCACTTGAATGGCGAGTGCGAGAGCTTGCAAGAGGAGCTGCCCTGCGAGGACGCCGAAGAGGGCGATGCCGACGATTCGTGCGATTTGGCCGAGGAGGAAATCGCGGCGAAGCGGAATGAGCTCGCGGCCCTTCAGAAGAAGCTAAAGAGCTTGAAGAAGGATGCCAAAGCTCAGGAGTCGGCCCTCGAAGAGAAGACCCGCGAGACCATTGAGGCGCTGACCGACGAGCAGGTGTACGAGCTGCTCGAGTCCAAATGGGTAGAGCCCCTCATGGATGATCTGAACGCGCTGCCGCAAGTGTCTATTGAGGGTCTTATCAAGAAAGTGAACGCGCTGGAAGAGAAATACAAAGACACCTATGCCGATGTGGCAGAGCAGATCAGCGAAGCCGAAAGAGAGCTGGATGCAATGCTCGGCCAGCTTGTGGGTGACGAGTTCGACATGCTCGGCATCGCGGAACTGCGTAAGCTTTTGGGCGGTGAGTAACATGGAAGAGCAGCGTAAGTCCGAAAACGCCCTCGTCCCCGCCCTCCGCTTCGAAGGATTCAGCGACCCTTGGGAACAGCGTAGGTTGGGGGAAGTGGTTGATGTTCGCAGTGGAAGAGACTACAAGCATTTGAAACCAGGCTTGATTCCGGTTTACGGGACAGGCGGTTTGATGACGTACGTCAACGAAGCTCT
>NZ_WPOO01000020.1:0-44248 GCF_009755265.1 Adlercreutzia rubneri | reverse complement strand
TCATCCACGGACATCTCGCCGGGCATCGAGAACCACAGATCCAGCGCATCCTGCTTGGCCCTCTTGTCGTACATTCGAACTCCCTTCCGGACACCTGGGTGTCCAACTTGGAGTCCGCACCCCCTCAAAAACTCACAACTCGACTTTTTGACCAAAAATGGAAAAAAGTTTGTCGTGCTTGGGGCTCCTGGCGGTGACAAGGCTTCCCAGTTGCCAGGTTGGAGCTCTGGCGCGCCCGTCCCCTGCGGTGCGCTTCCCGCGAAACCGCCATCGCATGGGCGATGTCTCAATGGTAGAATGGCCACACCTCGAAAACACTCCTGAAACGTACCCAAGAGAGGTTTTGCCCCTATGGCACGATCCCCCCTCATACTCGATCGCTATCGCGTCATCGACCAGGCCGGCTCCGGCGGTTACGGCACGGTGGTGCACGCTTTCGACACGCATCTCAAGCGCGATGTGGCTATCAAGTGCATCGAGCTTTCCGAAGACGAGCTGGCCGCTGCTCGCCTCGAGGCTCTCGAGGCGCGCATGGCGGCGGATTTGGAAGAGGTAGAAGCAGGGGCATCGGGCGCCGAGACGGGGGTCGCTGGTCGGAATGCGGGCCCGGGTGCAGTCTCGGCCGCCGGTGCAGGCATGGGTGCCACCGCGGGCGATCCTGCTGGCAGCTCGTCGGCGGCCGCCTTCCCCGCCGACCCCGATTTCCTGGCGGCCCGCGACGAGCGCCGTCGGCGCCGGTCCGCGACCGCGGTGTCCCGGTGCGCCGCCGAGGGGGTGCCGCCCTGGGAGGACTGGGACGACTTCGGTGATCCTGACGATGACTCTGTCGATGTCGCTGGTGCAGATGATTTTGATGCTGAGGCAGCCGAAGACGAATGGGGGGACTCCCTCATTCCCTGGAACGCCTCCACGACCGACTTCGCCGGTCGGCGGCGCGGGCCGGCGCGCCTCACGGGTCGGGTGAGCCGCAAGACGCGCCACGCCCCCGAGGTGCTCTATGAGCCGCAGACTGTGGTGGAAGAGGCGCCCGATGCTACCGGGGCCACCCCCGATGCCGAATCGGTGGACGTGCGCCATCTGCGCGGCGTGCGCGCCTCGCGGGTCATCGCCGAAGAGCCCGAACCCGACGCCGAAGACGAGCTGGATCTGTTCGAGCACATCCCCGGCTTGGAGGAGGCTCGCTCCGTCGCGAAGCTGTCCGATACGAATATCGTCACCGTGTACGACTGCGCCGTGGAAGGCAGCAGCGCCTACGTGATCATGGAATACGTCGAGGGCAAGACGCTCGCGCAAATCATCGATGAGGTGGACGACGATATCACGCTGGATGTGGTGGCCGCCGTGTTTTCGGCCGTCTCCCATGCCCTGGAGGTGGCCCACGGCGAGCACACCCTGCATCTGGATATCAAGCCGGAAAACGTCATCGTGAACGGCAAGGGCCAGGCCAAGGTGGCCGATTTCGGCCTGGCTGCCCTCATGGACGCTACGGGATCGGGCACCACGGGCGGCGGCACCATCGGCTACATGCCTTTGGAGCAGATGCGCCAGGAGCCGCTCGATGTACGCACCGACGAGTGGGCCCTGGCGAGCCTCACCTACGAGATGCTCACCGGCTCGAACCCGTTTTTCGCCGATGATCTGGACGCGGCGGAGGAGGCCATCGAAGAGGCGGAGCTCGTGCTGCCGTCGCTGTGCTGGGACGAGCTGGACGCCGAGGCTGACGAGGTCATGTTCGCCGCTCTCGACCCCGACATGGACGAGCGCTACGAGGATGTGGCCGCCTTCTCGGCCGCGCTTTCGCCCTATCTGGGCAACGCCAAGAAGGGCAAGCGGGTGCTCGCCGACATCGTGAATGGGAAGATGGAAGAGCCGGCTGCCGAGGAGCCGGAGCGCGTTTGGGAGCCGCTGCCCCCGCTCGTCGACCGCCTGGGGCTGCGCGGCGCCGCCATTGTGGGCCGTATCGTGGCCGCTGCGGCTGTGGCGTTGCTGGCGGCGGCGGGCATGGCGAACCTGCATCTTACTCCGGGTTCTGCCATGGGACTCGCCACCGATGCCCCCATTGCCTACGGGGTGGTGATCGCCGTATGTGCTTTAGTGGCTGTCATCAGGCCTTCCATCGGCGTCCTGTTCGGTTACGGGGCCTTTGTGGTGGGGCTTGCCGGCGCGGGCGCCTGGGTGCCGGCGGTGCTGCTCACCGCGGCTACGGGCGCGTGGTGGTACTTTGTCGGGCGCCGCGGCACCGCCCAGGCGGTCTCGGCGCTCATGCAGCCGCTGTTCGGCTCCGTGGGTTTCGCGGCGGCCTCGCCGGTGACGTGCGGCGTGCTGCTGCCGGTGCTGCAATCGGTCATCACGGCGGCCTTCGCCTTCGCGAGCGCCCTCATCATGGCCGGCTGCGGCTCGGTCGACATCATGAACTGGGACGCGGTCATGCACCTCGGCTTCTCGAGCAACCCGGCGGCAGGGTGCCTGGCGGTGGCGTCGCAGCCGGCCACCTGGGTCATAGGTGCAAGCTGGATCGCCGCTGCGGGCCTTTACAGCCTCTTGTGCGTGCGCGGCACCCGCGCCTTCGATATCGCCGGTTCGGTGGTGGCAGCCGCGGTGCTCATGCTCGGTGCGTGCGCGGCGGCCCATCTCGCTTCCTTCGGCGGCTCGTGGCTGCCCGCTCCGGCGGCGCTGCTCGGAGCGCTGGTGCCCGGCGTTCTCGGCATCTTGGCCGCGGTTATGAGCATTCCCGATCGCGCCCGCTGGGCCGAAGAAGAATGGTATGTGGAAGAAGAGAAGTAGGCCACTTCCCTGCAGGTCATAGTATACTGACAGCACTAATGACGAACCCACCTGCCGCGGCGCGAGCGGCGTAGGCGAAGAAGGCGAGATAGCGACCTATGAACATCGAAGAGCTGTACCATTTTCTGTTCGAGACCATGCCCGGCATCGGCATTCTGGTCGGTGGCGGTCTTGTGATCAGCATCATCGTGTGCTTCATTCTGGAGCGCAAGACGCGCAAGCAGTTCAAGAACCACGAGAAGACCGAGGACGACTGGTCGCTGTTCGATGACGACGAGGACGAAAGCGAATAGCTTCGCCCCGGCCGCGCGAAAACCCTCAGCCTGACTTCTGCCCGCCTGCGCCCGCCGCACCCGAAGACTTCCCGCCCGCGTCAGCGGGCGGTGCTATACTGGGCCGCATTGAAAACCGCCGGACTGCCGGCGCCTAAGGCAACCGATCATTGTGAAAGTGAGCCGCCCCATGTTGGACATCAAGTACGTACGCGAGCACCTCGACGAGGTTGCCGAGACGATGAAGAACCGCCACGCCTCCTTCGACCCGGAGCAGTTCACCGCCCTTGATGTGCAGCGCCGCGAGGTCATCGCCGAGGAGGAGGCCCTGCAGGCCGAGCGCAACAAGCTTTCGAAGGAGATCGGCGCGCTCATGGGCCAGGGCAAGACCGACGAGGCCAACGCCACCAAGGAGACCGTCCGCCAGATCAACGAGAAGCTCACCGCCCTGGGCGATGCCCGCGCCGAGGCCGAGGCCGCCATGGACGCGCTCATGCTCTCCATTCCGAATATGGTGGACGCCACCACGCCGGTGGGCGAGGACGAGAACGACAATCCCGAGGTGCGCCGCTGGGGCACGCCCCGCGATTTCGCCGCCGAGGGCTTCGAGCCGCAGGCCCATTGGGATTTGGGGCCGGCCCTGAACATCATCGATTTCGAGCGCGGCGTGAAGCTGGCCGAGAGCCGCTTCTACGTGCTCGGCGGCGCCGGCGCCCGTCTCGAGCGCGCGCTCATCGCCTTCATGTTGGATCAGCACACCTCCCGCGGCTACAAGGAGTGGTGGGTGCCGGCGCTCGCCAACGCCGCCACGCTCACGGGCACGGGCCAGTTGCCGAAGTTCGAGGAGGACCTCTTCCACACCACCGAGGGCCTCTACCTCATCCCCACGGCCGAGGTGCAGCTGACGAATCTGCACGCCGGGGAAGTGCTCGACGCCGATTCGTTGCCGCTGCACTACTGCGCCTTCACCCCGTGCTTCCGCGAGGAGGCGGGCAGCGCCGGTCGCGATACCCGCGGCATCATTCGCGTGCACCAGTTCTCCAAGGTGGAGATGGTGAAGTTCGCCACACCCGAGACCGGTTTCGACGAGCTGGAATCCATGGTGGAAGACGCCGAGAACATCCTGCAGCAGCTGAAGCTGCCCTATCGCGTCATCAGCCTGTGCACCGGCGACATCGGGTTCTCCTCCGCGAAGACCTACGACGTGGAAGTGTGGCTGCCCAGCTACGGCGCCTACAAGGAGATCTCCTCCTGCAGCTGCTGCACCGATTTCCAGGCCCGTCGCGCCAACATCAAGTACCGCGACCCGGCCAACTTCAAAGGCAGCCGCTTCGTGTACACCCTGAACGGGTCGGGCCTGGCCGTGGGCCGCACCATGGCCGCCGTCATCGAGAACTACCAGAATCCCGACGGTACCATCACGGTGCCCGAGGTGCTCGTTCCCTATATGGGCGGCAAGACGGTGATCGGGCCGGAAGAGGTCTAAAGAGCCATGGAAGAGCAGTCGCCGGCGGCGGCCGCGCCGACCGGTTCCGGCGGCCGGCCGCCTGCCGAGGGTCGTCTCCGCTCCGCTGCGACGACAGCCGCCACGGCGACGGCGCAGAAGCCGTCGTCTCGTCGCGCGGCGTCGTCCGGTGAAGGCGATGGCGGCCGCGAAGTGCGGAGGGGGAGGGGAGGCCGTTCGAACACTGCGCCTTCTCGCAAACGCCGCCATCCGGTGCGGGTGGCGGTGGTGTCCGTAGTTGTCGTTGTCGTTTTGCTCGTCGGTGCGGCGGCGGGCGGATTCGCGTGGCTCCACTGGTTCTCCGAGGACGATGTGGCCGATTTCGCGGGCACCTGGTATTTGGCCGGCACGGCTACGCCCATTATCATCACCGATGATCGCATCCAGCTGACCGATGATGTGTCCTACCGTTATGCGCTGAACGATCAGGACAAAACCTTCGAGCTATCCTTCGGCAACTTGAAGGGCGGCGGCCGCTACCGGTTCTCGCTCGATCGCAACCAGCTGGCCCTGGTGGACGGCGACTTCTCCGGCGCCGACACCTTGGGCGACGATATCGCCTGGACGCTGCGCGCGCTGGCCGAGGGCGCCCAGGGGCGCGTGCTGGCTCCGGAGGAGGTGGCCCGGGGCGTCACGCTGCTTTCCCGCACGCCCACGGGGACGCCGTCGCTTCCCGAGGCGACTGACACGCCCGAGGCCCCGGCTGGCGAAGATGCCAAGGCCGACACCGGTGATGGCTCGAAATCCGGCAACGACGACGGCGGTGCAGAGCCCGGCAAGGCCGATGCCACGTCGGCCCCCGACACCTCGGACAAAGCTGACGACCGTGCCTAGGCTCGCCGTCGAGCGCATTGCCTTCGAGCGCGATCGCATGGCCCTGCTCGTGCGCGTGCCCGAGGGCGCGGATGCCTCTTTGGGCACGTGCGGCGCCGATCGGCTGCTTGCCGCGCGCCCCTCCCTCGCCTTCCACACCTGCTTGAATGACGAGGACGCCCCCTTTGCCGAGGTGCTCGCCCGCACGTCGCTGCCTCACGCGCTGGAGCATCTGGTCATCGATTTGCAGGCTGCGAACCCCGCTTGCGCCTCCGATGCCACGTTTGTAGGTACGACGGAATGGCTCTCGAAGCGGGACGGTTTGGCCCGTGTTACAGTAAACTTTACCGATGACCTCATCGCATTGGGCGCCCTGAAGGACGCCTTGGCGCTTCTGGAAGGGACGGTTGAATAAGATGTCGTCAGCTCACATCACCTTCGACACCACCGGCGACAAGATCGCCCGACGCGTGCGCAAGATGCGCCCGTCGGCCGTGCGCAACCTGTTCGCCGCCGCTACGCGCGACGATGTAATCTCGCTGTCGGGCGGCATGCCCGCTGTGTCGCTTCTGCCCGAGGAGGACATTCGCCGCGCCACGCTGGCCGCCATTGAAAGCCCCGAGGCCCGCGCGGTATCGCTGCAGTACGGCCCCACCGACGGGCTCGCCGGGCTGCGCGCCGTGCTCGCCGACATGATGCGCGATCTGGGCATCCGCGTGAAGGCCGACCAGGTGCTCGTCACCACGGGCGCCCAGCAGGCCCTAACGCTCATCGCCGAGGCTTTCATCGACCCCGACGACATCATCATTACCGAGGGCCCCACCTATCTGGGGGCGCTGCAGGCCTTCTCCGCCTTCGAGCCCGATGTGCGCGCGATCCCCTTCGACGAGGACGGCATGCGCATGGATCTTCTGGAAGAGGAGCTCAAGCGCATCGGCAAGGACAACCCGCGCCTGAAGTTCTGCTACACCATCCCGAATTTCCAGAACCCCGGCGGCGTCACGATGACGGCCGAGCGCCGGCGCCGCCTGCTCGAGCTGGCCCGTGAGTACAACTTCATGGTGGTGGAAGACGACCCTTACGGCCGTCTCCGCTACGACGGCGGCCACCAGGTGCCCCTGAAAGCCATGGACGATTCGGTCATTTACCTGGGCACGATTTCGAAGATGCTGGGGCCGGGGCTGCGCACGGGCTGGATTGCCGCGCCCGAGGCCGTGCTTGCCCGCATCAACCTGGTGAAGCAGGGTGCCGATTTGTGCGGCAGCGCCTTCGACCAGCTGGTCGTGCAGCACTACTTTGCCGATGTCGCCTGGCAGCGCACGCTGCAGAAGTTCATCGCGCTGTACAAGGAGCGCCGCGACGCCATGCTGGCGGCCCTCGACGAGTCCTTTCCCCCGGAGGCCACCTGGACGCATCCGGCCGGCGGCATGTTTCTCTGGATTACGCTGCCGGATTATATGGATACCGATTCGATGCTTGCCGAAGCGCTGGAGTCGGGCGTAACCTATGTGCCGGGGAATTCATTCTTCCCCGATGGAAAAACCGGGCGCAACTCCATGCGCGTGAACTTCAGCTTCGAGACGCCCGAATCCATCACCGAGGCCATCCGACGCCTGGCGAAGGTGATCGAGGAGCGCCTCGAACTCTACCGCGTGTTCATTGAGGCCGGCGCGCTGCCCGGCTACGACAGAAAGGATGCAGCCATGGACGAGAATGCCACTTCTTGGAAGGACGTCATCGTCGATTCCGAGCAGAACGAGGAAGCGGTCATGCAGGCCCGCGAAGGCGATGCCGAGCAGATCGAGATCGCCGAGGAGAAGGTGACCGAGGCGCAGGAAGCCGCGGCAGAATAAAGGCCGCCCCCGAGGAGTTTCAACAACAAAGGAGACGTGTATGAAAGTTGCAGTGCTCATGGGAGGCAAGTCCTTCGAGCGCGAGGTGTCGCTGGCCTCCGGCAAGGTGGTGTGCGAGGCGCTGGAAGAGGCCGGCCACAAGGTGGTGCCCCTCGACACCAACGCCGATCTGGTTCCCACGCTGCGCAGCGAGCGGCCCGATGTGGTGTACAACGCCCTGCACGGCAAGCACGGCGAGGACGGCACCATCCAAAGTCTGCTGGAGTTCCTCGGCATCCCGTTCGTGGGCTCGCCGGCGAGCGTCTGCCATCGCGCTTGGAACAAGGACGCCCTGCACTCGTCGCTGGCGAAGTACCGCGACCTGACCGGCGAGGAGGGCTGCGCGTCCTGGCCCCAGGGCGTCTACCTGGCGCGCGATGCTTTCAAGGGCATGGGCGCGGCCACGGCGCTCGATATGGTGGCCGACCGCGTCATCGGCGGGTATCCGGTCTGCGTGAAGCCGGCCCATGGCGGCAGCGCCCTGGGCGTTCACAAGGTGGAAAGCCAGGAGGAGCTGGGCGAGGCGGTGCTCGATGCGCTGTCCTACGACGAGGCCGTGAACATCGAGCAGTGGGTCGATGGCGTGGAGCTTTCCGTGTCCATCCTCGGCACCGGCTGGGACGCCCACGCGCTGCCGCCGGTAGAGATTGTGGCTCGCGAGGGCTTTTACGACGCGGCGGCCCGCATGGCCGACGACGCTGTGGAGTTCTTCTGCCCCGTGCGCGACGAGTCGCTTTCCCCCAACGCGGTCGATGCCCAGGCCATCCGCGCGGAAATCGAGCGGGCGGCGCTGGAAGTCTACCGCGCCTACAGCGTGCGCGACCTCGGGCGCGTCGACCTCATCTGGGACGGCGGCGCGGCCCGCTGCTTCGAGGTGGACGTGTCCCCGGGCATGACCGAGCGCTCCCTGTTCCCCATGGCCTGCGCCGCGGCCGGCCTATCGCTGCCCGCGGTGCTCGACACGCTCGTGAACGAGGCCTACGCCCGCGGTGCCTGTTTCTAGGTTCGCACGGACTGAGGTTTTCTCTGAGAGATTTCCTCATCTATGACGAATTACAACTTGTTTACCGTAAGGTGAGCAATGAGCAGCGAGAGCCCCCGCGCGGGGCTCTCCGCCTATAATGGGCGAACCTGATACTCTGTCGATAAAGGAGGCAGTTATGGCCAACAAATTCGGAATGTTCCTCATCGGTGGCGTCGTTGGCGCCGTTGCAGCTCTGCTGGCCGCGCCCCGTTCTGGCGCCGAGACGCGCGCCATGGTGGCTGACAAAGCCGGCGAGTTCGCGGGCAACGCCCAGCAGTGGGGCGATTCTGCCGCCGCCGGGGCCCAGCACATCTACCAGGAAGCGGCCACCAAGGGTGCCGAGGTCGTGAACAACGTGACGGCCCGTGGCCAGGAGATCGCCTCCGAGGCCGCCGCTCGCGGGGCCGATGTGGCCGCCACCATCCAGGAGGCCGCCAGCAACATCTCCCCGACGATCAACGAGAAGGGCGACGAGCTGCGCGACAAGATTGAAGCCGCCCGTCAGCGCATTGCCGATCAGGTGGCCAAGAACGCCGATGCCGACGCCGACGCCGCCGAGACCGTCAAGGACGTCGCCGAGACGGCCAAGGAAGCCGCCAAGGATGCCGCCGCCACGGCCGAGGAAGGCGCCAAGGAGACGGCCGCCGAGGTGAAGGAAGCCGCCGGCGAGGTGGCGAAGGCTGCCGAGGGCAAGAAGGACGAGAAGTAAATCATGGCCAAGCGATACGGCACCACGGGCGAGATCGTTGGAAAGCGCGTGCTTCTCGACAAGAGCACGCCGAAGAAACCTGAGGCGGTAAAGCGGCTCGGGAAGGTGCGCCACTGCGTGTTCCACCCCACCCAGCGCCGCTTTGTCGGCTTCATCGTGAAACGCCCCGACTTGCTGTGGATGTTCCGCCGCAAGGACGTGTTTGTGGCCTACAACGGCTACGACGTGGTGGACGGCCGTATCGTGGTGTCTCAGGCCCCCGAGGCTACGGGCAAGGGCGCCTGCAAGGCCATGGGCGTGAACTACGATGACTGCGTGCTGTGGGCGGGGCTGCCCGTCATGGGCGAGGACGGCACCGTGTACGGCACGGTGGGCGACGTGTCTTTCGACCCGAAGACCGGCGAGGTGCGCTCGCTCACGGTGACCCAGGGGGCCACGGCCAACGCGCTGCTCGGTGTTCGCGAGATCCCCGGGCACCTCATCCGCGGCTTCAAGCGTGGAATCGGCACGGCGCTTTCCGTGAACGGGCAGGACGAGGGGGAGGAGCCGATTTTAGGCGCCATCCTCGTGTCCGACGAGGTGGCCGAGCTTGCCGTCGAGGGTGGCCTGGCCGCGAAGGCCGGCGAGGCCACGGCCGTGGTGGCCGACCGCGCCCGCGAGACCGTAGAGGCCGTGAAGCCGGCCGTGTCCACTGCCACCAAGGCTGCGGGCAAAGCTGTGAACAAGGGGGCCTACGCCACGGGCCGCCAGATCAAGCGCGCCAGCGGCATGTTCTCCGCCTTCAAGGAGGAGTACGACAAGGCTCGCAAGGAAGACGACTAGGCCGCGCGCTGTGGGCGGGCGCTGGGCGCCGACGTTTTGGGCGCCGAGGCGCCGACCTGCGCGCCGCGGGCCTGCGGCTTACGATTTCGTCACTAAGGTAAAGAGTTCCTGAAAGCCGCCCCCGTCGTGGGGCGGCTGCATTAGACTGGAAGCCATGGAAAAGCACCCGAACAACCACCACCATTCCGAACGGCTCGAGAAGCTCGAGGCGAAGGCCCACGAGGAGAAGTCGGTCGCCGGGCATCCGATGCCTGCGGCGGACATCTTCAAGTTCGTGGGGCTCATCGCGTTCTTCGTCATCATGATCGTGGTGGTCGTGCTCGTCTGGCCCATGATCCACGAGCTGTTCGAGCCCGGCGGTGTCGACCGCGTCACCTCCGACATCCGCAACGCCGGCCCCTGGGGCTTCCTCATTCTGCTGGCAATCCAGTTCCTTCAGATCGTCGTGGCCTTCATCCCTGGCGAGGTAGTCCAGGTGGCCGCCGGTATGATTTACGGGCCTTGGGTGGGCGCGCTCATCATCTGGCTCGGCTGCATTATCTCGAGCTCGTTCATCTTCGTGCTGGTGCACAAGTTGGGCGCCCCGTTCGTCCAGGCCATGGTGCCCGAGAAGTACATGGGCAAGTTCCGCGATTGGGAGACCTCCGACAAGTTCAACGTCATCGTGTTCATCCTGTTCCTCATTCCGGGGCTGCCCAAGGACGTGTTCACCTACATCACGCCGCTCACGCACATGTCCATGAAGAACTTCGTGCTCATCTCGAACTTCGCCCGCATTCCCGGCATCGTGCTTTCCACCTACGCGGCAGCGGGGCTTGTGTCGGGCAATATCGTGGAATCGGTCATCATCTTCGCCGTGACCGCCGCTGTGGCCATCGTGGCGCTTGTCGTATACGGACGCGTGACCAAAAAGTCGAACGGCTCCGAGAAGTAATCCGTGCCGCGCCGCCTCCGTGCCAGCGCTTGGGCGCAACGAGAGGTTCTGCGCCTACTTTCTTTGTGAAAGAAGGCGCGGTCAGGCTTTGTTTCTGTACAATAAGCGCGTTATTGCAACGACTCTAACGACTCTCTAGGAGGAAACCCATGCCGAAGATCACCCGGGAAGAGGTGCGCGTTCCCGCCGACGTCATGCCCGAGGCCCGTGACGAGTACATCACCAACTACCTGAAGGCCACGCGCGAGACCGGCCGTCTCATGCTGTTCGCCTGCGATCAGAAGATCGAGCACCTGAACAAGGACTTCTACGGCGAGGGCATCGACATCGCCGACCTCGATCCGGAGCATCTGTTCAAGATCGGCTCCGAGGGCGTGTGCGGCGTGCTCGCCGGCCAGCGCGGGCTGGTGGCCCAGTACGCGGCTGACTACCCGGAGATCAACTACCTCATCAAGATGAACTCCAAGACCAACCTCGTCGGCACCAAGCAGGAGGATCCCTACTCCCCGCAGCTGTACGATTTGGACGCCGTGCTGGCCATGAAGGAGGCCGGCGTGAACATCGTGGGCCTCGGCTACACGATCTACCTCGGCTCCGAGTACGAGGCCACCATGATGGCCGAGGCCGGCGAGCTCATCGCCCAGGCCCATGCCAACGGCCTCATCGTCGTGCTGTGGATCTACCCCCGCGGCAAGGCCGTGACTGCTGAGAAGGATCCCGATCTCATCGCCGGTGCCGCCGGCGTGGCTCTCTGCCTTGGCGCCGACTTCGTGAAGGTGAACCCGCCGAAGCCCGAGGACGGCCGCACTCCGGCCGAGGCCCTGAAGGTGGCCTCCACCGCCGCCGGCCGCACGGGCCTCGTGTGCGCGGGTGGCTCCACTGTGGATGCCGAGACCTTCCTCACCCAGCTGTATGACCAGATTCACGTGGGCGGTGCCGACGGTAACGCCACGGGTCGCAACATTCACCAGCGCTCCCTGGACGAGGCGGTGCGCCTGACCAAGGCCATCTCCGCCATCACCTTGGCCGACTGGGCCGTCGCCGACGCCCTGGCCGTGTTCAACGGCGAGAAGGACTTCACCCTGGCCGACATCTAGTCCGGTCTCGGAGCTTGTTGGCGGCATCGCGCCCAGAGCGTCCGCCAACCTCGCGTTCGATCCCGTAGGGGGCGACCTCGGTCGCCCCTTTTTTTGTCGCGCGGCATTGTGCCGCTTGCGGAGGGCTGACCAAGGTCAGCCCCTACGGAAATTGCTCCCTGCGAATATCGCTTCTTGAGAATACCATGGAAAGAAAGCCACTATGAGCACACTGGACCCATTAGCCTTGAAGGTTACCCGGCCTTACCAGGAGGACGATCTGCCGGCGATGGCGGAGATCTGGAACGAGATCGTAGAAGCGGGCAATGCCTTCCCGCAGACCGAGCCGCTGACGTTGGAAGAGGCGCGGATCTTCTTCGCCGAGCAGTCCCATACGGCCGTGGCTACGGTAGGTGGGCGCATTCGCGGGCTGTACATTCTGCATCCCAACAACATCGGGCGCTGCGGGCACGTTGCGAACGCGAGCTTCGCTGTGGCGGGGGCCAGCCGCGGCGAGGGCATTGGGCGCCTGCTCGTGGAGGACTGTCTGCGCCAAGCGGCCGCATGCGGCTTCCGCGGCCTGCAATTCAACGCCGTGGTTGCCAGCAACAAGCGGGCGCGAGCGCTCTACGAGAGCCTCGGGTTCGCGCGCATCGGCATGATTCCCGGCGGCTTCCGCAACAAAGACGACGTTTACGAGGATATGTACATCTACTATCACCCGACGGAGTAGGTCTTCGACTCAAGCATGCAGAACGGCCCCGTGGGGACGGGGCCGTTGGTTTTCGATGGTGCCCGAGGCGGGATTTGAACCCGCACACCTTTCGGCAACGGTTTTTGAGACCGTCGTGTCTGCCGTTCCACCACTCGGGCTCAGGGGCACCAGTGCAGTATAGCGGAAGGGCTCGCCAACGTCGAGGTGAAATCGGCGACGCTTAGGGAATTCCCCGAACTACGTCACGCCGCTATGCCAAGCTGCTACGCCAAACCCGCCCACATCATGATCTTGGGCACGTAGCCCATGATGAAGATGATGATAATGAGCGCGGGCAGCCCGAAGGTGAGCCAGCCGCGGGCCCAGCGCGGGAACTTCATGCCCGTGCCCGCATCGGCCTCGGCAAGGAAGTTGTCCCAGCCCCAGCCTTTGCGCGACACGCAGAACACCACGTACAGCAGACTGCCCAAGGGCAGCAGGTTGTTCGACACGATGAAGTCCTCGATGGATTGAATGTCGCCGATGCCCGGAATGGTGATGCCGGCAAGCACGTTGAAACCCAGGGCACAGGGCAGGCTCAGCACGGTGACGAGCACGGCGGTGCGGGCCAAGGCGCGCTTGCGGTCGAGATCCCACTTCTCCATGGTGAAGGTGATGAGGTTCTCGAAGACGGCGATGATGGTGGAGAGCGCCGCGAAGCTCATGAACACGAAGAACAGCGTGCCCCACAGCTGCCCCAAAGGCATCTGGTTGAACACGTTGGGCAGGGTGACGAACACGAGCGAGGGGCCCTGGTCGGGGGCGACGGCGAAAGCGAAGCAGGCGGGGAAGATGATGAGGCCCGCGAGGATGGCCACGGCGGTGTCCAGGCCGCAGATGCGCAGGGCCTCGCCCGTGAGCGAGTTCTGCTTGCCGATACGGCTGCCGAAGACCTCCATGGCCGAGATGCCGAGCGACAGCGTGAAGAACGCCTGGCCCATGGCGGCGTACACGGCGTCCCCGAAGCCGGACAGGCCGCCGGCGAACATCTTGCCGAAGTCGGGAACCAGATAGAATTCCAGACCCTCGGCGGCGCCGGGCAGCGTGACGGAGCGCACCACGAGCAGCGCCATGACGCCGAGCAGGGCGATCATCATCACTTTCGTGATACGCTCGACGCCCTTCTGCAGGCCCAAGCTGCAGACGAAGAAGCCGATGACGACGACGGCGAGCATCCAGCCCACCATCTCGGAGGGGTTGGCGAGCATGGTGCCGAAGACGCCGGCGACGCCGTCGGGGTCAAGGCCGTCGAAGGTGCCCGTGGCCATTTTCGCCATGTAGGCGAGCATCCAGCCGCAGACCGTGGTGTAGAACATCATGAGCAGCATGCAACCGATGTAGGCCCACCAGGAGAACCAGTGCCAGCGCCGCGAGGGCTGCAGGATATCGAAGGCTTGGGCGGCCGAACGCTGGGAGGCGCGGCCGACGGCGAACTCCATGACCATGACGGGCAGGCCCAAAATGACGAGGAAGATGAGATACATCAGGATGAAGGCCGCGCCGCCGTATTCGCCGGCGATGTAGGGGAAGCGCCACACGTTGCCCAGGCCGATGGCGCAGCCGGCCGAGATGAGGATGAAGCCGAGGCGGCTGGCGAAGTGCTCGCGGGGCGCGGCGACCGAAGTAGGGGCGTCGACGTTGTTGCCCGAGGCGCGGACTGGGGAAGCGGAGGGGGTGTCGGTGGTCATGGGAACCTTCCTGGTGCAGGATTCCAGATGCTTTTGCATTGGACTCCCGAGCGTTTTGAATGAAATTGCAGCGTCATTGTAGCGGAAGATAAGTGGAAAGGTCATGGTGGCGCGAGGCTGCTTTGGCAACGGCTCCGTGTCTGGTGGGGGAGGCGGCCGTGCGCGGCGCGGCGGTATCCCATAATGCAGTCATGAACGATGTGCTCACATATCTGCAAACCCAGCTGGCTACTTTCGATGAAGTGCCTTTCAATGCCGTGGATTCGGCGTTGCTCGCGCAGTTCTGCATGGCACGGGGCGAAGGCATCATGCCCCAGGTGTACCGTGCGCAGGTTTCGGGAGAGGCTGCGTTCCCGAAGGTGCGTGCGGGCCATGGGGCTTTAAGCGAGCTGCGCGGTCTGCTCGGCCGCCTGCGGGGGCGTGCGGGCGAACGTGCAGGTGAACGCGCAGGCCTGCGGGCCGCGAAGGAGGGCGCGGACGCTCGAGCCGACGATCCGCTGGTCGGCCCCCAGGGTCTTGGCGCTGCGGGGACGAAAGCGGCGAGTATGGAGAAGGTCGCGGAGCTTTCTCCGGCGGCGAGGCGGGACCGAGCCGAAATGACCCAGGATGCGACGGCGCCGCTGGATCCCGTGCGGTTCGCCGACCTTATGCGGGCCGAGCTGTTCCCTACGATGTTCTCCGGCATGCACGCGGCGCAGATGAAGCAGCAGCTGTTCTGGATGGCTGCCAGCCCGCGCTTCCGCGATCTGCTCATCTACGATCACGCAGCTGCGTTCGATGAGGCGCGCGACTTGCAGTTCGCCGCCACGACCTACGTGTGCCCCGGGCACTTCGCTTACGTGGGCTTTCGCGGCACCGATACGACGCTCACCGGGTGGCGCGAGGACTTCAACATGGCCTATCGGGCGCCGGTCGAGGCCCAGGTGCTGGCGGCCCGCTATCTGGCGGCAGTGGCCGCCGATTCGCGTCTTCCCGAGACGCTCCTGGTGGGCGGCCATTCCAAGGGCGGCAACCTGGCCGAGTACGCGGCGCTCACGGCGGCGCCGGAGGTGCAGCAGCGCATCGCGCGCCTGTACAACCACGATGGTCCCGGGTTCAAAGCCGGTTTGTTCACGGCGGCTGACTACGAGCCGCTTGCGGGCCGCATGACCAAGCAGGTGCCGGCCGATTCCATGGTGGGCATCCTCATGGGATCCTTCATGCCCGTGGAGGTGGTGCAGGCCACCGGGCGCGGCTTCGAGCAGCATTCGGTGTTCCGGTGGGTCGTAGAAGGCGCGGACGGCGAGGCGGGTCGAAGCAATGCGGAAGGTGCGCGCGATACGGGCGAGGTGCGGGATGCAGAGACTGCGCGAAACGTGAGCGGAGCGTTGAAGGCCTTCGCCACGCTCCCCGAGCTTCCCGAGCGCACGCAGCGTCGCGCTGAGGCGCTGGCTCGCTGGCTCGCCTCCCTGGACGGCAGCGAGTGCGAGGCTATGGTGAACGCGCTGTTCGCCGCTTTGAAGGCGGCCGGCATCACCGATGCCTCCCAACTCTTCGAGGGCGGCCGCGAGTGGGCGATTTTGCGCGACGGCGTGATGGGAGCGCCTGCGGAGGATCGCACGATCATGTTGAATGCCCTGCGCGGCCTCACCCGCGCCTTCAGCGACGTTACTGCCGAGCGCAACAGCGCCCGTCGCGATGCCCAGCGTAAGGCCAAGGCCGAGTGATGCTAAATCCAGTGCACGCGCGTCTCGTCGTAGCGCGTGGGGCCTTTGGGCTCCGGTTTGTGCTCGGGATGGCCCACGGCGATGAGCGCGAAGGGCGTAACGCCGCGCGGGCTTCCCAGAGCCACATCAACAGCGGCCATGCGATCCTTCTCCGGCGCGATGCCGAGCCACACGGCGCTTAGGCCCAGGTTGGCGGCCTCGATGAGGATGTTCTCCACGGAAGCGCTCATGTCGTAGGAGGCGTCTTGCGGCGCGCGCAGGCCCTCGGTGCGCTGGCGCGCCACAATGACGCAGGGGGCGAGTTTGGCCGGCGTGCCGTAGGGGCTTGAAGCGGCCAGAGCCAGACGCGTGGTCTCGTCCCGCGCGATGTAGAATTCCCAGGGCTGCTGGTTCACGGCGGAGGGGGCGGCCATAGCGGCACGCATCAGCTTCTCGATATCTCGGATGTCCACCGGCTCGTCGGTGTACTGACGGACGCTGCTGCGCAGGTAAATGGCATTCATAGGGCTTGGCCTCGATCCTGAACGTGCGGCGCAAGGCCTCGCGCCAACGGCGAGCCCCAGAGCCTCAAGGGACGAGCGGAAATGGGCATGAGGGTGGGTGCCGCTTCCCGCGATTGCCTTCACCTTAGCAAGCTGGTTTCGTTGCCAGGGTGTGAACCGTTCCTTATTACGGTTCCGCCAACCCGCCGCAATAAAACCGACAAGAAGCCGGTGCCCTACAGGTCGCGCTGGTAGAGGTCCTCGTAGGTCTCGCGGCGGGTGACCACGCGCGATGCGCCGTCGCGCACGAACACCACGGCCGGGCGGGGCTGTCCGTTGTAGTTGCTGGCCATGGTCATGTTGTAGGCACCGGTGCCGAACACGCACACGATGTCGCCGAGGTCGGCCTTCTGCAGGGGCATGTCGATGACCACGGCGTCGCCGCTCTCGCAGTGCTTGCCGCACAGCGTGACGATTTCCTCGCGGGGTTGCCCGGCTTTGTTGGCGATGGTGGGCTCGTAGTCGGCGTGGTAGAGCGCCGTGCGGATATTGTCGGACATGCCGCCGTCGATGGCCACGTACTTGCGGATGCCCGGCAGCGTCTTCAAGATGCCCACGGTGTACAGCGTGACGCCGGCCGGGGCCACCAGCGAGCGGCCCGGCTCCACCAGAAGGCGCGGCAACGGCAGGTTGTGCAGCGCGCACAAATCGCGCACCGCCGAGCAGGTGACCTCGGCGAAGTCGTCGATGGAAGAGGGCTGATGCTCGGCCAAATACGCGATGCCCAAGCCGCCGCCCAAGTCCAGCTCGGTGATCTCGTGGCCGTAGGTGTCGCGGATGCGGGCCATGAACTCCACCATGACCGCCGCCGCCTCGCGGAAGGAGTGCAGCGCGAAGATCTGCGAGCCGATGTGGCAGTGCAGGCCCGCAAGGCGCACGTTCTCGGCGGCCAGCACGTCGCCGACGCACTTGAAGGCGAAGTCCTCGCGCATGGTGAAGCCGAACTTCGAGTCCTCGCAGCCGGTGCGGATGTACTCGTGGGTGTCGGCCTCCACGCCGGGGGTGATGCGCATGTACACGTCCTGCACCACGCCGAGGCGCCCGGCGATCTCGTTCACGCGGGCCAGCTCGATGCGGGAATCAAGCACGATGCGCCCCACGCCGGCGGAGATGGCCTCTTCCAGTTCGCGGGGTGTCTTGTTGTTGCCGTGGACGAACACGCGCTCCATGGGGAAGTCTACCGAGCGAGCGCAGGCCAGCTCGCCGCCGCCAGACACATCCAGGCACAGCCCCTCGGCCTCGGCGATGCGCGCCACTTCCTTGTTCAGGAACGCCTTCGACGCGTAAATGATGTCGGAGTTCTCGTAGCGGCTGCGGAAGGCCTCGCGGTAGGCCTCCATGCGGTGGCGCAGGTCGGCCTCGTCGAACACGTAGAGCGCGGTGCCCTCCTTGCGAGCCAGCTCCACCATGTCGACGCCGCCGATGAACAGGTGGTCGTCGCGCACCTCGGCGGTCTCGGGCAGCACGGCGCCCAGCTCCATAGTGGTGCGCATATCGGGCTTCTTCGTCAGGTCTGAGGCGGGCAGGGACATTTCCGCGTCCTTTCTCGGCGTGTCACGGCGCCGCGTTGCAGCAGCGCAGGTCTCTCATGATCTGGCGCCTATGGTAACAAGGCTCTGTTTCAAGTGCTTAAAATCGGCGGCCTTCCGTGTGATATTTCGGAACGAATGGCGGCGTGCGGTCGAGGTGCCAGCTCCTGTGGTATATTCTCGGCAGCAAATAATGTCGAGCGAAATGCTCTACTTTGGAATGCCCCGAACGAAAGGACGCGAAATGGCGAAGACCGAACCTTCTATCGATCAGTGGCTGCGCGAGGCTAAGGCCGATCCGGCGGCGGCCCAGTGCGGCATGTTCCTCACCCACAACGGCGTGGTGCGTATCACCCCGAAGGCCCAGGTGCGCGAAGGGGTAGAAGGCTTGGGCAAGGTGGTGGCCGTCGAGTTCTCCTATGATGCGGAGGGCCTGGCCGCCGCCGAGGCCGAGGCGCTCACTTGGCCCGGCGTCTACTATGTGCGTACCTGGCTGAACGAGGGGCGCTGTAGCGTGGGCGATTCGCTCATGTACGTGCTCATCGGTGCCGACATCCGACCCAACTGCATCGACGCACTGCAAAAGCTCGTGGGCCACATTAAGAACGAGCTCGTGGTGGAGAAGGAGATTTTCGAATAGAAGCCTTTGGCAGAGCGGGGAGAGGGCGGTTTCCCAGCCCGCTGCGCGCTTTATCCCCCTGCGAACGCGGCAAAAGAAACAGCGAAAGGAACGCACATGAGTCGGTACCATCCCGACACCACTGCTGCTGAAGTGGAAGCTGTTTCTTAACGGCCGCGTTCTCCGGGGGCGCGCAGAGGTCTGGGAAACCGCCCTCTCCCCGCTCTGATGTACGACTTCCGTAGCTGTCCCTGTATAATCGTTCGATCACAGAGAACTTTCGCGCTCGGGAGAGGACGTAACATGGCAGTGAAAATCGGCTTGGTGGGCACCGGCACCGTCGGCGGCGGGTGCATCGACATCATCCAGAAGCACAAGGACGACTTCCTGCGTCACTTCGGTGTGGATATCGAGCTGGCGCGCGTGTGCTCGCTGTCGTCGGCCGAGGCCGAGGCCCACGGGGTCGGCCACCTGTTCACCGACAACTTCAACAACATCATCAACGATCCCGAGATCGATATCGTGGTGGAGCTCATCGGCGGCACCACCATCGCGCGCACGGTCGTATTGAACGCGCTCGCTGCCGGTAAGAATGTGGTCACAGCCAACAAGGCGCTCATGGCCACCCATGGCAAGGAGGTCATGGAAGCTGCCGAGGCCGCCGGCAAGGAACTGGCCTTCGAGGCGTCCGTGGGCGGCGGCATTCCCATCATCGATCCGCTGAAGCACTCGCTCATCGCCAACGAGATCACCTCGGTCATGGGCATTGTGAACGGCACCACCAACTACATGCTCACCCGCATGGCCGACAACGGCCTGTCCTACGAGGATGCCCTGCATGAGGCGCAGCAGAAGGGCTTCGCCGAGGCCGACCCCACGGCGGACGTGGGCGGGTTCGACGCGGCGGCGAAGATCGCCATCTTGGCTTCCATCGCCTTCAACTCGCGCGTGACCTTGGACGATGTCTTTACCGACGGCATCACGAATATCTCGCCGGTGGATATCGAGGCTGCTCGCGACATGGGCTACGTCATCAAGCTTCTGGCCATCGCCCATCGCCGCGAGGATGGGGTCGATGTACGCGTGCATCCCACCATGATCCCGACGAACCACCAGCTGGCCACCGTGAACGGCGTGTTCAACGCCATTTACGTGGTGGGCGACTTTGTGGGCGAGACCATGTTCTTCGGCGAGGGCGCCGGCGCGGGTGCCGCGGCTAGTGCCGTCATGGGCGACGTGCTGGAAGTGGCGCGCCACATTCAGCAGGGCGTGGCTCCCATTGTGGGCTGCACCTGCACCGACGACCTGCCCATCCTGCCCATGGACGAGCTGGTCATGCGCTATTACCTGCGTTTCTCGGTGACCGACCGTCCGGGCGTTCTGGAAACCATGGCCGGCGTGTTCGCGCGCCACAACATCTCGGTGAAGTCTATCGTGCAGCGCGGCCGTTCCGGTGCCGAGCGCGTCGACCAGGTAGTGGTCACCCACCGCTGCCGCGAGCGCGACATCCGCGAGGCTCTGGAAGAGGCCCTGGCCCTGGACAACGTGGTGCTGGACACGCCTTCCGTCATCCGCGTAGAAGAGTAATCTGTTCCGTGCGGCCTGACAGCCGCACGGACCACTCGACGCTGCGAGGCTCTGGCGCATTTCATATTCACCCTTGTTTTGGGCTCGGCGTTGGCGAAGCCAACTTGGCCCAAAGGCGGGCGAATCTGAAACGCGTCAGAGCCTCTCGCTGACTTTGCCTAGAATGTGAGGTTGTGAAATGAATGACATCGGAGTTATTTTCGATTGCGATGGGACGCTGGTGGATTCCATGGGAGCGTGGCATGAGGTGGATCGCACGCTGGCGGCCGAGGCCGGCATCACGCTGACCGAGGCCGACGCCGAAGCCATCACCACCATGTCGCTGCCCGAGGCCAGCGCCTATTTACATGAGCAATGCGGTCTCGGCGAGAGCAACGAGGCGGTGCTCGAGATGATCTTCGACCGCATGCGCGCCTTCTACGCCAACGAAGTGGAGGCTCGTCCGGGCGCGCTGGCCTTCGTGCAGGCCCTGCACGAGCGCGGCGTGCCTATGGCGGTAGCCTCCTCCACGCCGGCCGATATGCTGGCCACCTGCGTGGAACGCTGCGGGTTCGCCCCCTACATGAAGACCGTCGTGTCTGTAGACGACCTGCAGACGAGCAAACGCGAACCGGCTGTTTACGACCACGCCCGCAGCTTCCTCGGCACTGATCGCGCCCACACCTGGGCTTTCGAAGATGCCGCCTACGCCCTGGACACCCTGTGCGCGGCCGGCTACCGCACTGGCGCCATCTACGACAACGACATCTCCGGCACCCGCGACCAGCTCTTCGAGCGCGCCGACTTCCTCATCGCCTCATGGGAGGATCTCGACCCCGACATCTTTCTCGCCAAGGCCGGCGCTTAAACGACAAAACCGTAAGATACGCGCAACGGCAGCGTAAGTGGATGCTGCCATGATGGAACCATCGAAATTGGGGGATGCGGAACCGCCGAAAGGCTCAATTGGGAGCACATCGCCCAGCCCGCGTCCCGCCCGAGCGAAAGGAGCCTATCATGATCACCACGCTCTGCGCCATCGCCCTGCTCGCCGTTGCCGTGTTCGTCCTCGCCGGCTGCATTGCCACCGCGGCCCTATAAAACGGTTCACCTTTCGGCCCACGGCGAACCTCGCGCGTCGGAGGATGGTCCCTCTGACGCGCGAGTCCGTCTTACGTGGAGCGGAGACGTGAGCGTGAGAAAGCTCTTTCTAGAGGCCGAATTCCTCGAATCGCGCACGGCGAGCGGCGGCATCGGTTGCAACGAGTGCTACCTCTTCCGAGCGACCCGATTCGATCAGCGCCGTCACCAACGCGCCAAGACGCGCTTCTCCCTCTTCAAGACCTTCAGCCCGTCCCTCGCTTTCCGTTGTCTCGACGGCGATGTGCTCTAGTTTCTCGAGATCTTCCTGAAGCATGCGCCTTTGCTCCTCAAGCACGCGCTGTTGCTCCTCAAGCGTGCGCCTTTGCTCCTCGACCATGCGCCTTCGGGCCTCGAGGTCTTCCCGGTCTTCCTCGAGCATGCGTCTTAGAGTCTCGAGGTCTTCCCGGTCTTCCTCGAGCATGCGTCTCTGGATCTCCATGTCTTCCTCGAATGTCAGCAAGGCCATCTTCTCCTTTCTCCACGCTTCGTCGCCGTTCGCTGCCCTTACGGCGGCGGCTAGTTTCGTGGCGAACCGATCGTCGCCCGCTTCTCCGGTAGCAATATAGTGTAGCAGGTTTCGCAGGCGTCCCGGAGGGAGCCTGTCCCAGGCAGGGGCAGCCAAGACGATCCAGGTGAACCCATGGTCCGTTTTCACGCTCGTATTCTCCTGGCACTTTACGTTTAGCGTGTATACCGGCAGCCCCGCATTGAAGGGATCGTGCAGGCAGATGAAAACGATGTAGCAGGGAGGGAGGTTTCCGTAGTGCTCGCCACGGCGTAGTGCCAAGGTGTCCATGGCGCCCTGATAGAAGCGCAAGCGGCGACCGAGTTTAGCCCGCTTGACTGTTTGCATCTCGATGTTGCAAACCTCGTTCTCGGTTTTTACGTAGGCGTCGAGACGCACGCCGTGGTTGGTGAGCGTCGGACGGATATCGTTCTCGGCGATGATGTACTCAATGTTCGACACTGGTGCATTGAGGACTACTTCAAGCAGCTCGCGGCAAAGCTCCTCGTTCGTCATCAGAAGATCGAACATGGGCCAATCGCTGAACTCGAGTTCGTTTTCCTTCATGGGCTTCTCCTCAAATCGATGGAAGGGGGAGGGCCACTTTATTCGATCACGACCGCATAAATGACGCGGGAATGTCTCGTTTTGCTCCTCGCGCCGACCGCACTTGCGTCGCAAGGCCAGCTCAGCGCCCCTTTGTTAAGCATCGTTGCTTGCGCATGCGGAGCTTTCTTGTTACGGTGAAGCGGTGAGAACGTTTCCGAGAAGGGCTGACGCCATGCTGAAGGACACCATCAAGAAGCTGCGCACTGAGCAGGGATTGAGCCAGGATGAGTTGGCCGAGCGCGTCCACGTAGTGCGCCAGACCGTCTCGAAGTGGGAGCGTGGCACCTCGGTTCCCGACGCCGATTCGCTCGTGGCCCTGGCCCGTGCCCTCGGAGTGAGCGCCGCTGAACTGCTGGGGGAGAGTGCGATGGTGGAGAAAAAGCCGGACGACCTTGCGTGGGAGACCTCTCTTCTTGATGAGCGCATTGCCAGTGAGTCGCAACGGCTCGATCGCCTGGTGCGCGCCCTCAAATGGGCGCTCGTCGGCGCGGCGGTTATGGTGCTTGTCTTCGGTCTTTTTATCTGGCTGCCAAACCAGCAATTCTCCTACACGATATGGTGGGACAGCGTGACAGACGATCCGGATTACAATAAGATCATCTATCGCCTCGATGGCGAAGGGAAGTCGATACGGCTTTTCCTGGATCCAGAGGACTATGGGCGCGTTATTGGCTGTGCCGGGGAACCGGGCATGGCGGAGGCCATGAGCGCGGCGGAGCTCCTCAATGAGCCGGGAAGCTTGGATGCGCTCTCTGAGCGAGCGAATCAAGCTATAGAGGCGATGGGCGGTATCGTGCTTCGTCACGAGTTGTGGCTTCCCGCCGCCAGTCGCGAAGACGATGATCCTACCAATGACGATGTGCCTTACTCAGTTTGCTTCTACGCCGATTCCGACGACCAAGATATCCCATGGCCATGATCTGGGCTTTTGCAGTTTCCGAAGTTGAAGGTGCATTGCGCTACAGACAACGGCACCCCGCGAAATCGTGACAGGCGCTGACGCCGTCGAATGAGGAATTGTAGCTGCGGGCTGGTGGTACCAGGTGCTGTCGAGGACAATGGGAAGGCTGAGGCTAGGTGCTCTGCTAGATGAGTTTCCAGGGGCTGGCCGAACGAGTCCCCGAGATTCGCTGATATACCGTTAATAATCTAGCTAAGACTCCGAGATCGTCTCTACGGAGGTGACGGTGCCGCCGTGGTCTTCTATGTAGGTGCAGACGGCTTCTTCGAATTCGCTGGCGCTGCCTGGGATGTTGTAGAACTGCTGGACGTCGACAGCGTCGGCTATGGTGGGGGAGCCGGTGTAACTGATGACCGCTGTGGGGTCGTAGGCGTCTAGGTCGATGACGAACTGGCTTGTCTGGCCGTTGAGCTCGTATTCTATGATAGTACGGTTGATCGCCGCTTCTTGGATCGCTATGGAACCCGAGAACTCCGGTATGGCGTAGAGGGCGACGGCCAGCACAAGGCCCTCCTTGTCGCCGATGATCTCATTCTCCTTTCAACCATAGCGATTGCCGCCCGATCAGGCAAGCAACTGAAACTAACACGGGGGTTTCTGTGCGATACTGTGGCACAGAGTGCGATAAGGTTCGGCCGTGGTCGCAGTTGCAGGCTCGGAAAGGAGCGATGGTGCTGGCGGATTGGTGGGACAGGGTTACCGGGCGCGCGGGGAAGCGCGAGGTGTTTCCTTCTCGGTTCGGAGAGGCGGCGGTGTATGCGATGCCGGCGGAGGACGGGTCGCTTGTGCGCATGCTGAATGTGGGCGGGGTGCTGCAGTCGGCGACCTATCTGGACGAGCGTTGGGCGACGTGCCCCTTTGCGTACCTGCGATCCTTCGACCACCTCTTCGAGGCGGCGCTTCCCGAGGCGCTGGATCCGCTGGTTGTAAACCGTGTGCTCATGCTTGGTGGCGCTGGGTTCGCCTATCCCAAGCAGCTGCTGCTGGAGCATCCGGGCGTTGCGCTGGACGTGGTGGAGATTGATCCGGCCATGGTGCAAATCGCCCGGGAGCGTTTCTTCCTTGATCGTCTGGAGATGCAGCTGGCCGCCGAGGGCCGCGCCGACGATCTGCGCATCTTCGTGGAAGACGGCGAGGCGTTCCTGCGGCGGTCGGACGGCGCCCCCTACGATGCCATCATCAACGACGTCTTCGTCGGGCGCGAGGCGGTACCGTTCTTCGTCAGTGACGAGGGTATCGCCTGCGCCCGCGCGCGCTTGACGCCGGGCGGCCTGCTCATGGCTAACTGCGTCGTGGAATACACCGGCGCCGCCATGTACCGCCTCTTCTCCCAGGTGGAGCGCTTGCGCGGTCACTTCGCCAACGTGTACGTCATCGACGCCTCCGACGACGAGTTCGGCGGCGCCGACAACTACCTTCTCATAGCCACCGACGGCTCCTACCCTTTCACAGGCGTCATCCCCTACGGGGATTAGGGGCAGCTGCACGATGATAGCCCGTCGATCAGGCGCTTCTCGTTCTCGGCGCGGCCCTCGACGATATAACGACGCAGGACGTCGGTGGCCCAGCGACGGAACTCAACGCCGCGCTGAGACTTCACGCGGTAGCCCACCGAGATGATGACGTCGAGGTTGTAGTATTCGACCTGCCGCTCTACCTCGCGATTCCCCTCTTTTTGAACTGTCGCAAATTTTGCGACAGTTGGTTTCGGTGAGTTCTCCAATTCTTCCTTAAGCGCGTTGGCGATATACTTGCCAATGGTTTTGACATCGCGATCGAACAGGAGAGACATCTGAGAGCGGTTGAGCCAGATCTCGTCCTTTCCGACGTCAACCGCGACATCTAATCTCACCTCCCCATCGGAGGATTCGAAAAGGACGATGTTCGATGTGCTAGCTGCTTCAGACATGCTCAAGTCTCCTTCCTACGTAAAAATGGATAGAAGACGCTCAGCAAATAGGCGAGAACCGCGCGAAACATGCTGCAAGAAAGAGCGTTGCTATCAAGATAGCACAAACATCACAGCGCGGCTTCCACAAAGTCAGGAATTGAACAATACCAGCGCGTGCTGTCCCTAGTAAGAATCGCTTCTTAGCTCTCGAGGCGGCAGGCGAGGTCGGCGCGGCGGTTGATGCCGAGCTTTCGATAGAGGTTGCGCACGTGGGTTTTCACGGTGTTGGGAGAGACGACGAGCTCCTCGGCGATTTGCGGTGCCGTGCGCCCTTCAACGAGGAGGCGCAGCACATCCTCTTCGCGGCGGGTGAGGTCGTAGGTGCGGGCGGCCTTGGCGCAGAGGGCTTCGATATCAGGCTCTTGCGGCACCTCCGGGTCGGCCAGCTGCGAGTCAGCGTAGCCGCTTTTCGCCAGTTGCAAACGCTCTGCTTCGCGCTTCATGGCGGCTTCGCGCCAGTAACGACTTAGGAAAAAGGAGGCCAGTGCGGTTGCTGCCAGCAGCGCCGCTGAGGCGATCGCGGCCGTTTTGGATGCCTGAAATCCATCCAGTGCCGGCACGACAATGGAGAGCCCGATGCTCGCGACCGACCACAGTACCGCCAGCCGTGTGCTCACATCGTCGCTGCGTCGGCGAAAGCAAGCTTGCCCAACGGCCGCGCAGGCCGCGCCTACGCCGATTAGGGCGGAAAAGACGATAATGAAGCTGGCGAAGGGAATCACGGGTTCGGCTCCTTTTCCGATTGGATGCCTCTCACTTTATCTTATTGCAGGCGCTTGCCCTAGGGTGAAAAACCTCACCATTGCCCTTTGGCCTGATCCCGTGCTAGTTTGGACTCGGTAATCGAGCGAAAAGGAGCGAGCTATGGCCGAAGAGACGAGCTTGAAGGCGTCAGAGCCGAACCGGGCGATTTGCGTTGTTGTCGGCGTCGCGGTCATAGGGGTGCTTCTGGCGGCTCTCGGCTGGATGGTGCCGCATTTCATCGCCCAGCCCGCGCGCGCTACCTTAACCCAGGAGACGCCGACGGGGATGTCCTCGGGCTACGCTCCCCATTGGAAGGCCGAGGAGATTGTGGAAGTGCCTTTTGGCGAGACCGTCGTGCTGGATGACTTGGACTGGGGAATGAAATACGACCTTGAGGCAAGCCCCTACCTGCAGGAGGACTGGGATTCCATGACCGATGCCGAGAGAAAGGCCTCGATGGAAAGCGAGAGCTGGGATGAGGAGATCGCCCCGTTCTCGGCCCGCGTCGTCGATTGCGCCATGGTGTCTCCGGCGGCGTTTACGGAATGGTATCCGCTGTACGTCGAGACGAACCTCTCGGCAGGTTCGGGAATGCTGTTCGCCGACGAGGACGTTCGCATGGTGGTGGTCGATGTAGAGGTTGGCAATCTCGGCACCGAACCCGCGGCACCGCCGAACCCTGTGCTGCGGTGTGCCGCCTTCACGGGCGATAATGCGATGATGGATGCCGGGATGCTTCCAGACAATTATGCTCAAGCAGCGCTGTATCCTCTTGGTGGCGATGACTTCATAGTGGGTCTTGCCGGCGGGTATGACACGCTGATGCCGGGTGAGACGCGCGTAATCCGCTACGCCTTCGTCATTTACCGTAACAGCTTCGCCGAGCAGGACGGCATCGATAATGCCGATCTTTCGGCCATGGAAGTTGCGTATCTCGATTGCAGCCCGTGGCGCGTTATCGCCCTGAAGCTGGCGAACGCTCGCGATGCCGCCCAAGTGCACCCGCGCAACGCCTACACCGACGGGATCCTCGGGCGCTAGATTGGCGAGGCGCCTGCTCGACGTTCTTGTCCTGCGCGTTTCTTTGTAGCCCTTTTTCGCGGTTGAGGCGCTCTCTGGTTCGTGCTGCTTTTGTGGAAGGTGGGTGGGGCGTGCAACAAAACGGGCTTCTCAAACGTCTAGTAGATAGAGGGTCGGAGCAGAATGAGCGCGAGGAGGCTGACGTGCACAAGTTGAGCGACATTATGGCCGTTATGGGGCTGGCCGTCGTGTTCGTGGGCATTGCGATGTTCATCGCCTGCTGGGGGTAGGCCGCCGGCCGCTTGTTTCCCGTAACCGCTGCATAACGAGGGCTTATCGGGTTGGCAGACGTTGCGTCAGTTGGTCATGGTTTCACAGAGCGCCCCTTTACACTGGATGCCGAGACACGCGTTCAGGGAAAAGGAGGCCGGCCATGGGAGATGAAAAACGCCATGTAGATCACCTGGAAGAGGCCGCGCACAAGGCCGAGGCCGACCTGCGGGACGACCTTGAGAAGGCCGTGGAATTCGAGAAGGCCGACGTGGCTGAAACTCATCGCGAGTGGCACGACCAGCTACATAACGATCATGCCGAGCTGGTGGCCGACGTTGCTCGCGACAAAGAAGAGATCCGCGAGGCCTTAGACGACGCGCGCCACCCCGAGCGCATCGTGCATGCGGCCGAGGAAAAGCTCGCCCACGCCGCCGACGAGGCCCGCGATGTCGTGCGCGCCGTGGAGCACCCGAGCGTCATTGTCGATGACGCTAAGGAGGCTCTAGCCGAGAAAAAGCACGCCCTTGATGAGACCGCGGCCACTATCGCTGCCGAATTCACCAGCCCCGCCGACAAGAAGCGCCTGCCGGTGGTGCTGCGCGTGTTCGGCGTGCTGCTCATTATCGGCTCGGGCGTCGCGCTGCCGGTCATCGCGAAGACCATTTATCAGGCCGTGACCATGTTCGACTCTGGGGCTATGCGCGGGGAGGGCATCTCCACCATCGTGGTGACCTTCGTGAATCTGGCCGTGCTGGTGGCCCTCGCCGTCACGCTCATTGTGTTCGGCGTGCGCCTCATCCGCAACCAGCGGCGCTGGGCAGCGCTGCTCTCCTACGGGCTGTACGTGCTTCTTCTGACCGGGGCTCTGTGCTCCATCATGCTGGCCGGCATTGGCTACGAGCTTATTCCCTACGGCGTCGGTTTCGCGGTCACGGTGGCGCTGCAGAGCTACCTCGACCCCTCGCTGCTCGAAGAACGCCGCGCCCATCGCAAGGCCCGCGAGGCCGAGGAGCACGCGGAGGGGGAGGCCGGGACGCTCGGTCGCGACCCCTCGGGCAAGGGCTACATCACGCTGAACTTCTTCAACCTGTTCTGGATCTTCGTTGTGGCCAGCGTGCTGGGGCTGCTCATGGAGGAGATCGTCCACTTTCTGTTCGTGGTGCCGGGCCAGTGGCAGGACCGCGCGGGCCTGCTGTTCGGCCCGTTCTCGCCTATCTATGGCTGCGGCGCGGTACTTATGACCATCTTCCTCAACCGCTTTCACAAAAGCAATTGGCTCGTCATCTTTCTGGTGGCGGCGGTCATCGGCGGTGCCTTCGAGGCGTTCGTGAGCCTGTTCATGCAGTACGCGTTCGGAGCGGTGGCCTGGGATTACTCCAATATGCCCGGATCGCTGTTCGGCGGCCGCACGTGCCTGCCGTTCATGGCCTGCTGGGGGCTGCTCGGCGTGGTATGGATAAAGCTGCTGTTGCCGTTCATGCTGCGGCTCGTGAATTTCATTCCGTGGAACTGGCGCTATATGCTTACCACCGTGGCCGCCTGCTTCATGCTGGTGGACGCCGTCATGACCCTGCAGGCGCTCGACTGCTGGTACATGCGCCTGTCCCACGACCCCATCGACACGCCCATCCAGCAGTTCTACGACCACGAGTTCGGCGACACCTACATGGCCGACCGCTTCCAATCGATGACCATCGTGCCCTCGGACGCGGTGCGCGGGTAGAAGGACGACAACGAAACGGGCGGCGCGCTTGGCGGCCGCCCGTTCGCGTGCAGGGCGCGGGGAGGGAAGGCGCCCTATCGGAATAAGTGGGGATGAGGAGCTACTCCTTGCCGCCGAGCACCTGGCCGATAGTGTAGCCCATCAGGCAGTTGCGCGTGTGCGAGAGGCAGTTCAAGTTGTGCGGGTAAGTGTTGTAGAACATGCCGCCGGATGTGATGCCCGCCGCGAACAGGCCCGGGATGGGCTGGCGATCCTTGGTGAGCACGCGGCACTCGGTGTCGACGATGAGGCCGCCGGTGGTGCACAGGCCGTCGGCGTACTCCTTGGTGGCGTAGAAGGGCGGCTGGTCGATGGTCATCATCATGGTGCCGGGCATGTCGAAGTCGGTATCGGCGCCGGCGGCGCACATCTCGTTCCAGTGGTTGATGGTCTCCACGAAGGCGTCGACGGGCACTCCCATGAGCTCGGCCAGCTCTTCCAGGGTATCGGCCTTGAAGGCGTTTTCGCTCTGGGCGGCGGCGATCCAGTTCTCTTTGGGGCCGTAGCACGAGGAGCTTGGCGTCCAAATCTTGTCGATCTTGGTATCCAGGGCGCTGTCGACGATGTAGAAGTCGTAGGTGCCGGGCTGGTACTGGATGGCCATGGCCAGCTGGCCGTAGGGGTCGTACTCGGGAGTGAACCTCTTACCGAGTTTGTTCACTCGCACGAAGGGCATGAGCTGCTCGGGATCGAGCATGATGGACTGCGGGAACTCATCCTCGGCAGCGCCGACGGCCACGCCCATCTGAAGGCCGTCGCCGGTGTTGCCGAAGGCGCCAGTGAGCCAGCGGCCCGGCACGCCACGGGGGCGGCAGCGCTCTTTCAGCATCTGCTGGTTGAACTCGTAGCCGCCGGTGGCGAGCACGACGCCCTTGGCGCAGTTGTACTGCTCATAGCCGTCGGCGCTCTTCACGATGACGCCGGTCACGGAGCCCGCCTCGTCGGTCACCAACTGGCAGGCCGGGGTCTCGTAGCGGATCTCGACGCCGGCCTCGGTGAGGATGCCAGCGAGAATGTCGGCCAGCTCGCCGGGAGGATAGGGGAGGTTCAGCGACGTGTTCCACGAGCGGCTGAGCGCCGTGGGGTCGTACTGCTCGCGGAAGTCGGGGAAGTCGCCGGCGGCGAAGGTGAGGGGGTAGTCGTTGAAGTCTTGGTTGTCGAAGTGGCTGATGTACCAGTTCACGGCTTCGCCGTTCTTCTCGAGGTAGTGCTGGTACAGCGTCATGTCCGCCTGGAACGAGCAGCCGATCATGGCGTCTGACATCCACTCGGTGGTGTCGTACTCCATGCCCCAGAACTTGTGCAGCTCGGAATTGGTACCGCCGATGGTGGCCGAGTTGTAGTTGCCGCGGTTCTGCTTCTCCACGGCCACGGTTTTCAGGCCCTGCTCAGCGCAGGCCAGGGCGGCAGCGTCGCCGGCCGGTCCCAGGCCGCAGACGACGACGTCCACGTCGTGGGTAGCGACGATCTTATCGGCGGGGATGGGCTCCGCCACGAAAGCGACCACTCCCTCGCCGGCCGAGCCCACTTCCACTTCCTCCACCACGGGCCAGACGGCCTTGGCGGGATCGGTGGTCTGCATGGCGCCGCCGGTCGCCGCATCGTCTGCGGCTATGGTCTCGCCCGCGACTTCGGCCTGGGTCTTGGGCGCGCAACCCGCAAGGCCTGCGAGGGCGGCGGCCCCGGCGGCGACGGCCGCGCCGGAGAGGAAGCCGCGCCGGCTCACGGAAGGCGCCGCGGCGGGGTTCGAGCTACCCGTGGGGCACGGGGCGGACGGGGTGCTGGGTTGGGTGCATTCGGTCATGATGTTCCCTCCATCGTGTCTCTCGGCGTCGGGTGCCGGCCCTTTGCCGGAGCCTCAACGCGGTGGCCCTATCTTTGCTCGCCAGGTGCGCTAACCCCATCTACCGAAACGGTAGATATTTGAGAAAACGCAGGTCAAAGTCATGTCGTCTCCCGTGGTTGTTCGTGATGGCCGCGCTGATCTGTGCGATACTTACTCCAGTTCAAGAGAGGAGCGTGTGGTGGCTGGGGCTGTGCTAAATGAACGAGAAGGTGCCGAGGCGGTGCGGGGCGCCCGCCGCGTGGTCTGGGGCCGGGCGGTGTTCGGCTCGGCCTGCCTGTGGGCTTGGGGGTTTCTGGCGTATCTGAGCCCCGTGCTCATTCCCGCCGAGCGACCGGTCGGCGGCGTCGGCATCGAAGTCGGTTTCTTCGTCTCCCAAGGTGCGGTGGTGGTTGCCGCTGTGGCCATCGTCCTCGCTTTGCGGAAGCGCTCCGTTGCGGTGGGGCGCGGCGTGCTGCTGGTGTGCGCCTCGCTGCTCGCGCTGGCGAGCGCGCTGCTTCCGCTGACGGTGGCGATCGACGCGCCATGGCCCCTCGTCGGCTGCGGGGCGATATGCGGGGTTGCGGGAACGCTGCTCGGCTGCGCCTGGGGCGCCCGCTACTCCTTGGAGTCGAGGGATGTGTCGGCAGTCGTCATGGTCTCGTTCCTCGTGGCCTATGGGATCTATTTCGCAATTCTCTTGCTTTACGTCGCAACGCCCTTTGTCGTGGCGGCCCAGGTCGTTGTTGTCTTTCTGCCCCTAGCTTCCTGGGGCCTCTGGTTCTGGGATGCCTCGGCACGTTCGGGGCTTGCTCCCGAGGTGTTCCCCTCCTCTGCTCTCTCTACCGACATAGCGGGTTCGCCGGGTTCCTCGGGGAAGGCTCCCGGTGAGGTGACGGCCGGCTCGCGCGAGCTACATGCGCTTCCGTGGCGCTCGCTGGGGGTGATTGCCGTGGCGGCCCTTGTGGGCAACGTGATGGCCTCGGTCATCATGGGCACTTCCTACGAGGGGGCCGACAGCCTTTACCCGGGTGGCATCGCTCTTTGCGCCTGCATCGCCACCATGGCGCTCGTGCCCCTGACGGCTGAGCGGACGGCCTTCTCCGTAGCGCAGCTGTATCGCATCACCGTCACCTTCAGCGTCGTGGGTCTTGTGGCCATTCTGGTGCTCGGTGCGGCGGCGGTGCCGGTCGGAGGGGCGCTCGTTCAGGGCTGCACGCTGTTCTTCCAGCCGCTCGTCTATGTGGTGGTGACGCGCAGCACCCGCCTTCAGGGCTTGTCCCCCTTGGTGGCCTTCGGTGTGGGCCAAGCGCTGATCAGCGCCGTGGTGCTCGCGGGGAACCTGGCGGGAAAGCTGCTGTTTCAGGTGGCGGGGGAGACGCCTTTGCTGCTGTCTGCCGTATGCGGTGCCGGTGTGCTCGCGCTGTTCTTCATGGTGGTGGCCCGAGCCGCGCAGGTGGGGGAAGAGGGGAACGAGGAGAAAGACGGCGGTACGGAAGAAATGGAAGCCGAAACGAGAGGCGCCGATCGGGTTAAGGCTGCTGCTGCCGGACGCGGCTCTTCTGGTGTTGCGGCAGGAGAACGGCTCTTTGAGGACGGCGGCACCACCGAGGCTGCAACGCTGCCGAATGGTGATTGTGCCGCTGGCGTCGGAGCGCAGGGAGAAGATTCCGCCGCTGTTTTTGCGCGGGCAGTAGGACTAACGGCCCGCGAGACGGAGATCCTCTCACTGCTGGTGCGCGGTCGCACCCTTCCTTACATCGCCAACGAGCTGTTCGTGACCACGGGCACCGTGAAGACCCACGTGCGCCACATCTACGAGAAGGCCCTGGTCAACAACCGACAGGAACTCCTCGACAAGGTGGAGGCCCGCTAGACACATCTCCCGAAATCAGGCGGTCGCGACCTTCTTTGGGCGGCCAGCGGTTCGGGGGCTATTGAAATAGTCTATGACATCGTCGGCTGACACAAGGCGGGCGCTGCCAACTTTCTCGGTTCTCAGAATGCCGTCGCGAATCATGGCGTGTATGCGCGAGGTGCTGACATCGAGGGTATCCGCCGCTTCTTGGACGGTCATGGTGGTGAGGGAAGGCGTGTCGGCATCGCATTCCACGGCAACGGCGATGGCCTTGCCGTTTGCGGGGGTGGGATGGTCCATCCGCGGCTCCGGCAAGGGCCGTCCTTCGCGAAGCGCTTGGGAGATCCAGAGGGTCAGCAGATCTTGCGCCATGAAAGCCGCATCGAACAGAGTGTCCCCCTGGGTGCAGATACCCAGGTCGGGAAACTCTGCCTCCCACCCGCCGCTCCACGGGGTGAGGATGGCTTCGTAGAGAAACTTCATAGGTCGCTTCCTCTCTATTAGGTGAAGTATTAGAGAAGCCCTAGCTTTTCTTTGATGGCTCGCTCGACCCCCGGCGAAAGATCTCCGGGATGCCGGGGGATAGGGAACTCTTCGCCAGCAGCATTCGCGAAAATGTCATGTTTCGCTCCGTGTCTGACGAAGCGGCCGCCCATTTTCTTGGTGAGCCGTATCGCTTCTCTAGCTGTCATGGGCATGTCTCTCGACCTCCTACATGGCGCAATTTATTGTAACAATTAGTAACAATAAATGCAAGTACTGCCGTCTTCTCAAAGCGAATTATAGCAAACAAATGTTCTTAGAACAATAGTTCATTTCAGGATAATCGAGGGGGTCTCGGCAGAAAGCTCTCGGATTTTCCGATGACATTCGCTGGGGACTTCCTATAACCGGGGTGGCCCGGGTGCCCCTATAATGGGCGAGCGAAAAAATGCGAGACCCAAAGGAGCCCTGAATGAGCGAGCGGATTGGAACGACCTGCGTGCAAGGCGGATGGCGGCCCGGCGACGGCGAGCCGCGCCAGGTGCCCATCTACCAGAACACCACCTGGAAGTACGACACGAGCGAGCATATGGGGCGCCTGTTCGATCTGGAGGAGTCCGGCTACTTCTACACGCGCTTGGCGAACCCCACCAACGATGCGGTGGCGGCGAAGATCGCGGAGTTGGAAGGCGGCGCGGCGGCGATGCTCACCTCCTCGGGCCAGGCGGCGAACTTCTTCGCGGTGTTCAACATCGCCGGCGCGGGCGATCACGTGGTGGCCTCCTCGGCCATCTACGGGGGCACCTACAACCTGCTCGCCCACACCATGGGCCGCATGGGCCTGGAGTGCACCTTCGTCGATCCGCACTGCACCGACGAGGAGCTTAAAGCCGCTTTCCGGCCCAACACGAAGTGCGTCTTCGGCGAGACCATCGCAAACCCGGCGCTGGCCGTGCTCGACATCGAGCGCTTCGCGGCGGCGGCCCACGGCCACGGGGTGCCGCTCATCGTGGACAACACCTTCCCCACGCCGGTGCTGTGCCGGCCCATCGAGTGGGGCGCCGACATTGTGACCCACTCCACTACCAAGTACATGGACGGCCACGGCGCTTCCGTCGGAGGCGTCATTGTGGATTCGGGCCGCTTTAATTGGAACGCCCACGCCGACAAGTTCCCGGGGCTCACGACGCCCGATGAGAGCTACCACGGCGTGGTGTATACCGAGCGCTTCGGCTTGGAAGGTGCCTACATCACCAAGGCGACGGCGCAGCTCATGCGCGATTTGGGCTCTATCCAGTCGCCGCAGAACGCCTTCCTCATCAATCTGGGGCTGGAGAGCCTGCACCTGCGCATGGCCCGGCACGCCGCCAACGGACGCGCGGTGGCCGAGCACCTGGCGAGCCACCCGAAGGTGGCTTGGGTGCGCCATCCGTCGCTGGAAGGCGACTCGGAGGCGGCGCTCGCGGCGAAGTATCTGCCGGAGGGTTCCTGCGGTGTGGTGAGCTTCGGCGTGGCCGGCGGGCGCGCGGCGGCCGAGACGTTCATGAAGAACCTGAAGCTGGCCCAGATTGCCACCCATGTGGCCGACGCCCGCACCTGCGTGCTGCACCCGGCCAACGCCACTCATCGCCAGATGAACGACGCGGAGCTTGAGGCGGCCGGCATCAGCGCCGACCTCATCCGCCTGTCCTGCGGCATCGAGGACGCCGCCGACCTCATTGCCGACATCGACCAGGCCCTGGCTGCCGTGGAATAGGAGGACGCATGCCCATTCGCATTCCCGATGCGCTGCCGGCCACGGCGGCGCTGGAGAACGAGAACATCTTCGTCATGACCGAGCATCGCGCCATGCACCAGGACATTCGTCCGCTGCGGCTGCTGCTGCTGAACCTCATGCCCACCAAGATCACCACGGAGACCCAGATTCTGCGGAAGCTGTCGAACACGCCGCTGCAGGTTGAAGTGGAGCTGCTGCAAACGGCGAGCCACGACTCGAAGAACACGGCCGCCGAGCATCTGGAGGCCTTCTACACCACCTTCGACGCGGTGCGCGACGAGCACTTCGACGGCCTTATCATCACCGGGGCGCCGGTGGAGCGGCTGGAATTCGAAGAAGTGGACTACTGGCCGGAACTCTGCGAGATCATGGAGTGGTCGAAGACCCACGTGCACTCCACGCTGCACATCTGCTGGGGCGCCCAAGCCGGCATCTACTATCACTACGGCGTGCCCAAGCACGAGCTGCCCGAGAAGATGTTCGGCGTGTTCCCCCACGAGGTGGTCAAGCGCACCTCGCCTTTGGTGCGCGGGTTCGACGATAGGTTCTTCGCGCCCCATTCGCGCTTCACCGAGGTGCGGGCGGCCGACATCGAGGCGCATCCCGCGCTCGAGCTGATCGCGGTGTCCGACGAGGCTGGGGTGTACGTGGCGAAGTCCACCGACTCGCAGAACTTCTTCGTGTTCGGTCACCCCGAGTACGACCGCGAGACGCTGAAAGCGGAATACGACCGCGACATCGCCAAGGGGATGAGCATCGCCGTGCCGGCCCACTACTTCCCCGACGACGACCCGACGCGCGAGCCGGTTTCCACGTGGTTCTCCTGCGCCCAGTTGCTCTACACCAACTGGCTGAACTACTATGTGTACCAAACGACCCCCTACGACATCACCCGCGCTGGCGATAGGGAATAGGGGAGATGGGCGTTCGGGCAGCTTCCGTCTGCGCGAAATGAGCAAACGAGGGTACTTCTCGTAGTTTTCTGCAGGGCGATTTCTGTTGCTGGCGCTATTTCACCTGGTGGGGAATTAGCTGTAGAGTGATTTCGCTATCGGCGACTACGAGAAGTAGGCCATTTTGCCCATTTCGAAGGACTCGGGCTTTTCGGTTGTCCGAAAAGGTAGGCAGCGAGACGCGTTTTTGAAAGGTGGAAATCTGTGGCAATCGATCCAAAGAACGACCCCCATGCTCGTATCGTGGTGAAGCCGCTGCCGAGCCAGCGAAAGGGGGAGGGCCGCCCTTCTGCGGTGCTAGGCGAGGGCCAACGGGGGCGCGATAGCCGTGCGGCCACTTTCGCCGACCCCTTCGTTCGCGCGGAGAACGAGGACGACGACGGCTACGACCCCTATTCCGATCGCCCTGCCGAACGAGAGCCCTTGTTCTCGGAAGACCCCTGGAATTAGCGAAGGCGCCCTGGTTTTCGAACCGAGGCGCCCTCTGCATTTGTGCGCTGTCGCATGGTCGCGCTGTGAAACGGTCCGAGCGTCGAACGACCGCTAGCTCGCGTACATGGCCGCGTAAGGGCGGCTGGAGGCGGGGCGCAAAGCGACGAACTCGCTCACGCTCGCGTGCTCGTGGGGCTCGGTGCCGAAGCAGGCGTCGTAGCGGGCGAGCAGCGCGCCGAGGGTCGCCGTGTCCTCGTCGGTCAGCTCCCTTAGATCCAGCCCGTCGGGCACCACGGCCGGCGTGTTGTTGCGGCGCAGATAGATGACCCCGCCGTGCATGCCGGAGGCCAAATGATCGCCGGCGCGGCCCATAAGCACGATGATGCCGCCGGCCATGTACTCGCCGAGGAAGTTGCCCGCGTCCCCGCCAATGACGATGACCGGGCACTTCCCACCGTACTGCTTCATGTTAATGCCGCCGCGCCAGCCGCAGCCGTCGCGCACGATGAGCTCGCCGCCGCGCATGGCGTAGCCGGCCGCATCGCCCACGCGCCCGTGCACCACCACGGTGCCGGCGTTCATGGTGTTGGCGGTCTGGTCCTGGGCGCTTCCGAACACTTCCACCTCGCCGCCGTCCATATAGCAGGCCAGATCGTTGCCCGGGGTTCCGTGAATTTCCAAACGCTTGCCCGCGGGCAGGGTGCAACCAAGGTAGCGCTGGGCGTAGGCCTCCACGATGCAGACGGTGTCGGCTTCGGCAAGGGCCGCGCGCACGGCGGCATTGGCCTCCTGGAAGTGCTTCGTTCCCAATTCCACGATAATGGTTTCAGCCATGCGATCACTCTCCCGCGTACTTCACGCCGAGGATTTCCAGTTCCTTCTCGTTGAGCCCCACGCCGCGCAGCATCAGCCGGTTGCCGCGCAGAGAGTCGATGGCGTTGATGCCCATGCCGCCCATCATCTCCTGAATTTCGCGGTTCCAGCCGGACACGAGGTTCACCACGCGCTCGGCGGCGGCCTCGGGGGCGAGGCGGCTCACCAGATCGGCCCGCTGGGTGGCGATGCCCCAGTTGCAGCGGCCGCTCGCGCAGTCGCTGCACTGGTGGCAGCCCATGGCAATGAGCGCCGCCGACCCGATGGAGACGGCGTCGGCGCCGAGTGCCACGGCCCGCACCACGTCGGCGGCGTTGCGCAGGGTTCCTGAGGCCACAAGACTCACCGTCGATCGGATGCCCTCCTGGCGCAGCCGCTCGTCCACAGCGGCCAGGGCCAGCTCGATGGGAATGCCCACGTTGTCGCGGATGCGCTTGGGGGCTGCGCCCGTGCCGCCGCGGAAGCCGTCCAGCACGATGATGTCGGCGCCGGCCCGAGCCATGCCGGAGGCGATGGCGGCCACGTTGTGCACGGCGGCCACCTTCACGGCCACGGGTTTGGCGTAGCCGGTGGCTTCCTTCAGCGAGAAGATGAGCTGGCGCAAGTCCTCGATGGAGTAGATGTCGTGGTGCGGCGCCGGCGAGATGGCGTCGGTGCCCTCGGGGATCATGCGGGTGCGCGACACTTCCTCGTTGATCTTCTCGCCGGGCAGGTGCCCTCCAATGCCGGGCTTGGCGCCCTGGCCGATCTTGATCTCGATGGCCGCGCCGGCGTTCAGGTAGTGCGGGTCCACGCCGAAGCGCCCGCTGGCCACCTGCACGATGGCGCGGTCGGCGTAGGGCTCCAAGTCGCGGTGCAGGCCGCCCTCGCCGCAGTTGAAGTAGGTGCCCAGCTCGCGCGCGGCCATCGCCAGTGCCTTCTGGGTGTTGAGCGACACCGAACCGAAGCTCATGGCCGAGAACATGATGGGCACGTCCAGCGACAGCTGCGGCGGCAGCGGCGAGACAACGGTGCGGGTGCGCTCGTTCACGCGCAGCTTGCTCGGGCGGCTGCCCAGCACCACGCGGGTTTCCATGGGCTCGCGCAGAGGATCGATGGAGGGGTTCGTCACCTGGCTCGCGTTCAGCAGCAGATGCTCCCAGTAGATGTGGTAGCTCTTCGGGTTGCCCATGGAAGCGAGCAAAACGCCGCCGGTCTGGGCCTGGGCGGTGATGTCGTCCATGGCGCTCTCGGTCCACACGGCGCTTCCGGCGTCCACCTGGGGCCACCGGGTGATGGCGAGAGCCCGGGTGGGGCACAGAAGCGTGCAGCGCTGGCAGTTCACGCACTTCATGGAATCGGCGCGAAGGGCGCCAGTTTTCTTGTCGCGGTAGTGCACCTCGTTGGCGCATTGGCGCACGCACAGGTCGCATTTGATGCACTCCTCGCGGTCGCGCAGCACTTTGTAGCGGGGGTTGCGGAAGTCGCGCATGATTTAAGCCTCCTTCCGGCGGGGCAGCACGCCGACCTCGTGGGCCAACGGCGCGTTGTGCGGATCGTTCTCGGCGTCGGCATCGGCGGCAGCCTTGGCGGCGACCACGGAATCAAGCTGCACCACGAAGGGCTCGCCGCCCCCGATGGCGCGCATGTTCTCCGCGTCGGGGCACACCAGCTCGATGGCCGCCTGCTCGCTGGCCATGTACACCATGGAGCCCTTCTCGGCGGCCATGAGGGCTCGCAGCTTCAGCCGGTCGTTGATGGCGAGCAGCCCCTCGCTCGAGCCCAGAATCACCGAGAAGGGCCCGTTCACGAGAGCGCTCGCGTAGGTGGTGCGCAGGGCAGTTTCGAAGGCGGCGTCGGCCGCATCCATGGCGTCAATCTCATCCCACGCCGGCGCGGTCATGATGTGAGCGGCCAGCTCCGGCGACAGCCCGTGGCGGCGGCTCAGCAAATCGAACAAGTAGGTGATGACCTCGGTGTCGGTCTGCAGCTCGCAGTCGTAGCCGAACTGCTCCACGTAGCGGCGGTTCGCGTCGTAGCTGGAAATCTCACCGTTGTGCACCACCGACCAGTTCAGCAGCGTGAACGGATGCGCGCCGCCCCACCAGCCGGGGGTGTTGGTGGGGAAGCGTCCGTGGGCCGTCCAGGCCCAGGCGTCGTAGTCGCAGATGCGGTAGAACGCGCCGATGTCCTTGGGGTAGCCCACGCCCTTGAAGGCGCCCATGTTCTTGCCCGACGAGGCGACGAAGGCCCCGTCGATCTTCCCGTTGATGTGGAAGACGTGGGCCATGGTGTACTCGGCCTCGTCCAGGCCGCTGGCCGCCAGGCGCATGGGGTGGGGCGCGGCGAAGTAGCGCCAGATGTCCGGCGGGTTCTTGATGGAGGCCACCGGCTCGGTGGGGATGCGCTCCTGCTTCTCGCTCATAAAGTAGGTGTCCAGGTAGGCCTCGGTCTCACGCCGGGCCTCGTCGGACTCGTACATGATGTGGAAGGCGTACAGCTCCTCGTACTCCGGGTAGATGCCGTAGGCCGCAAACCCGCCGCCCAGGCCGTTCCCGCGGTCGTGCATGAGCGCGATGGAGCGCAGGATGTCGCTTCCGTCGTGGCGCGCGCCGCTTCGGTCCATGATAGCCGCGATGGCGCACCCAGCGGGAATGCGCACATCGCCCTCGCGGGGCGCGCGCGGGTGCCGGTCGCAGGGCGCAAGGCGCGCGGAGCCGGCGACGACCCCAGTGCCGGCGGCGTCGGGACGCGCGGTGCGCGGTCGGTCGAAATCGTACATGGCGTTCTCCTTGTGCATTGTGCGGAATGCTGTATCGTCAGCATAGGAGAGCAATGTTTCGCGAAACCGACTCCGGTGTTTCGCCTTTGTTAAGCCTTGGGGTGAAGGTTAGGAGGCGCGCGTTCTTGCGCGATGTCTTTTGGAGGAAGATCTTGAGCATACCCAGTGTGGAGGTGCTATGACGATCCAGTTACGGGAGAGCTGCTGGCAACAGCTATGGTGTTCGGAATAAACTGATTTGGAAAGAATGTCGAGCAATGAGGGTTGGTTGACCATGGGCGATAAGACGCCGGAGCGCAAGGGGCTTCTGTGGTGGATCGAGCACGAAAACACTAACGAGGCTTGGACAATGAAGAACCCCTGGGCCGTCGGTGCGATTGTCCTGACGATCCTCATTGTGCTGTGCATGTTGGCGACGTTTTTCTGGGGGCTGCCCCGTCCGGTGGCCAATGTGATCGTGAATGTCGCCTTCTACGGTTATTGGGGCGTTCTTCTTGCCTTTGAGATTAAAGCCAAGCACCGCGTCGCTGCCGCGGGCACCGCGTTCACGATGGTATTCTTCGCCTTCTTATGGTGGCTATGAGCTATCTCTTCTCGCGCGCTCTCGTAGGTTTATGGCGTTCGGTTGACGAAGGGGGCGTTTTCTGCACGAGATCTCGAGTTATAAGCCCCTGAGGAATCAGCGGCGGGACGCGTTGCGGAGAAGCATTTTCAAAACCCCAGGTCAGGTCATTGTCTGAATGGATGCTCCCTTTATGGTCGGCAGCCAGGCGTCCCCGGGACGCTTATAGCTCAAGATCTCGTGCATTTTTCGACCAGTTCGTTGACGGGACGCTTCTTGGCGGACGCCCGCATCGCTGTTCTCAGGTGCGAATGGCGCCTAGAAACGCGTCGGATCATTTTGCCTGTCGATTGGGATGACGAAGAGGACGACGGGGTCTGCGATGCCCTCGCATGACCCGAAGCCCGGGGAGATTTGGCTTGCCTACGTTGAATTTCTCGATCATCCGGGCATCGGCAAGGTTCGCCCCGCCTTCTAGAAGAAGATCATGAACATGCCCAGGGCCAGGCCTACCATGACGGCGAAGGCGGGGAGCTTGCTGCGGTAGATGAGGTAGCTCTCGGGCATGATTTCGCCGAACACCACATAGAGCATGGCGCCGGAGGCGAACCCAAGCGACATGGTGAGGCCCAGAGGGCCGATGTCGCCGAGCCAGAAGCCGAGCCACGCGCCGAGCACCGTGGGCAGACCGCACGCGGCCGTGAGAAGCGTGGCGCGCACGCGTCCGGTGCCGCCGGAGATAAGCGGCACGGCCACGGCCATGCCCTCGGGAATGTTGTGCAGGCCGATGAGCACGGCCATGATCATGCCGGTGCCCCACATAAGATCGCTGGATACGGCGAAACTCGCGCCGATGGTCATGCCCTCGGGGATGTTGTGCAGCGCGATGGCGCAGGCCATGACCACGCCGGCGACGAACAGCGACAGCTTGGAGTCGTGGTGGCGCTTGTGCATGTTCAGGTGGTCGGCGTGCACGAGCTCGTCGATGTCGTCATGGGTTTCGGGGTGGTCGGCATCGGCGGTGTGCGACACCTCCTTGCGTGTCTTGCGGTCGATGAGGTGGTTCAGCAGATACACCACGGCAACGCCCAGCGCCACGGCGAGGATTACCAGCAAGACCCCGTGCTCGGTGACTTGGCTGGCGGCTTCCTCGGCCTCGGCCAGAAGATCGAAGCACACCATGGCGGTCATGACGCCGCCGGCGAAGGCCAAAAGCAGGCTGATAGTGCGGTTCGACTCGCTCTTGAACAGCGCGCCAATGAGGCCGCCGAGCCCCGTTCCCCCGGCGCCGGAGATGAGCGTGACCAACGTGACGAATGCGAACGGCGACAGAGTTTCCATAACGGACAGGCTTCCTTAGACCCCGGGATTTCACAAAGCATTCCGTATTGTGCTCCATCGCCCGCGCCCCTGCGAGCGCAACCGCCCGCGTGTAAGCCAACGGAAACAATTCCCCTCGCAACGGCGCAGGCGGGGATGGACTACGCGAGCTTTTCCAGCGCTTTTTGATAAGCGGCTTTTTCTTCAGCGCGAGACGCCTTCGGTTTCTTTCCCGCAAGCGCACCTGCGGCCTTCAGTTCGCTTGATGTCGGTTCGGGGATAGGTGCGATCTTGGAGCACGACCGATTTCCTGCAGTGACAACGAATTCGGCTCCTGTTTCATCTACATGTTGTAAGGCGGAGGGAAGATTCGCCTCCGCTAGGGCAATGCTTGTTGCCACGAAAGCTCCCTTCTAAGGCACCCTGAAGATTTTGGCTATGTTACTTTAATCATGATCATCTGGCTAGTCTGTCGTTCGTATTGATGCGTTGCCAATGACTTTTCAGCAACTATCTCATCTGCGATCGCGCGAAGAGTCGAGGGTATGAAATAAAACCTCCTTCTGAAACGTGTTATTGGTTGAAGGTGAAGAACGCACGCGAAGAAAGGTGGCACGACGGTGACGGAGGAGGATCGCATCGAGCGGCTTGTGTGCGAGTATGGTCGCATGCTGGTGCGGCTAGCTGCCTCGCGGCTTGATTCCGTCGCTGACGCTGAGGATGCGGTGCAGGACGTATTCTGCACGCTCGTGTCCAAAAAGCTCGTGTTCGTGGATCCCGAGTATGAGAAGGCGTGGCTTATCCGCGCGACGATTAATCGGGCGAGCGACTTGCGCCGGCGCAAGTCGCGACTCAATGTGCCGCTCGATGAGGCTCGCGCGGTGCCGGACGATGCAGCCGAGACCGAGCGCCGCGGCCGCGAAATGCTCGCTTGTGTGCGAGCCCTTCCCGAGAAATACGCGGTCGTTCTTCATCTCCATTACTATGAAGGCTGCGGCTTGCGTGAGATCGGAGTCATGCTTCGCGTGCCCGCGGCTACCGTGGGCACGCGGCTGGCGCGCGGTCGTGCGCGGCTGAAAGCGCTCCTAGAGGAGGAATCGCTATGAGTTGGAACGATTATCGGGCTGCTATGGACGAGCTGCCGATTTCCGAGAATTTCGAAGACCGCATCTGCGCGGCGGTGCGAGAAGCGCGCCGCGAAGACGCACGAGCGGTGGTCGTGCGGCCTTCGCCTGCCAGAGCCAAACGTCAGAGCCGTGTCCTCTTCCCGCGTGCTACGACGCTGGGGAAAGTGGCCGTTGCGGCTGCTATTTGCTTAGCTATCGGAGGAACAGCTTACGCCACCGCGTCTTTTGAGGATTTGGCGCGTATTGCCGCCGATGCCGACCAAGCGCAGGTAGCTGAAGTATTCGAACAGGGGGCGGGCGAGCGCATCGATGAGACGCAGCGCGTTGGCGATTTCGACATCACGTTGCTCGGTCTTACCTCGGGTCAAGCGTTGGTGCCCCTGACTGAAGGGGTGAATGCGAACCGCACCTATGCCGTGCTCTCGTTAGCACGTGCCGATGGGTCGCCGATCGATCAGGCCTACCTTGACCAATCGGCAGAACGCTGGCTCGCGAACGGCGTAGATCAAGGGGACGGTAGTATGGAGGTTGATGCCTCTCGCCTTCCCAAAGACGAGCACGGCTTCTCGGCTGACGCTCTTGTTCTTGAGAACCTCGACTTCACGCCGGTCGCTGTTGGCTCCGATGGTGCGATAGCTGCCCGAGGAGAGCAGGGGGTGGCAAGCTATATTGAAGACGGTGCGATCTACTTTGTTGTTGATATGCCCGCGGAAGAGAATGGCCTTCCTGTCAACTATCTGGCAATCTGGCTTGGTGCATTTGCCGACAGCGACAGCCCTGGCAATCGGCTGTCGGATCGCCTTGAGGTGAGCGAACGGGGAACGCTGTCCTTCGTCGGCGGCATCGCTGGTGCCCTTTTTGAGCTACCGCAACGATGATTCTGCTAATTTCCTCAGCGGTCGGTTGCTGAAGGGATCGCTTTTTGCACGAGATTGACGGTTATGAGCGTCTGGGGGGTGCGGACAGTTACTTGGACAGCGGCCTACGCCGCCAGCCCCAACCGCCTCCTGCGGTTGTCTATCGTATCGTAGACGGTCCTGCCGCCCTCCCGGAAGGCCTTTAGACGGACGGTCGAGTA
>NZ_WPOO01000019.1:0-44405 GCF_009755265.1 Adlercreutzia rubneri | reverse complement strand
TGCCGTCCTGGATCATGTCCACGATGTGCTTGGCGGTGTTCTGCACGAGCTCGAGCTGCTCCTGCGGGGTGTTGCCGAGGGCGTTGCCGCCCAGGGCGATGACAGCGGTCTTGCCGTTGCCCTTTTCATATGGCATAGAATTCTCCTTACCTGTTGGCCTCATCATGAGAAGTACGCAGGATGGTTCGGCACAAAAGCCATCCTGCGTACTTACTTTATTGAGCGCCACGTAGGCGCAAAAGATAAGATTGGGTTTATTTTTACCGCAACTACCCCTAATCCGCCCTAAACCAGCGGCCCTGGAAGTCATTCTCCAATCGCGGGTTAACCTCACTTGGAGGGAGGCGGTTTCAGTCGCCCTTCTAGTCAAAGCAACCACGCCGGCATCGGCTCAGTAAGATTAGAGGGCCTCTCGGATGATGGGCATCGACATACAGCGGGCGCCTCCACGGCCGCGCGACAGCTCCGCTCCCTCGAAGGTGCGCACTTCGATACCTGCCTTATCGAGCAAATCGAGGGTTATTTTGTTGCGATCGTAGCAGACCACCAATCCTGGAGCCAACGTGAGCACGTTCCCGCCGAGATTCCACATCTCCCAAAAGCCCTGGATCTCATCTCCGTTGCCTACGGGAATAAGCCGTACCGAGGACTCACCAAGCGCATCGGCGAGCACCTTGCTCCAGTCGGAGCCGACGGGCTGCGTCCTGACGCCATCGGAAGCGGGGGTCAGCTTGTACACGTTCACATTGCCGCTCAGGAAGGGGTTGAACAGGAACGCGTCCCGATCGACCATGGTCAACATTCCATCGAGATGCATGGCATTGCGGCCGCGCTCCATCTCGAAGGCATAGACGGCCTCGAAACCTTTCTTGAACAGATTTGCGGCAACGAACTCGATGGCGCCGGGCTGGGTGCGCTCTGTGCAGCCGATGCAGACAACCTTATCGGAGAGGATGAGCACATCTCCGCCTTCCTCGGCCCTGATCTGCTATCGGAATTTGCGGACGCTCCATAGGAAACGTAGCAAGCGGAGATGATCAAAGGAGAACCTCAGAATCATCTCCGCTTTTTGAAAGACTCTTGTGACTGCAAACTTTAGGAATTATATGAAGTGCTGAGGGATCAAGTGCTGCATAGCTTTAGTCAACAATCACGTTTTCGGTAGTATAAGATGCCTGCGCATACCGCTGGGCATTGGCGAACTGCGAAGTCGCAAGGCCATACAAGATCGCAGCCTGCTCCTTATCGCCCTTCGCTCCGGCGCAATCGGCCATGGTTGTGTAATTGCATCCCGTGTGCACTGCCTCGGCGGCCTTGTTGTAGCACTCCAACGCGTCGGCATCTTCGGTATCGCTCTTGTACAATTCGGCGCCAGCGTTTCTCACTGCAATACGGGCATCGGTTTCCGCGCTCTTATTGGTGGCCTGCATGCCCTCTCCAAGAGTGAGCTTGTAGTAGTTGGCCGTACCGAACGGGACATCGGAGCGGAATTTCTCATCATGGCCCCTCAAGACGAACATCTCAAGATCGGTCGCGTCGAAAATCGTCCTGAAGATGGTCTTGAACTCCAGATCATCTCCTTCTGGGGAATGGAACTGATAGAAGCCGCCGAAATCCCAATTCTCCTCGCTCCATTTGCCCTCGTCGTAGTAGCGAATGCTTCCGAGTGCATCCGCGATGGTGCGCGGGGTAACAGAGCCCTTGTTGTCCAGCAGGATCCTCTCTACCGTGCTAGCCCTGGGCACGCTGTCCGGATACGCCTCGTACGAATCGTTCATCCACGACTCGTCCAGGAAATGATTTGCCGTAATAAGGTAATCCTCCTCGCCATGATCGCCGGCCTTACGGACTACATAGGCAGTGTCTTTTTGCTCTACAACATAAGCATTCCCGTTATTATCAGAAATGTTAATGTTGCCGGTATGGATCCACTCAGTTTCCGTAAGCATTTTGACCGCTTCATCTGCTGTAGCGCACTTTGTAGCTGTATACCAGTAAGCGAACAGGGTATCGAGGAACGTGCCTTCCCTATCAATCACCTCGGCACCCTCGCTCGGTGCCGCGTGGGGCCCTCCGGCATAGGTAATAATGAGGCCCTCAGAGTTCATGAATGCATTGCCCTGCATTCCGCCAGATGCCATAACCGCATAGCCATCATCCGGATAAGAAATCATATCCGAGAACATTGCAGCAGGCGTTGCGCTGATTGCATCAAGATTGGCGCCTCCAAGATGACGGCCGTCCAGGGTCATGTTTCCCCAAGCCGATACGGTCATGCACGTTTTTGAGCGCTCCGGATCATAATGCATCATCAAATCGTAGTTAAGGACAGAGGAACCCATAATTGCAACAATCGCATCTTCCTTTGAGATTCCTGCCCCATCAGCCACCCCTGACAAGAAGTCAAACACAGATGGCTCATCCGCTTCGTAGTGCTTCAGGATCTTACCCATGGCTTCGTTATATGCGGCATCGTCTGCCTCCGTATAAATCATGGCCATTACAGATGCCCAGTTATTCTCTAACTGCACTTTCTGCTGTAATCCGTACTGCCTTCCCATATCAAACCAGGAGCCGTTTACATAGACAACTTCCTGCGTGTTCCCTGCGTTGACGGTTGCATCGAACACCCCATCGAACTCTTCGGCGCCAGAAGCTACCGCTACATCCGTCGATGCATTGTCCGGCGTTCCGCTAGGCGCATTGTCCGATGCTCCGCCCGTCGTGCTCTCTGCGGAACAGCCCGCAAATGCCAGCAGACTTAAACATAAGCTGGCGCAAAACAATACACGAGCTACTTTTCTTCTCATAATCTAGCCCTTTCTTTTCTTCCAAGAGCCCTACATTGCCGGCAACTTGATGGCTGGCGCAAAATGCCCTACTTTGCCGACCCTGGGGCGTCGGAGGACTTTGAAGCCTCATATGGGCGACGCGCTTAGGCCTTGGGCTCCTGTTGGGTGATGCAGTGGATGTTGCCGCCGCCGAAGACCACCTGGTCGGACTGGACGCCCACGCACTTGTAGACGCCCTCGCCCCACACCTCGTCGTAGATCTGCTGCAGAGTGTCCACGGCCAGCGGATCGTTCTCGTCGCCGTACTGGGGCACGATGACGCCGCCGTTGGTCACCAGGTAGTTCATGTAGGAGGCGATGAGCGGCTCGTCAGCCACGCGCGGCTCGGCGTTCTCGTCCATGTCGATGGTGTCGCAGGAGGCCTGGTCCATGTACAGGGGCTTCGCCGGCATGGGCAGCTTGTACACCTTCAGCGCACGGCCCTTCGCGTCGGTGGCGTTGCTCAAGGTCTCGTAGGCCTCATGGCACTGGCGGTAGAAGGGGTAGTCCTCATCGTCGGTCCAGATGCAGACCATCACGCCCGGGGCGATGAAGGTGGCCACGTCGTCGATATGGCCGTTGGTCTCCTCGGGGTCGATGCCCTCCTTGACCCAGATGACCTTCTCCACGCCCAGGTACGCCTTCAGGTGCTCGTCCATGTAGGCGCGCAGCTCCTCGCTCCAGGGCTCGAAGCGCTTGGCGTAGACGGGCCAGATGGTGTCCTCCTCGACCTCCTCGGCGAGCACGGCCGAGGCGGTGCGGCCCGGGGAGAGCAGGCACTGCTCGGTGACCACGAGGGTGCCCTCGCCGTCCACGGTGATGGAGCCGCCCTCCAGGATCATGTCATCGGGACGATAGCGGCGGCAGTGCGACAGCTCGGCCATCTTGCAGGCGATCTGGTCGTCGGCCTTCCACGGGAAGTACAGGCCGTCGATGAAGCCGCCGTAGGCGTTGAAGTGCCAGTCGCAGGCGCGCTTGTCGCCCTTGCCGTCGATGACGTAGGTGGCGCCGGTGTCGCGGAACCAGGCGTCATCGGTGGTCATTTCGATGACGGTCACGTTCTCGTCGTCCTCGAAAACGGCCTTGCAGTTGGCGTAGTCGTCCTCGTTGGCGCACATGACGACAGGCGTGAACTCGGCGATGGCTCGGGCGATGGCGGCGTACTGCTTCTGGGCCGGCTTGGCGCCGTGGGCCCAGGTGTCGGTGCGGTGGGGCCAGCCTATCCACACGCGATCCTGCGGAGCGAACTCGGCGGGCATGAAGAAGCCGTCGGCGGCGGGGGTGGAATCAGACTCGTAGATGGTTTTCATGAGGGAATTCCTTTCAAGAGGGGGGGGGTACGAGTACAGCAATCTACAAAATCTTCTCGCTCTTGCCGTCGTCGGCGGCAAGAATCTGCTCGACTTGGGCCGGATCAACGGGCTCGAGCGAATCGGGCTCGCCCGCGGCCTCTTCAGCCAAACGCTCGGCGGCCATCGCGGGAGTGAGGCCCTTGAACTCCTCCTTGCGGCCGCGGGCGCTCACAATGCGCACCACCTCGCCCAAAAGGAGGAATACGATGAAGATGGCGATCATCGGCACCTTGTCCGCCACTTCCTCGGCCGAGAACGGCACGAGCGTGGCCACGATGGCCAGTACCAGCTCGATGACCGGGATGGCCAGAATAACCTTCATGGCTGTGCCCTGGAAGGGGAAGCGGTACACGCGGGGACGGTTCGCATCGACCTTGCGCAGTTTGATGAAGGCCGGGAACATGGGAATGTAGGTGAGCAGCAGGAACACCACAGAGGTGGCGAACAGCGTCCAGAACAGCCCGTTGGAGATGGCCTCGTTGGGGATGAGCTGGATGAGCAGTACGGCGGTGGCCACAATGCCGTTCACGACGGCGGCGCCGGTGGGCATGGCGGTCTTCGGGTTCTCATGGGCGAAGACCTTCGGCATGTTCTGGTTCTTCGCCGCATAGTCGGCCACGAAGTTCACGCCGAAGGACCAGCTGGCCATATTCGCGAACAGGGTGATGAGGAACGCCACGGCGATGATGATGAAGATGGGGGAAGCCTCGCCCACCATGGTCATCACGGCCACGAGCATGCCGAAGTCGGGGTCGATCTGGTCGGCCGGGATGGCGGCGCCGATGCCGAAGCCGCAGAACAGGTAGATGGCGCCAATGGCCAGGCCGCCCAGGATGATGGCCTTGGGAATGTCGCGGGCCGGGTTCTGCATGTCCTTGGCGAAGGTGCAGATCACCTCGAAGCCCGTGAAGTTGAAGATGATGATGGACAGGTAGCCGAGCGCAGCGGTGTTGGTCAAGTCGGGCAGGAACGTCTCGGGGGCCATGGATCCGGCGAATCCGTTGGCGCAGGCGTACCAAATGCCGAGCACGCCCACGGACACGGCCACGAGCACCTTCAAAACGGCGCCGCCGTTCAAAATCCACTCGGAATCGGACACCTTCGAGAAGCTCATGAACACGACGATCCACACGAAGGCAATCTCGATGGCCAGGGTCAGCGGCAGGTTCGCCTCGATGTCGGCCCCGAACACCATACCTAAGATGGGCGGGAACAGCGTGGCCAAGCTGGCGATCCACAACGGGAAGTTGATCCAATAGTACCAGCTAATGCGGGCGCCCCACTTGTCGCCGAGGGCGTCGCGCACCCAGTCGTAGATACCGCCCTCGGAGTCGTAGGCGGTGCCGAGCTCGGCCGCTACCATGCCGTAGGGCAAAAGGAAGGTGATGATAAGGAAGATCCACCAGAAGAACTGCTGGTTGCCGATGGCAGCAGCCGGTGCCGCCGCCTCACACACGAACACCACGCAGATCACCGACAGAATAACGGATACGAAGGAGAATTTCTTCTTACCGCTCATAGGGTAACTCCTTAATGGGAAAGAGCGATCGGGGAAGTTGCGCCTTCCCCGATCGCAAATGGTTTACAGACCCTGCTTGCCGAGCTTCGCCATGCACTCGTCGATGGTGGCGCGGTAGTTGGTCGCCTTCTCCGGGTTCGACTCGCTCTGGGGGCACAGAGTGGCGAGGATGGCGCGGATGGAGTGCTTGCGGTTCTCGGCCTCGTCCCAGCACAGGGAGCGCTCCGGGTCGTCCATCACCTCGTCCACGACCTCCTCGCCGCGGTTGGCCGGCAGGCAGTGCATGAACTTGGAGTCGGGGCCGGCCGCGTTCATCAGGTCCCAGGTCACCTGGTACTTGGGATAGAACACGTCCATGTAGCTGGTGCTGGAGACTTCCTCGTCGTAGAGGCCGTACCACACGTCGGTGTACACGAAGTCGGCGCCCTCGATGCAGGAGATGTCGTCGGAGACGGTAATGGTGCCGCCGGAGATCTTGCAGTTCTCCTCGCCGATGGCCATGAGCTCCTTACCGAACACAGCGCGCTCCTCATCGGTGCCTATGAGCAGGGCGCCGTCGGGAATCTGATGGCCCTTGGGTCCGAACTGCACGAAGTCCATGCCCATCTTCGAGCAGATGAACATGAGCGATACGCAGGTCTGGGTGGCATCGCCGATGAAGGCGAACTTGCAGTCCTCGATCTTCTTGCCGGCGGGCAGGTTCTCGATCATGGTCATGAGGTCTCCGAGCTCCTGGGTGGGGTGGTTGTACTCGCTCATGCCGTTGATCACGGGGGCCGCGGAGTACTTCGCCAGGGCCACCACGTCCTTGTGGCGGTCGACGCGGGCCATGAGGATGTCGACGAGGCTTCCCATGACGCGGCCGGAGTCCTCGATGGACTCGTGGCCGCCCAGCTGGATGGAGCCGGGGCCGAAGAACTGCGCGTGGCCGCCCAGGTCGGTCATGGCCGTCTCGAAGGAGATGCGCGTGCGGGTGGACACCTGCTGGAAGATCATGCCCAGCGTCTTGTGCTTCAGCAAGAGCGGGTACTCGCCGCCCTCCTTGATGAGCCCCTTCATGGCGATGGCGAGGTCCACCATGCCGAGCAGCTCCTCCTTGGTGAAGTCGTTGGTGTCGATGTAGTCCTTGACCATGGAAATCCTCCTTTAGGATCTCGTTCGCGACCTCTGCGCAAGATGATCGCGATGCTGTTTCATGCGGAGGACCCTTCATGTCGGCGCTATTCGGGCCGGATTCCCGTTCGCGGCCTTTTCTCGACTCGAGGCCGTCTCCGGAATTGTTGAGCGTCTTCCGCATCTCTCGAGGCTCAGCATGGAACGCGCTAGAAGTTTTGAGAAGAAATAATCAAGATTATTTCCAGATGGTAAAAGCTCACCGTGCGTCTAATCCCAAATAATCCCGCTACTTAGACCTATTGAACTGGCTTCTATGCTAGAAAAGATCCATCGCCTCTTTTGCTGATCTTTCAAGTTGAGGCACGACCTAAACCGCTCTAGGCCGTCGCGGCTCATCATCGGGCCCTATGCGTCACCGAGGAGGCTCGCTTTGGAGACAGCGTTCTACTTCTACACCATCGTCGTGATGCTCGTGTGCGTGGCGTCGGGTTCCGTATCGCTCTCGGCCTATTTCGTTTCCCGGCGCCACTCGTTTCTCTACGCTGCGGCCATGCTGCTGTTCTACTTCCTCGACCTCGCGCTTATCTTTCAATACGAGTACCTGGGCCAGAACGTCGAGTATTCCATCAACCAGTTCTATACCATCGACCATCCGCAGCTGAAGATACTGCTCGCCTTGGGCACTCTCGAGCCCATGTGGCTCATACTGTGCGATTTCGTGAACGAGCGCCGCCGCGTTTTGCGCCTCGCCCCAGCCTTGGCCTTCATAGCGGCAAGCGAAATCGTCGTGCTGTGCCTGCCCGTGGACGAGTTTCGCCAATGGCTCTTCTACACGCTGCGCCAGACGTTTCTCCTGTGGTGCTTGGCTTTCGGGGTCTATCGCTACTGCACGGCCCGCAACGAAGTGGAGAAGGCCCGCTTGCGCCGTCAGGAGCCGCTGTTCCTCGTCACTTTAGTTCTGTGCCTGTGCATTCTCATCGAGGATGTCGTCATGATCCTCGTCTTCGATTCCAGCTTCTTCGCGAACGCCGATATGCTGCCCCTATATATCAGCGAGCGGAACTTCTCTGAGAACATCCTGCTTCTGGCCCTGTCCTTTTTCACCCTGCGCGCCGCTGCCGACACCCTGCGCCTGCGCTTCAAGGAGCCGCCGAGTGCCGATGCGCCCGACACCCAGGAATACGTCGACGAGCTGCTTCCCGCCTTCTGCGAGCGCTATCACCTGACCGCGCGCGAGCGCGTCATCTTGGAAGAAGTGCTGCAAGGCAAGGACAATCAGAACATCGCTAGCTCGCTGCAGCTGGCCCTCGGCACCGTGAAGGCCCACGTGCACAACATCCTGAAGAAAACCGGCACCACTACCCGCCAAGAGCTCGCCCAGCTGTTCTGGAAGGGATAGAGGATAGTAGGCGGACGCGAAACAGCGGCTGGCGCCGTGGGAGGTGCAGGTGTCGGAAGACCGCAGCCGCCCTTATTCCCGCAGCGCCCTAGAATCGAGCCCTTTTGCGGCGCCCTAACTCTTCTTTGAGCATTTGCGCAAGTCCGTCCCGGCCGCTCACGCCAAGCTTGGAGTAAACATTCGATATATGGGTTTTCACCGTGTTGACGGAAATGTACTCCTGCTCGGCGATCTCCTTGTTCGATGCACCCTTCTCGAGCAGCGACAGCAGCACCTCTTCACGCTTGGTCAGCCCGTATTCGCGGGCGATCCAGGGCACAAGGGATTCTGCCAGCTGCTCGTTGCGCATCCGCCGATGATGGGCGAGGAAGACGTAGGCGGCCACGGTGAAGCAGAGCGCCATAACCTCGACGGGCACCTCGCGAGGAGAAGCAAAGTCCCCGCTGCTCTCCTGCCCAAAGCTCACATACGTTGCCGCTTCTCCCAGGGCATATACGAGCACGAGCAAAAGCGAGAAAACCCATCGCCAACGGTTCATACATCGAAATTCCGCCACCAAGCAGCAGGCACCGTACCCTATCACCCACAATGACAGCAGCCTGGCAAAGAGGAACTCGCGCCACAACGCAACCGATTCGACCGATGGAGCGCCGCTCGCCCAGGCCATCATTATGCAAACCGCCCAAAAAAATCCTTCGACAGGAGAAAATCTGCGCGAGAGCAAACTGCCCAGCACGAGCCGGTACAAGAGGATTATAGCCATGTTGAATGTGGTGTAGAGCATGGGGTAGGCGTTTCGCGCATCTTCGAATTGCAACGCGAATTCTGGAACAAACTCGTACATGAACAATAAAACGATATCTATCGCGTACGCAAAGAAGATGAGCGCTGTGAAGATGTATCCCGGTTTGCGCTCGACGTAGTACAGGCTCCCATAGGCGGCTATGGCCAACGCATAGGCGATGCAGCTTGCCACATTGTAGAGAAAGGCGAGGGACACGACTCCTCCTTCATCGGATAGCAAACATTATAGACGGTTTGGCTGCCAAGGCTACCGACTTGCCTGACACTCGATTCAGCTTCTTCGTTATCCCAGTTCAGAAGAGGGGAGGACAAAAAATCATCCCCTAAATAATCTAAAAGCCCTCCCTGATTTCCTTAACAAGAGATTTCCCCGCTCTTAAAGTTAGGTCATCGCAGCACCGAGAAGAGAGCGCTGCGACCGAACTAAGGAGGGTTTTATGAGCATGTCCCGTCTCGATCAGCTTCTCAGCCGCCGCCATTTCGTCATTGGATCAAGTGCGCTTGCGGCCGCCACGCTTTCGGGCGGTCTTTGGGGATGCGCATCAGATGAGCCGCTCGGATCAACCGGCCCATCTGATTCCCCCGAAGAGAACGCCGCCGATCTCGTGCTGTACAACGGCCATGTGCAGACGATGGTATCGGAAAGCGAGGTTGCCTCGGCCATAGCCATCGCGGGCAACAAAATCGTCTATGTGGGCGATGATTCAGGCATCGACGCTTTCGTAGGAGACACCACCCAAGTCATCGACCTCGATGGCAAGTTCGTCTCCCCCGGCTTCATTGACGGCCACATCCACGCCCCTGGCAACTGGTTCACCAAACTCTACCAAATCGATCTAACGGGACTTAGCACCAATGAGGAATACCTCGAGGCAATCCGCTCCTTCGTGGAAGCCCATCCCGACGAAGAAGGCTACATCGGATCGCCCTTCATGCTCAATGCCTACCAGCTTCCCGACGGCTCGAATCCCGGGCCCTCGAAAGAGGATCTAGATGCCATCTGCCCCGATAAGCCCATTCTCATCCATGACGTCTCCTACCACGCCGCTTGGGTCAATTCCAAGGCCTTCGAAATGGCTGGCGTAACCGCCGACACCCCCGACCCAGAAGGCGGCCTGTTCTATCGCAACGAAAAGGGCGAGCCTTCGGGATGCGTCAGCGATGCCGCCAAGGGAATAGTATTCGCCATCATGCCCGACACCATGACCAACGATAATCTGGAACAGGCCATGTACAAATTCATGGAGGAAGCAAACTCCTATGGCATAACCGGCATTACAAATATCACCCAAGGCGGTCTTGATATTATCGATATGTACCACAAGGTGGAGCGCGAGGGCAATTTGACCCTGCGCATGCGCGTCGTCCCCACTATGAAAGAAGGTCGCACCTATGACGAAGTGCTTTCCACCATCAAGTCCTACAACGACTCCGCCACAGACATGATTTCTTCGAATACCGTGAAGATTTTCTACGACGGAGTGACCGAAAGAGGCACCGCCGTCTTCCTGGAACCCTACCTGGAATCAACGGGACTCGGTGATCATTGGTGCGGCGAACCCATCTGGTCTCAGGAAGACTTTACCCGTCTTGTACACGACTTTGATGCAGAAGGCGTTCAGGTGCACGTGCACGCCATGGGCGACGGCGCCGTTCACGGCACCCTTGATGCCTTCGAGGAGGCTCGGGCGACCAATGGGGAGCGCGACGCGCGGCACACGATCACCCACGTATGCGCCATTACCGATGAGGATATCCAGCGCATGGCCGATTTGGATGTAGTGGCGAATCTCCAATTCCTGATGATGTACCACGATGATCTCATGGACCTGGAGCGCGCCTATGTCGGCGACGAGCGCGCCATGGCGATGTACCGAACAAAGCACATGGCCGAGGCAGGCATCTGCATCAGCGGCTCCTCAGACGCCCCCGTCATTCCATTTGTCCCGCTCGATGCGATCGAGGCCGGCGTTACCCGTAACTCGCCCTATCCCGAAGAAGAGGACACCGACATGACCCGCTGGCCCGAACAGGGGCTCACAGCCTACCAGCTGCTCGAGGCCTACACCAAGAACGACGCCTACCAGAACTTCATGGACGATATTATCGGCACCGTTGAAGTGGGCAAGTTCGCCGATCTCGTCGTGCTGGACACCAACATTCTCGAAGCCGATGCCAAGGCCATCTCCGACGCGCGCGTGATCTACACCATCTCCGACGGCCGCATCGTCTACGAGGGGTAGGACCGAGCTAGAAGACGCCAGCTATACGGAACGGCGCGCAAACCCTTGAACACAGGCCCCGCGGCTCTGCGGTCATTAGTCCCGCAGAGCCGCGGGGCCCAACCTATGCGCCCATGCAGCCCTTGCCGGCACTGCGGCAACACGCAAACACGCTGTATCCCGAAAAGGCGTTTCAGCCTCCTGGACTCACCCTTCCTACCCCAGGATGGATGAGAAGCCCGAAGAGCACCTCGCTTTCCAATTTGCTTAAGCACATTTTACTAAAATCTACTTTACTAAAATTGATTTTAGTAATAGCATCTTCCAACAACGAGGCTTCAATGAAGGAGGTGCCCGTGTTCGTAGGACGCAGTCGTGAGTTGGCGACGCTCAATCGCCTGTACGAAACAGGGACATTTCAATTCCCCGTGATTTACGGACGTCGCCGCGTCGGAAAGACAACTCTCATCAACGAGTTCGTCGGCAAGAAACCAGTCGTTTTCTTTACAGCCGTCGAGAACAACGCCCGGATAAATCTTGAGAACCTGAGCCGCGCAGTCGCCCTGTTCGAGCACCCCGACCGCGACCCTTCGCTTGCGCCGCTCTATGCCAGCCTCCAGCAAGCCTTCGAGGCCATATTCGAACGCGCTCGTAGCCAGCGAGTCATCTTCGTCATTGACGAATTCCCCTATTTGGCAAAGGCCGACCCGAGCGTCTCTTCAATCCTGCAAGCTCTCATCGATCGCGCCTCTGCAGATTCGAAGCTGCTTCTCTTGCTGTGCGGGTCTTCGTTGTCGTTCATGAAAGAGCAGGTACTTGGAGAGAAGAGCCCTTTGTACGGGCGGAGAACAGCCCAGATAGAGCTTAAGCCCTTTGATTTTTTCACAGCCATGGAGCTCTTCCCCCAACGCAACCCCATCGAGACAGCCGAAATATACGGCATGGTGGGCGGCGTACCCCTTTATCTTATGCAATTTCAGAATGGTGGAACATTACGCGAGCTCACCGAGGCAGCGCTGCTCGACCCGAACTCAATCCTCTACGAGGAACCGAGCATCTTGCTCATGCAAGAGGTGTCGAAGGCATCGCGATACAACGCGGTCATCGACGCCATCGCAAATGGACGAACCCAGAGCGGGGAGATAGCAACCGCAATTGGCTCCACCACAGCGGAAACCTCGTACTACCTCAAAGAGCTTGAGCGCATTGGCCTGATTACCCGCGAGCAGCCCCTTGGGGGAAAGGGCAAGAGGCCGATCTACAGACTCAGCAACAATCTCTTCCGTTTCTGGTTTCGATTCATCGCACCGCATACTTCCTCGATCCAACGCGGGATGCCAGGACGTGCTTGGCGCTCTATCGAAAAGGCACTTTCCGAATACATGGGACCGGTTTTCGAAGATATCTGCAACCAGTGGCTTTGGCGCCAGATGGCAAGAGACGAGTCGGCCATAGAATTCGATGACCTTGGACGCTGGTGGGGCAATGATCCGCAACGTAAGCAGGAAGCCGAAATTGACATCGTCGGCATAGAGGGCACACACGTGGTGCTCGCCGGAGAATGCAAGTGGCGAAACGAGGACTTTCCCGCCTCGGCCCTGGAGAAGCTTCGCCATCGCACGAACCTTATTGGCAATGCGGACGAGGCGCAGCTTTACGCGTTTTCGAAAACCGGATTCTCGCAAGCATGCCGAGCAGAGGCGAATAGATCGGGGAATGTGCGGCTCGTCTCCTTCAGCGACATGGTCAGCGCTTGAACCGAACGGCCCGCTCGACAGGGCCACACGGAGGGGCCATTGTGAGGGCCCGTCGTAGGGGGGCGGCTTCAGCCGCCCTGCGGACGCGTGGGCCGAGAGCGGGAGGGCTCCTTTTTTGGGAATTCAACCTGAAACGCCAAGGACAGCCTGGCACAATGGGCCGTCCTTGGCGCTCACTCTAATGTGACTCGAGAAATTGAAAAGTCAGAACTCGGTTTATTTTCTTTCTGCCCTCTGTCTAATCCAAAGCAAACCACTCAGCTTCTATGCCGCGTCCTCCTCGGGCCACGGGCTGGCGTACACGGCATAGCTCGCGTACTGAGGAGCACCCACGGCGTAGATGTCGTAGTCGGCCGCCTGACCAGGCTCGGTGTCGACAATCTTGAAGTAACCGCCCTCAATCTTCCCGTCTTGATCAAGCAGCACCACGTCGACGCGCGACTGCGTGGCGCCATCCAGCGACTCGGACGCCGTCACCGTGCCTGTGAACTCCTTGGCGCCGAACTGAGTATCGGTCGCGCCCCCGTCCTGCACAGCGTACACATCAGCCAGCTTCTGGTCCGTGGCCTCCCACGAACCCTCGGGCGTCGTGATGGAGAACTCAACGGTCGCCGGCTTCACCACCTCGGTCGAGTTTGCCGAGGAATCAGCGGTCGACCCCGCCACGTAGGAATAATAGTAAGTGGAATCGGGCAACACACCCGGAGTTTCAATCGTCTCGTCGAAGATGACGTTGCCGCTATCGTCCTTGCCCACGACCTCGATGACCGGATCGATAGCCTCTACGGTTTTGTTGGGGTTCTGCACCTTCACGGCAAAATCGACCATGCCGTTGTCGGCAGCGAACCAGCCGGAATCGACGATTTGCAACTCGGCGGGGTTCGCGGCCTCCTGCTCGGCCGTGGCGGCATCGGCCTCGGCGTCGGCTTGCTCATCGACGGCGGCCTGCCCCGCAGCCGGGCCCTGGGTCTCTTCAGTCTGCACCACCGCCTGCTCCGATCCGGCCGGTGCCGTCTGACTAGTTTGGGCCGCGCACCCCACAAGGCTTACCGCGAACAGACCGGAGAGCGCCACCCAGCCCATGTACTTCAGTTTCATCGTCATCACCATTCCCTTGAAGGTTCTTTTTACGCAAACCATGCAAGTAAATGATTACCCCGCTCGTGTACTAATTTAGAGCGCAGCGCCCTTTCGTAGTCTCTGCGCCACTGCTTTGTTTCAGCTGAAATTCCCACGTCAACGCCAGGAAATCAAGATGCGGAAGGTCATAGTTCACAGAGCATCAACCGAAGTGACCGCCCCTTGAACGCTTCGCTTCAGATCCATGGCAAAACAGGGGGTTGCGGCCCAGAAAACACGAAGGCCCGCGGGAGGGGGGATCCGCGGGCTTCGTGTTGTGGCGACAGCGAGACGAGGAGAAGCTTCGCCACCCAGTAAAACAAGAAGAGAGGAGGTGTTGCAGGGCTTCGTTCCCTCGGCCCTGCGGACAAAAGTTATAATAGGTTAACTGATCCGTTAGCACAAGTGAGTTAACCTAGGTTTACACTTTCTCCATAACTCGTCGGTCCAGATCCGCGGCCGGATCCGCGGGCAGCACCCAGATTCACTGGGCACCCCGACCGCACCTTCTTTGTTTAACGGAACCGTGCACGCTTATTTACGCGATGGTAACTGCAGCACCAAAGGGCTCCCCCAAAAGCCGTCCTTCCCCTATACTGCAGACCAGCGAAACGGAAAAGAGCTGATAAATCTTCTCCTTTCCCCTTTCCTTTCCTTCTTCTCTCTTTTGGAAGCGGGCACCCCTCAACAAGCCTGCTTCCCGAGAACGAGATTTCCCCGATCCGTTCTCGAACCCCTGCAATGAGGCGGCTCCCCAAGCCGCCTCTTCTTTTTGGCACGCAAAGCCTCTCCCGAATTCATGCGCGTGAGAAAAGGGGTGCCCAGATGACACCCCTTTCGCTATCGTCGCCGAACGGCGCGCGTCGGATCACCCTTACCGAGCGCCCGTCTCCGCACAGCCGCTACGGGCGCGCATCCAGAATTTTGAGCGCTTGCTCGTAGCCGCCGGCGCCGTAGCTGAGGCACTTGGAAACCCGGGCGATAGTCGTGGCCGAGGCGCCGGTCTCCGCCTCGATGGCCGCATAGGACTTCCCCGCCGCCAGAAGTCGCGCCACGCCTAACCGTTGGGACGTCTCGCGAATCTCGCGCACCGTGAACAAGTCTTCCAGAAGGGCGAATATAGCGTCGGGATCGTCGAGGGCGGCCAGCACGCTCAGCAGATCGTCGACGTCGGAGGTGCGAATCTCAGCCATTAGACCTCCGTGAGCCAGTCAGCGTATTCGTCGATACGCCCGTAGACCAGGTCGAAGAAACGGTCCTGCAGCGCGCGCGTGATTTCGCCGGGCTTGCCGATGACGCGGCCGTCCACGGATCCCACGGGCGTGAGCTCGGCAGCCGAGCCGGTCATGAACACCTCGTCGGCAATGTAGAGATCGCTGCGGGTGAGGCTTTCCTCAACGGCGGGGATCTCCAAATCGTCAGCCAGGCACAGCACCGTGTCGCGGGTGATGCCCTCGAGAAGTCCGTCGGAAAGCGGCGGCGTGGAAAGCACGCCGTTGCGCACGATGAACAAGTTCTCGCCCGTGCCCTCGCAGACGAGCCCGGCCTCGTTCAGCATGATGGCCTCGGCATAGCCGTGGGCCTTTGCCTCCATCTTCGCGAGGATGGAATTCATATAGGAGGCCGTGGCCTTCACCGCCGGCGGAATGGCGTTGTTCGAGCGCTGACGCCACGAGGAGATGCCCACGGCCACGCCGTTTTCCAGCGCGTCGGCGCCCAGGTAGGCGTCCCAGGGCCACACGGCGATGACGACGTCCACGGGCGCCCCGGTCGGGTCTACCCCCATGACGCCGTAGCCGCGGTATACCAATGGGCGGATATAGCAGGCCGGAAGCCTGTTGGCACGGATGACCTCCAACGTGGCGTCCATCAGCTCGTCGACGCTGTAGGGCAACTCGATCTGGGCAATCTTGCAGCTGCGATGCAGCCGTTCCATATGGTCGCGCAGGCGGAACACGTAGGATTTGTCCTCGTCGGGCACCTTGTAGCAGCGAATGCCCTCGAACACGCCGGAGCCGTAGTGCAGCGAATGCGACAGCACATGGGTCGTCGCCTCCGCCCACGGCACCAGCTCGCCGTTCTTCCAGATGTAATCGACCTCGGTGATGTCGGACAATGGAACCATCCCTTTCTCAGACTAGAAAAGCCCTCGTCGCGTGCGCAACGCGAGCAAGGGCCATTGTACTCCAACACGCTAAAGCGAAAGAGCAGTTCCACGAAGGCGGCAAAACCAGAGTCGTCCCCTCAGGGCCAAAGCGAGTTCGAAGCCGCAGCATGCCACTTTTACGTCGGAATAATTGGCATCCGTGCCACTTTTACGTCGGAATAATTGGTATCCGTGCCACTTTTACGTCGGAATAATTGGTATCCGTGCCACTTTTCAGATGGAATATTGCTCTGAAACATATTATCATGGCATTCGAACCGATGACTGGCGTTGGCAGAAAGGAGCTTGCCGTGGAGCGATTCGCCATAAAAGACCTCATTGCCTGGAAGAACTCCCCTCGCCGACGACCGCTGCTCGTGCAGGGAGCACGACAGGTGGGCAAGACGTGGCTCATCAGGGAGTTCGGGCAGACCCACTTCGCCGCAGTGGCTTACGTGAACTTCCTCGAAGATGAGGCCATGGCGCGTCAGTTCGAAGGTGAGTTAGCTCCGGCGAGGCTGCTCGACGCCGTCACCTTGTACACCGGCGTTAACGCCAAAGACCCGAACACTCTCGTAGTGTTCGACGAGATTCAAGAATGCCCTCGGGCCCTTACCTCCCTCAAATCGTTCGCCGAGCGCAGCCCTGAAACCGCCCTCGTCGCTGCCGGGTCGCTTTTGGGCGTCGCCCTTCACCGGGGCGTCTCCTTCCCTGTCGGGAAAGTCGACCACCTGCTCATCTACCCCTTGTCCTTTGGCGAATTTCTCCTCGCAACCGGCAACAATCTCATGCTGGATACCCTGCGACGAGGAGATCTCGCGTTGGCCGATTCCCTTTCGGAGCGTTACATAGAGCAGCTGCGCAATTACTACTTCGTCGGCGGCATGCCAGAAGTGGTTCAAACGTTTTTGGATACGGGCAGCTTCAGCGAAACGCGAAAGCAGCAGAATCGGCTGCTCTTCGACTACGAGCACGACTTTTCCAAATACGCCGACGCTGCCCTCGCCGAGAAAATACGGCTCGTGTGGAACTCGGCTCCCGGACAGCTCGCCCGCGAGAACAAGAAGTTCGTCTACTCAGCTGTGCGCACGGGCGCCCGCGCACGCGGCTACGAAGAGGCCATCCAGTGGCTCGTGGACGCAGGACTGCTTCTGCGCGTCAACCGCATCACGAAGCCGGGACTGCCCCTCTCCGCCTACGAGGATCGAGACGCTTTCAAGATATACCTGCTCGACGTGGGACTCCTCGGCGCGGCAAGCCGTCTCGATGCCTCGGTTCTCGTTGACGGCCATGAGCTGTTTTCCGAGTTCAAGGGGGCCCTCACGGAAAACTACGTGTGCCAGGAGCTCGTTGCCACAGGCAAGGTGGTTCCTTACTACTGGTCGGCCGAGAACTCCTCCGGCGAGGTCGATTTCGTGTACGATTACGGCCGCTCCATCGTGGCCGTCGAGGCGAAGGCCACCACGAACCTGAAGGCGAAGAGCCTTCGCTTGTTCGTGGAGCGTAACCACCTCGGCCGGGGCCTGCGCCTGTCGCTGTCGCCCTTCAAAGAGCAGGACTGGGTAGTGAACCTGCCCCTATACGCAGCAGGGCTGCTGCCCGAGTGGTTCGCACAGATGCGGAAGGGTGCGATCTAGAATCAATCCGCACACCTATACAGGCTCTCGCAATAAGGGGAAGGCGGGCCCCAATCGAGTCCGCCTTCCCAACGTCAGTACTTTCACAAAGTGAGAAACTTGCTTAGGCTTGCTGTGCGCTGAGCGATTCCAACGCGTCATCGATCATGGCCTCGGCTCGGGCCAGATAATCCATCGATCCATCGAAATTGTGAGCCGCTGTACGTCCTTGTCCATCAGAGCCCGCAAGCGGATTCGTGGTAAGGTTCTTATTGGCAAACGTAGTGATGAACGATTGCGCGCCCCACTCGATATAGGTGGTGGCGCGACTGTAGGCCTCTCGCGCCCCATCGAGCACGTCTTTGTTTGCAGAGCCCGAATTCACTGCTGAGAGAATCTGATCGTAAAGATTGTTCAGCTTGGTCTGCACCACGCCCTGCTTGTTCGCCAGTTCGGTTTGCTTCGCACGCAGGAAGTAAAGCATGTCCTTGGGCGTCTTTACCCCGTTTTGAGTCTCATGGCAATCGAGACATTTCTCAAGGGCAAGATTATTCTCCGAGATCACTCCCGACGCATTGTGACTCGTGTATGGCTTCCCGTCCTCAGAAGTCATGGAGACCATATGGCAATCTGAGCAGTCGAGCCCCATGGCCTCATGCTGGCTGCCGCTGTACATCTCAACGGTCGGATGGTTGGCGCGGTAGAGGACGATACCGGTCGCTTCGTCCTCGAGTTTGGTTCCGCCGATCTCAGAAGTGAACTGGAGGAATCCGTCGGGCGTAATGCCGTACTTATATGGATTCGTGTTCTTTATATCCAAGCCTTCCACATCTTTGATTGCCGCGAGCACGTTGTGGCACTGCCCGCACGCCGCAACATTGTCGGAGACCTTCGCCTTCAAGTCCGCGCCCAACTCGTTGAAATAGACGATCTGCGAAGAAACGGGGCCGTCCGAACCGCCTTCATGGCACGTCTCGCACGTCCACATGTCCTGAGCCTTCTCCTGCAATTCGGGACTCAAATCGCTCATGCGAGGATGGTTGCCCTCTGCATCGGTCTTGAACAAATCATCGCCAAGTTCATCGTACGCATCGTTGAAGAGGTTGGATTTGCACGCGATGCACAGCACGTTGTGATCTCCCGTACCGTCGTTTTCCCACGACATGTACTCTTCGATATAGGCATGGCTGCGGCCCTGCTCCGTGTGGTCGATGGACGCCCAAATCTCCGGGTATTGCGCCGCGATGTCGTTGTTGACCACGTGCCTGATTCCGTCTTTCTCATCAACGGTAAGGCCCTCGGGCGCACTCGAGCCCGTATCGGCCGCAGGGACAGAAGTTGTGCCCTGCGGGGCACAGGCGAACATGACGCCAGCGATGAGCGTCATGGCGGCTGCGACGCCGAAGCCGGCCGCAATCCTTCTCTTCTCCATGATTCCTCTCCTTCCATAGGTGCGGGCCCTCCTCGCAGGCCTCGCCTTCTTACCCTGAATCATAGAAAGAGGGCGCCGGCGATGCCATAAAGAGCGCTTTGCCGTTTTATTGCGAAAGTATTGCGGGGTGCCCTCACGCCTCGAAGGAGTATCCCACGCCCCAGACGGTCTTCAGGTAGGCGGGCTTGGCGGGGTTCTCCTCGATCTTCTCGCGAATTTTCCGCACGTAGACGGCGATGGAGATGGCGCCGTCCAGGTACTCCTCGCCCCATAGCTCCTCGATGAGCTCGTCTTTGCCCATGACGGCGCCGGGATGGCTCGCCAGATGGTGCAGCAGCTGGAACTCCTTGGGTGTGAGCACCACCGGCTCGCCGCCCTTCAGTACCTCGTGGCGCACCTCGTCGAAGGTGAAGGGGCCGAGGGCGAACCGTTCCGGGCGCTCCGGCGCGGCGGCTTCTCCATCCCGCCGGCTGCGGCGGCTGCGGCGCACCAGGGCCTCGATGCGCATGACCAGCTCCTCCTCGTTGAAGGGCTTTACCAGGTAGTCGTCACCCCCGAAGGAGAACCCGATGCGCTTGTCGATAATGCCATCGCGGGCCGACAGGAATAGCACGGGCACGTTCTCGTCCACTTCCCGGATGCGGCGGCACACCTCGAAGCCGTCCACTTTCGGCATCATCACGTCGAGCACCACCACGTCAGGCCATTCCCGCTGGAACAACGCGCAGGCCTCCTCGCCGCCCGCAGCGGTGCGGCAATCCCAGCCGGCCTCTTCGCAGACCGTCTGCACGAGACGCCGCATGCTGGCGTCGTCATCCACCATCAGCACTTTCACGGTCATAACTCCTCCATTACCTGGCAAGGAATGCTCGCGCGGAACACGCTGCCGACGCCCACTTCGCTCTGCACGGTGGCGCGGCCGCCGAGCAGTTCGGCCATCTCCTTCACGAGCGCAAGTCCCAAGCCGCTGCCGCCGTAGCGCCGCGAGATGGACGAGTCCGCCTGGCGGAAGCGTTCGAAAATGGTGGCGAGCTCGTCCTCGGGAATGCCAATACCGGTGTCGGCCACCTCGATGAGCAGGCCATCGCGGGCGGCCGTGAGCGCCACGGTCAGGCGCACCGAGCCGCCTTCGCCCGTGAACTTCACGGCGTTGGACAGCAGGTTCATCAGTATCTTGTGTAGGATGGACGGGTCGGTGAGCACCAAGGGGAAGCGCGGGTCGATGTCCGCGGTGAAGGCCACGCCCTTCTCGGCGGCCAAGGGCGCCACCGTCGCCTCCACGGCGTTCACCACGTCGAGCACATCGAGCGGCGCGATGTCCACCCGGTAGCGTCCGGCCTCTAGGCTCGCGGCATCCAGGGTGTTGTTGATGGTGCCGAGCAGCGAGGCGCTGTGGCGGCGAATCTCCCCCATGAGCGCTCGGTCGGCCTCGCTCGCGTCGGCGGCATCGCGCTCCCATACGTCAACGAGCGCGATGGTGGAGGCCAGAGGCGTGCGCAGCTCGTGGCTCATGGTGGCGAGGAAGGTGGACTTGTACTCGCTTTCGCGGCGCAGCGCCTCGTTCACGCGGGCCAGGTACTCGTTGGTCTCTTCCAACTTCCCGTTCATGGCCTGAATTTGGCGGCCCTGGCGCGAAAGCACCACGTTCACAGTGACAGCGCACAGCACAATGACCGCGGCGAGCACCACGAACAGGCCCACGTTGGCGGCCGTGCGCTCGGCCGCCTCGGTCTCGTAGAGCTCCATGGGAATGGCCAGGCTCACAGCGCCGGCCAAATCGCCCAGCTGGTAGCCCTCGCGGGGAAAGCCGGTCTCGTCCAACTCGCCGGCAGGCTCGCCATGGCAGGTGAGGCAGCCGTGCTTGACGGGGATGGCCTTGCAGTAGCGGAAGGTGGAGGCGCCATCCATGGTGGTGACGGCGTAGTACTCCTCGGCCCCGTCGCGAAAGGCCGCAAGCGCCGCCGCCTCGAACTCATCGGGAGCGTCGGGGCCGGTGCGCGGGTTCTCGCGAGTGTAGCGCACCACGCAGTCGGTGCTCTGGGTGAAGTTGCGGGCGATGGATTTGCCCGCCACGGAGCAGTAGACGCCCTTGAAGTCATAGCGGCCGTCGGCGTTGTAGTTGATGGCGTCCTGGGACGAGTCGATGTAGTCCCAGGCGGCACTCATCTGTTGGGCGAGCAGCCGCGCCTCGCCGAGCACCTTCGCCTCGCTGGCCTCCCGCTGGTCGGCGGCACTCCACAGCGACCACACGCCCACGACGGCGAACAGCACTGCCACCAGGGCAGCCGTGAGCCACCAGGAATACCGAGGTCGCTTCACCACAACCGCCTCCTTCGCCTTCGCCGCCCTCGCTGCCGCGGGCCTTATGCGCCCACGTCATGTTCAGCTTTCAGGATACCGCAAAAACGGGTGGGGGAAATATTGTCCTTTTATTGCGGGAGGGTGCAACGCGGCAGCTGTGGGCAACCCGCCCGCCCTCTGTTCCGCTATACTATCGGTACGAGCTGCACGGTCATTCGTCACAAAGGAGGCCCCATGCTTCTCTATCATGGCTCACGCCACGGTATTGACGGCCCCATTGCGCCTCTTAGCCGGGATCGATGTGATTTCGGACGGGGTTTCTACCTGGGCACCGAACCCCTGCAGCCGCTCACCCTTATCTGCGACTTCCCCGATGCGCGCTTTTACACCGTGGAACTTGATCTCGACGGCCTCGATGTGCGCGAGCTTTCCGCTGACGCAACCTGGGCCCTCGTCGTCGCCTATCATCGCGGCAAGATGGAGCAGGCCCGCGGCACCGCCCTCTATGCAGAGACAGCCGCCGTGCTTGAGGGTGCAGATGTTGCCATTGGGCCCATTGCCAACGACCGCATGTTCGTCGTCCTCGACCGCTTCTTCAACGGGGACATCACTGATGTCGCCCTTATAAAAAGTCTTTCCGCGCTGCAGCTGGGCAACCAAGTAGTGGCGCTCACCCAAGCCGCATGCGATGCCGTTCGCATCGTGGATGAGCGTAGCCTCAGCGAGGACGAGCGGACCGAGCTGATTGCCACGAGCGAGGCGAACCGGGCCGAGGGAGTGGCTTTGGCTGAGCGCATCTGTCGCGAGCACCGCCGCGAGGGACACTTCTTCGACGAGATACTGGAAGCCGGTGTTCCCCTTGGCTGACCTGCGATTAGACCAACGACAACTGTGCGACATCCAGGGACGTCTCTTCGAACTGGCCCGCGCGCGCGGCTACGATTGCCCCACCTTCATCGAGGCCTTCATGAACAGCGACGTGGCGCGACGTATGGATGGGGTCTTCGACTTCCTGCAGTGGGCCGGGGAGGAATACCTGTTGGAAGAGCTTGACGACGAAGTGGGCGGCCTGCCCCGTGCCGGAGCTTCCTGGGGCCGGGAACCCATGTACTGGACCGGCTACCTGTACCGTTTGTGGCACTATCTCACCGGCGAGACGAGTCGCGCCATCTACGCCGCCGCCGATGCCGACACCATGGGCGGCGCCTACCTCGGCATGCACGTGCTCGATCCCGAACTGGCCATCGAGAACCTGAAAGAGCTGGCGGCGCAGCGCCCGTAACGGCTTTGAGAGAGTCCGTCATGCCGGCTTCCGACGAACGCCGACGTTAGCCTTACCCCGCATCAGCATTGTTGCGCCTCCACTTCCACAGCTGTCGACAGGCCCAGCAGGCGAGAAGCGAGCCCAGGACGCAGACGAGAGCGGCGAGCAGCCAGGCGCCTCCATAGCCAAGGGCGCTTTGAGCCTCCCCCACCGCACCTTGGATGCCCGACATTGTGCCCACCGAGACAAACGGTCCGATAGAAGCAGCAATTTGGACGGCCATCGTCATTATGGTGACGCCCAGGGAGTGCTGGTTCAGCGCCAGGCACCGCAGCCCTGTAGTCTGGAAATTGGCGCACACCGTGCCGCAGCCGACAAACACCACCAACATCCCCGCCAGCAGTGTGATCTCGCTTGCCATCCAGGCGGCTACGGCCATCAGCACCGATCCAGCAGCCGCCACGGCCAAGCCTCGAGAAAGCAAGGGGGCGGGACCTCGGCGGTCGAGACGGCGACCGCCGGCAAGCGACGCGACAGCATAGGCCACCACGAGCGGGCCCAGGCACAGCCCCGAGAGGGCCGGGCCGAGGTGGGCGCATTCTTCCAGATACAGCGGGCCCATGACGTTAAGGGAAAAGTAAATGCTCATGGTGAGCACCACGAGCAGGGCCGCGGCGACAAAACCGCGGTTGAGCAGCACCCCGCGAAGAGAGACGAAGTTCCCTTGGACGTCGCCGCGTCTCGAGGGCCTGACGGCGACAAGGCCCCACAGGCCTATAAGCGCCGAAGCCACCAGGGGAACCACGAACACGCTATGCCAGCCAAAGGCACCGACGAGGGCACCAGTGGCCACAGGCGCCACGGCGGGGCCCAAGGCGATCATGCCGTTGCCCACGGCGAGATAGGTGCCCAATTTCTCCGATGCCACCGTTTCCAATATGGCGTTCATCATAAGGGGGATGAAAATGCCCGTGCCCACGGCCTGCACGAGCCGCGACGCAAACAGCACCGCAAAGGTAGGGGCCACCAGACCGCCCATCGATCCGAGCGCGTTGCACGCCAGAGCGACGAACAGTAACGTCCGCGGGCCGAGCCGTCGATACAGGGCCGCCATGGCCGCCACAACGAACACCGTGACTACCATGAACCCCGTCACAAGCCACTGCGCCGTCATGGCATCCACGGAAAACTCGCCCATGATGGCAACAAGCGCCATGTTCACCAGGTTCTCGTTAAAGCCGGCGATAAAACCGCCCGCAAAAAAACCTATGAGACGACCCGCGGCATTTCGCGCGCTCATGAAAGAACCAACCGCCTCACGCCTGCCCCTTCTCGTTCGATCCGTTCTCGGCCCGCTCGAAATCGCGGGCCAGATCATCATAGCTTTCCCGCGGTACAGGGGGAACCTTTTCGGCCCCCGCATCGGCGGAACGGCCCGGTAGCACGAGGTTCAGCACAATGCCCAGCAGCGCCGCCACGGCCAGCCCCGGCACGGAGTACTCACCGACGGGAATGCTCACGCCCATCGACTGCATGCCGATAGCCGCGATAGCCGGACCGCCGAAAATGATGAGATTGCGGGAGTCGGTCATGTCGACGGCGTGCTCTACAAGCATCTTCAGGGCATTGCAGGCAATCAGCCCGAATATCACGATGGACACCCCGCCGATAACCGGATCGGGAATAGTGCCCACCAACGCTCCCAACTTGGGGCAGAATCCGCCGACGATGAACGCTGCGACAGCAGCATACCAGAACACTTGGGTCGAATAGACGCGCGTCACGTTGAGCACGCCGATGTTCTCAGCGAAGGTCGTCGCCGGGGGTGCCCCCAGAAGGCCGGCGACAGTGGTGGCCAGGCCGTCCCCCAAAAGCGAGCGCCACAGAATGGGATTGTAATTCCTGTGGGTCATCTCGCCGATGACAAACAGATGCCCGATATGCTCGATCACCACGATAATCGCGATAGGGCTCACCAGCACAATGGCCGTCACATCGACGACGGGCAACGTGAACTCGGGCAAGCCGATCCAAGCCGCCTCAGCCACAGGGGTGAAGTCCACCATACCGAAAGCACATGAAAGGCCATAGGCCACTGCGGCCCCGACCAACACGGGGATGGTATTCAGCACCCGCTTCCCGAAGCACGTGCACAGCACGACCACGAAGAAGGCCACCCCCGCCACAACGAGCGTCTGCCACAGCGTCTCGCCCTCGGGCACGGTGAGCGCCTCCGAAACCGCCGTAGTAGCCAGGCCGCAGCCAATAACGAAGATGATCTCGGCCATGACCACCGTGGGAATGAGCCGATCGATCCAGCGCGTTCCCGTCTTGCGCACCACCAGAGCGCACACGACGAACACCAGGCCGGCCCCCACAATGGCCGAGCCGACCCCGGCCACTCCCGCCGTAGCGCTCGCAATAACCACTGGCCCCACGAAACTGAAGGAAGGTCCCAGGTAGCTCGGAATTTTCCCCTTCGTTGCCACGAGGTACAACGCCGTTCCGATACCCGAGCACATCACAGATACCGACGGCGAAAATCCCATGAGCATGGGCACGAGCACCGTTGCTCCGAACATTGAGAGGAAATGCTGTAGGCCCAGAGGCAGCGCCTGGTACCAGGGAAGCCTTTCCTCGACATCTACCACTCTCTTGCCCATGATGGACACCCCTTGTCAACGGCGCGGTGCCGAGCGAGCGCACAACTCTCTCGGCACCGCGACCCCTTGCTTGAACGGATGGGAAACCACAGCGCCTTAGGGCTCGACCAACTCGTCGTAGACCTGGACCTTACCGGCGCCCTCGGCCGCCGTCGTCGCCGTCACCGGCTTCTCGCCCTGAGACTCCTTGGGCAAGACGAGGTTCAGGATCACAGCCAGCACCGCAGCCAGCAGCAGGCCGGGAACATTGAAGGAACCCAGGGGGATGGACACGCCGGTGGTCATCATGCCGATGCCCACGATGAGCGAGGCGGCAGCGATCATGAGATTGCGATTCTCATTGAAATCCACTTTGGCATCCACAAGCAGCGACAGACCGTTGCCGGAGATGAGTCCGAACAGCAGGAACGACACGCCGCCCAGCACGCAGTTGGGAATGGAGTAGAACAGCATGGCCAGCTTCGGGCAAAAACCGCCGATGATCATGGCGAAAGCGGCCGTCCACCAGAAGATACGGGTGGAATAGCACTTCGACAGACCCATAACGCCGATGTTCTCGGCGATGGAGGTCAAAGCCGGGCCGCCCAGGAAGCCGGAAGCCACCGTGCCAAGGCCGTTGCCGAGCAGCGAAGAGGAGAGGTACTTGTTGCAGTCCTCGCCGGAAAGATTGGTCACCGTCATCAGGTGGCCGATATGCTCGACTACGAGCACCAACGCAATGGGAGCGATAACGAGCAGGGCATTCACGCTAAACGTGGGCAGCGTCACTTCGGGAAGGCCGATCCAAGCCGCCTCGTTGATAGCGGTAAAGTCCACCATACCCAGGGGAATGGCCACGATATAACCTACCACGATGCCGATGAGCACGGGCACCATCTTAAGGAAGCCGCGACCCCAGGAAGATGCCGCCACGGCCGCGAGGAACGTGATGAATCCGACAATGCAGCCCATCGTGTCGAAGGTCTCCGACGCACCGCCGTCGAACATCACGGAGTTGACCGCCGTGGCCGACAGGCCCACGCCGATGACCACGATGATGCAGCCGGTCACTACCGGCGGCAGCACCTTGTCAATCCAGCCGGTGCCGGTAAGCTTCACAATGCCCGCCACCACGCAGAGCGCCACACCGACGGCCACAATACCGCAGAGCGCGCCCGAAATGCCATCGACGGCCGTCACCACGGCCATGGGCGTGATGAAGCTGAACGACACGCCGAAGTAGCTCGGCACCTTGTTGCGCGTGCAAATAAGATAGATGATGGTGCCAAGGCCGGTGCAGAACACCGCCAGCGCCGGATTGAGTCCCATGATCATGGCGGGCACAATAGCGCCACCGCCCACGAAGGCCATCAGGTGCTGCAACGAGTACACAATGGCCTTCCCCATGGGGACCTTATCCCCAATGGCGTAACCTCCGTCTTGTCTCATAACGAAACCTCCTTTTCTTTCCCGCCGTGCTTTCCTGCACGGCGCTTCAACCATTTGACGAACCCGAATGCCAACGATGGTGCCGGCGCGGATCGATTCACGGACGCCCCGGCAAAGACACCAGGATCCTAAAGAGACAGCGCCTTCTCGGGGCACACCGCCACGCAGGCACCGCAGGCGGTGCAAGCGTTCTGGGGCTCATGCTTCCTATTCGCCACCGGATCTACCGCTTCGGGGCACACAGCCGTGCACCGGTCGCAGGTCATGCCCTTCACGCGCAGGCAACGATGACGATTAAGCTGCGGATAGACGCCCTCTTTGTCGACAGGGACGGCATTGGCCAGTTCCCAGCGGGCAAGATCGAACGAGCGGTCCTTTGCCTTCTCATCTTTCACCAGATCGCGAAGCACCTTGGCATCCAGGGCGAAGAAGGCACCGGCCGCCTCCAGAAGCCCGCGGTAGAACCGCTCGTCCACCAAGCGCGCCGCCAGAGCGGAGAACTCCGGGTACCAATTCAGGATATGGTGCTTGAGGAACGCCTGGGAAAGCAGGAGATTCTCACGCAGGGCCGTCATATCGGACGCGGCGCGCGCCTCAACGGCACGATCGGCCAACGTCGCCATGAACTCGCACATAAAGGCCAGGTGATCCTCGGGAAGATCGATGCCTTCCGCCAGCTTGAGCGCCTGCTTCTTGTAGATGTTGTACACCTTGCCCCGCGCTGTGCCCATGTAATGCTGCGTTGCGTCCACAAAGGCGCTCTCGTAGGGCAGGGCGTAACGGCCGGCTTCATCGCGCATACCCAGAAACGCCGCCGTGAAATCGCGTCCCAAGAAGGCGCGCGTGCCCGTGTGGCGCTTCTCCAGATAACGCTCCATGACGTGCATGCCGTGATCGAACGCGGCGTCCTCGCTCTTCAGGGAGCCGATCTGGGCCGCTGCAAGCGCCTCAATGTCATCTTGGGAGAGCGGCGCCCTGAAAAGACGGCCGAAAAGGCGGTACAACTTCGCACGGTTCGCCTGCACCAGGGAGAACTCGTCGGGGGTCATCATGGTTTCCCCACCTTTCTTTGACAGGGCGGGCACGGTCCTCGCGGACAGGCCCGCCGAAAATAGCTAGCAGTTGAGAATGGCGCTGCGATTTGCTTGGGCGTCCTCGAAAAAGAAGAGGAATCCCGCACCGACGATCCACATGAGCATGCGCAGGCTGAGACCCCCCGCCATGGCGGCAGCGAAACCGACGGCCGCCACCGCGACGAAAGCCATCGAAGGCAGAGGAGCGAGCAGGATCGCCGCGCAGGCCAGAGGCACCACCAGGCCGCAGACCACGATGCCGACCCAGAACAGCGTCGGGTTCTTCTTCGCCGTCTGCATCCCCAAATGCCCCAGGTACGCGGCCACCGTCACTGCCGAGAAGACAGCGCAGGCGGCCAGCAGCAGCTTCACGGGCAACTCCATAGCCCAGACGCCCCCTGTCGCCACCGACACCGCCGCGTAGAGAAACCCGCCGGCCACAAGCGCCGTGCCCGTATAGGCCAAAGGCAGCTTCTTCGTATTCCAGGTGGGCTTTGATGAGATGAGGTAGCCATGGCCCGTTACAAAGGCCAGCACGACGCCGGCCAGCGCGCCAGCCATGCCGAGCACGAGGCGCACCAGCTCGTTGTCGAACCACAGGCACGCAGCGCCATAGGCCGCCATGAGCGCCGATACCACACCGAGCATGATCAGCTCCACGGAAATGCCCGAGAAGGACAGCAGATGGGTCACAGCCGCAAAAGCGTGACGCGGCGTGGCCAGATGCATCATGGAGCAGACGGCGCCCACCACAACGAGCACCAACGAGATGCCCGTCGCCCAGAGCGTGACCGTCGTCGACTCGCCGAGAGCGCCGGCCACACCCGCGAAAGCGAAGCAGCATCCGCCGCACCCCGCGAGCATTGAGAACAGAACGAGGGGCCACTGAATTTTCGGTGCCATTTACACCAGCTCCTTCCAATGAGCCGTCGAAGGCGAGAGGATATAGCGGGTCAGGGGCTCTTCGCCTTCGGGAGCGCCCAGCGTGTGAATGCACTCATCGTCGTACTTGGCCAGTTCCCGGGAAACAGCCGAATCCGGGTCGTCCAGATCGCCGTAGAACCGGGCGCCGCCGGGGCAATTGTGCACGCAGGCCGGATCGGCCTTGCCATCGGCGGTCAGATGCTGGCACAGCGTGCACTTGCGGGCCACGCCGTCCTCCTCGCTGAAGCTGCGCACACCGTAGGGACAAGCGTACAGACAGTACTGGCAGCCGATGCACTTCGCCTCGTTCACCAGCACAATGCCCGATTCGCTGTCGCGATAAGAAGCGCCCGTGGGGCACACCTCCACGCAGCGCGCATGGGTGCACTGCTGGCACTGCACGGGCAGGTTGTAACGTTCGATGTTCGGGTAGGTGCCCGTAGGTCCTACCTGCATGACACGGTTGTAGAAGGTGCCCAAGGGCAGGTGATTCTCGAATTTGCAGCTCACGATGCAGCTGTCGCAACCGGTGCACCGGTCGATGTTGATGACAAGGCACTTCCTAGGCATGGCAGGCCCCTTCCTCGGTACGGGACTCGAAGGTGCGGCTGGGCATGAGGGGCTGGAACTGCTCCGGCTCGGTCCACAGGCCCTCGGGAGCCTCGGCTTTCCTCACGTTGACGCGGTAACCGCGCCAGGAAGCGGAGGCGAAGTTGTCGTTGACCACATCATCGCGGGCCATGAGGTTCACGTTGCACTGGCGCCAGCCGCCGCTCATGGTCTTGGTGGAATGGTCGTAGCTTTCGGGGAAGTAGAAACGCTCCATCATCACCACGCCGGGACGCACGCCCTCGGTGAGGTAGGCGCGGCCGCGCGTGGCACCGCGACGGCTCGACAGCTCCACCCAATCGCCGTGGGCCACACCGAGGTCCGCGGCATCGCGGGGGTTGATGCGCATATCGGGGACGGGAATGAGCTCGCGGCTGTAGGGAGCGGTGCGCAGCGTCGTGTGGTGGTAGTGGGCCACGCGCCCCGTCGTGAGGTAGAAGGGGAAATCCGGATCGTCCTGGAGCATGTTCTCGCTCTGCTCCTTGTAGGTGCACACGGCATCGTACTCCGGCCACGTGCCGTCGGCGGCCACCTGGGTGTAGGGGAAGTGATAGGGAAAACCGGTGCGGCCGTTCAGCACCGCCATGGTCACATAGGGCTCGCATTTGCGAGACAGCGTGGCGAATCCGGCAGGCAGCCCATCGTCCACGATATCCAAGTGCTGATAGAACTGGTACAGCTCGTCAATAGGCACCGTGAGCGTGTGATCCTCGGAGTGCTTCACGGCCTCGGGCCAGCTTTTCACGCCGAACATCTCGGCCCAAGCCGGATAGATGTCCTCCTTGGTGCGATAGGTACCGTTGAATTGGAAGTCGCGGCAGAGCACCGCGTCATCGCCGCCCAGTTTCTCGCACAAGCTGTCGACGATACGCGTCACGCAGATGAACGGATCCTCCGTTTCGCCCATATGCACGATTTGCTTGCGCATGAAAGTCTGGTTGAACTGGGTGGTCGTCTCGGTGGCGTGCTCGAATTCCAACCACTCCTGCATGGGCAGGAACAGGTCGGCGTCCTCAATGGTAGTGGAAGTCATGTGGGGCTGCTGGTGCACGCAGAAGTCGATGTTGGCGTAAGCCTCGTTCCACTGCTCGCCGTTGCTCATGACGCAGTACTTGTTGCCGGACTGCTCCCAGCGCACCGAGATCTTGTAGGGCTCGCCGGTCAGCAACGCCTCGCGCACCGGCGCCAAGGCGTTCAGCTGCCACTGGTGCACGGCCTTGTGCTCCAGCGATCCCAAGCGAGCCAGCTGGTAGTCCACAAAAGCCTGCTGCTTGGCCTTGCCATCGACACCCTTCGCATTCCAGCGCTCCACAGCTGCTTGGGAACGGCGAAGGTTCTCGCCCTCGGTCAGGCCCACCGTCCAACCGATGCCGAAGGTCTCCTGATAGGGACGGTTGCACCAGAAGTGGGTGGGACGCGCGGTGTGGCGCGATTCGGGCTTCTGCTCGGTGAGCACCACGCCCGGCTTGTTCACCTTGCCGCACAGCATGTCCAGGGCCATAGTACCGAAGATGAAGTTCGAGGACAGCTCGCTCATATCGGCGAACTGGCCAGTGCCGATACCCGAGAGCGTGGTGGCGTACAGCTTGATCGCACGCTCGATAGTGTCGGCATCGACCCAGGTGAGCTCAGCGGTTTTCTCCAAGGTGAAGTCCTCGCAGGCCTCCCACTGGATTTGACCGGCGCTCTTGCACAGACGCCCGTTCACCTCGGCTTCGCAGAATACCACCGGGTCGACCGGAGAGTCCTCCGGGGCGGTGTAGGGGAAGGGCTGCACGCTGTTGGTGCGAGCATCGAAGCACACGTAGGCCGGCGTGTCGTACACATCGTTGGGGTCGGCCGAGGGGTTCACGTAGTCGGGCCACACCTCTTCCGCCTTCAAGGGCAGGCGCGTGTCGGGATCCACGAGGAAGGGGTAGTTGGTCCAGTACTTGCAGAACTGCTCGTCGTAGAGCTTGTTCGCGATAATGTAGTTGAACCAGCCTAAAAGCATGGCGATGTCGCCCATGGGACGAATGGGCAGCCAGATGTCGGCCTTGGCCGCTTCTTCGGTATAGTAGGGGTCGATGACAATGGTCTTTATGCCGCGCTCTCGCATTTCGGCGTTGGCGCGAGCGGCATAGGCTGCGCCGGAAGCGCTCGTTTGGGCGCCCCACAGCACCACGCACTCCATGGCCGGCTGCCAGGCGTTCCACATCTCGCGGGCGTTGTTGCCCTCGTGGCGGTTGTTGGAGCCACCACGCATCCACTGGCCCGCGCAGTCGGCGGGCAGATAGCACTGGCAGCCACCGCCGGAAATGCACACCGGAGCGCCAATGGCATCTTGGGTGACGCGCTGGAACACGTTACCGTAGGTGCCGCCACCGCCAGCGCCCACCATGATGGAATAGGGGCCGTACTTCCTCGTAGCCAAGGCCATCTGCTCGCCCACGATATCGTAGGCCTCATCCCACGACACGATTTCCCAGTCGTTGCCGCCGCGGGATCCTACGCGCCTCATGGGATGCAGTACATGGCGCGGGCTGTACACCAGATGCTGCTGGTTGAGGGCCTTGGTGCACAGGCAGCCCTGGGTCAGGGTGCCGTCGTAGTCGCCCTCGATCTTCACCACCACGCCGTCTTCGGTGTACACCCACAAAGGACAGCAGTTGTAGCAGCCATGGCAGCAGCTGTGATGGCGCTCGCGCAGCGGGGCCGAGCGGGCAAACTGCTCGTCAGCCTCCACGAGAGAGGCGTCCGAGGCCCAGTCGATGCCCTGCACCTTCTGCGCCATGTGGGCGAGCTTTCCGTAGCTCGACTTCCGTGCCGCCATTACTTGCTCCTTTCGTTTGAGGTCGCGAAGCTCGCTCCGGCCGGGGTGGTACTCCAGGCCTCGTCCCACACCAAGCCGCCGGCCTTCTCCAGGTGCGCCACCAACGCGCTGGGGTACAGAGGCAGCCCGGACTTCCCGTTAAACGAGGGCAGGGAGAGCTGCTTGCCGAGCAGCGCCTCTATTTCCGCAAAGGTTTTGGGCTCGCTGGCCGCGCGCAGAATGGCACGGTAGGCGTCGTTGCGCTCCGGCGTGCGGGCGAACAGCTCTTCCAAGCGCACCTCAGGACGATGGGCTTGGGCAACCTGGACCCCGGCCGGTGTCGTCTCCAGAGCGCAGAACTGCACGAGTTCGTCTGCTGCGTCCTCATCCAGAGATGCCAGACGAGCCGGATCCACGGGGTTGCCATCCCGATCCAAATCGATGCGCGCAAGGCCGCCGGCCTCGACGAGCATGAAGGCGATAGCGGCTTGGCTCTGATCGACATACTTGAATTCCGGGTAACTTGCGATTTCGTCCTCCACCTCTGCCAGAAGCCGGCGCTGGCGGCAGAAGTCCAGGACTTTGCCCATAATCTCCGTGAAGGCGCCGCGGCGATGCAACGCCTTCTCGACGCGCGCCACGGCGGCCCCGTCGGGCTGGTCCCCAGGGGCGGCGGTGCTCGGGCAAATCGAGTCTGCCATGATGCGTCTCTCCTTCCTTGTTGAGTTTCCCGCATATAATTGATGGCCCGAGCCTACCAGCGCGGCCAAGGGGGGAACCATCGTTGAAGTGGTTGATTTTGAGCGCAACGGCCCATCCATCAAAACGTTGATTTTTAAGAAATGCCAGTTCAAGGCTTTGTAATTCGAAAGCTAAATTGTTGCGGCCCAAAATAGCGCTTTCTATAATGGGACGAGCGAAGCGAAAGGGGAATCATGTCGGATGAATCGAGATCACTGTTCTTCATGCGAACATTCGGCTTCGCCCTTTTCTGGATATGGCTCTTTTTGGTGGCCGTATCGCCCTCTCCGCTGTTCGGAGCGCTTAAAGGATTGGGGAGCCTCCCCTTCGAGGTATGGGAAGTGGGTGCACGCCTCTTACTTCTCTCGCTCTCCCTTGCGGCCACCCGCCTACTCACCACCAGCCGAGGACGCTGGGTCTACCCCGTCTGCTGCCTTGTCGGCGGCCCCGTCGCCGCCCTCACCCTTTCCTTTGCCGCCACCCCTGAGGCCGTGACCTTGGCGGCCTTCATCACGGCCGTCGTCGATGTGGCCATGCTCATTATGTGGCTCTGCTATTTCGGCTATGCGAAAATCGGCGATATCGCCTTCATGCTTGCCTGCTCCTACGCCTTAGGCTCGATACTGTACCTGGCCGTCGTTGCTGCGGGCGAGACGGCGATGCTCGTCGCCGCCATCACAAGTCCTATCTTGTCGGGAGCGCTGTTCGCCTATTTCGTGAAGAACCCTCCGTCCCTCGCTTCCGAAGGGCTGTTTCAAGCCTCCCCCGCCGCAGACCGCCGCCCGAAGCTACCGGCGGCCCTCAGGCGGCTGGCCATCGGTCTTACCCTGTACGCCTTCGTGTTCGCCCTCTTCTCGAGCCGTACCGCCGTCTCCGAATATACGTTCTCCAGCGGACCGCTCGTACAAGCCCTCGCCAGCATCGTGCTTGCCGCTGTCGTCATCGCGGCCATACGCCTCAGCGATGTGAGCATCGGCCTTTACGCGCTCTACCGCAGCGTGCCGTTGGTATTCGGCGGGGGCGCCGCCCTCTTCCTCGTATTGCCCGCCGGACTCTCCCTGTGCGCGGGCTTCTTCGTCATGTTCGGCTATCTTCTCTTCGAGGCGCTTTCCTTCAACGATTTCTGCAATGCCACCAAAACCAACGACGGCTCGCTCTTGCGCTCGATGCTCATCGTGCGCATCGCCGGCTCCCTCGGCATTTTCCTCGGCTGGGTGCTGGGCGCTCCTCTCAGCGCCGCGCTGGATCCCGATCAATCGAGCCGTCTGATAATCGCTCTGTGCTTTGTTGTCGTCATCGTTGCCGCGTCGCTCGTCTTCACGGATAAGGCCATGGGGAAGCTCGGCACCATCGCCGGCATGCGAGCCCGTCAGGAGGCCGCCGAGGCGCGTCTCGACAAGACGTGGCTTATTCCGCTGTTCGCCACCGAGCACGACCTCTCGAAACGCGAAGCCGAGGTGCTAGAGTACCTGCTGCAAGGCCGCACCATGCAGTACACTGCCGAGAAACTGTTCATCGCCGAGTCCACCGCCCGCTCCCACGTTCACAAGATATACCAGAAAACCGAGACCCGGGGTCGCATGGAGCTTATCGACCGCTTCGAGCAGTTCTGCTCCGAACATCCGAAAGCTTAACCGGGCGAGGGACTACGTATCGACACCTTCCATCCAGCATTCGTCGAAGGCATCCATCAGTTCCATGCGGGAGTGCACGCCGCACTTCCGGTAGATGCTGTGCACATGGGCCCGCACCGTGGACTCGGCGATGAACAGCTTCTCTGCGGCGAAGCTCGTCGTGCGCCCCGCGAGCAGATAGGACGCCACCTCGGCTTCGCGCCGGGAAAGCCCCTGCTGCTCGGCGAAGGCGGCGAAGGCCTCCTCGCGGGTGGGACCCTCCAAAGCGCCCTCGGATAGGGCCCGATCGTCGGCAACGGCGGCGAAGGAGATCATATCACGCTCGGTGAACACCAGCGAGACGGAAACCAGAGCCGCGAACAGCCCGAGGGCCACCAAGCTCGACACGCTTTCCGCCGCACCCGCCAAGGAGGCCGCGGCAAACGCCGCCAGCCAGCCCAAGAACATTCCCAGCGTAATGGCCAGCCGGGCCGCCGCCATCACGCGCAGGAGCGACGCGTCGTTGGCCTTCACGATATTGCAGCAGTCGTTGAGGACCAGCAGCTCGAAGAGCACGTAGCCCAAGGCAACGCAGAAACCGCCCACCTCGTCGGGAAGGGGCGAGACGGCCATCAGCAAGAACCCAGCCCCGATAAGCGGGGCAACGGCCCGATAGAGCTTGTAGGGTCGATCGGGCTGACGGTCGAACTTGAAGAAGGCCGCGCAGATAACCCCCAGCACAATCATGGCCGCCGGCTCCACCGTGAAGGCCCCGATCACTCCCTCCCCACTGAACAGGGCGATGCCGCACGAGAGGGAGAAGGAGAACGAGTACAGGGCAAGGGCCACGCCTATGCGCACTTTCTGGCGCACGGGACTCTCCGCGCCGCCCGCTGCCCCATGGCGAGAGGCCGCAACGGCAGCGGCCGGCAGCACGCCCCCGCCCGTCTCTCGAGCACCGTCACCCGAAACCGGCTCCTCGACAAATAGCTCCTCTCCCGTCCGCGCTTTCATAAGACGCTGGGAGAGCACGAAGGCCGTTCCCGATAGCGCGGGGAACAGCACCGAGGCGGCCGCCATGGCGTTGAAGCCCAATGCCGCCGTTAGAAGGAAGAGCACCGAGCCGATAGCGTAGGACCCCACGAGCAGAACGAAGGTCTCGCCCACCTTCATGTACCCGAAAAAGCAGAGCCACAGCAGGAACATGCACACCTCGCCGATGGCGGCCGCCACCGCCGAGGCCGAAGCCGCCTCGGCGCCTCCGAGGCCGAGGGCAAGCGGAGCCGCCGCCGCACTTGCCGCAACCCCGAGCACGAGCAGCCCGCGCTGCCCGGCGACGGAAGCCAGCTGCCGCGAGGCGATGAGCACGACCACAAGCACCAGCGCTCGCACCGACAGTTCGACCATCTCGAAGGGGGCATTCGCAAAGCAGAGCGGCGCCCCGATAAGCGGAGAGGGGGTCACCCCCGCCAGAAAGAGCCACGCCCAATAGAACCCGAACCCCAAAAAGCGCACGGGAAAGAGGCTCTCCGCCGCCTGGCCCGCTGGGCCGCCCACGCGCCCCTCATTTGATGCATCTTTTCCCTCTCCAACCATTATCCCTCTTTTCACCTGCGGAAACACAACCCCTAAGCGTTTTGGTGGAGGCCCGCTTATGGCAATTTACAGCGCTTCGGAGAATGTTCAGCGCAGATGCCAGCCCCTAACCTAGATGCCAACGGGAGGCTCGGCTTTGACGAGTGGATGAGCCTCCCGGAAGTGTAGCAGATTCCCCGCGCCGATAAGGGCGCGGGAAGAGACGAGGAGAGGGGAGAGCGTGAAGACGAGGGAGAAAACGAATTCCGCCGCGAGCCTCCAAGAGGACGGCGGGGCGGCTGAGCCCCGAAGGCCGGGCCTCAGCCGCCGGTCGCTCATCGGCGGCGCCGCGATGGCCGCAGGGCTTCTGGCCTTCGGGGGCGCCACGGCGGCCTTCGGCGGCGAGACCGATCGCCTGCGACCGCCGGGAGGCCAGGACGCCGACCGGTTCTGGGGCGCGTGCATCCGCTGCGACCGTTGCCGGGCGGCCTGCCCGCTTGCCGCCATCGGCGTGGAGGGGCTCACCCCCGGCATTATCGGGGCGCGGCTGCCGATCATGGATTTTCGCGAGGGCTACTGCGACATGTGCGACGGCGCCTTCCGCTGCATCGCCGCCTGCCCCACCGGGGCGCTTACGGCCTTCGACCCCTACGTGGACAAGATCGGCATGGCCGTGGTAGACGAGGCCGAGTGCCAGCTGTACGGCATCTCGGGCACGTGCAACGCGCCCTGCATCGATGCCTGCGAGTGGGACGCCCTGTCCCTGGACGAGAACGGGCGCCTGGTGGTGGACGAAAAGCGCTGCAACGGCTGCGGCGCCTGCGAGTACGTTTGCCCCACGAGCGCCTATCGCAATTACGACGCCAGCAACAAGCGCGGCATCAATGTGGAGGTGTGGCATGGCTAAGTCGACAACCCCCGAAAACGGCGCCGAGGTTTCCGCGCAGCCGGAGGAGGGCAGCCGCTCGAAGGTGAGCCGCGTGCGTCGGTACGTCCCGGGCATCGTGTTCGCCCTTCTCATCATCGGCCTGGTAGCCGGCATCGGCTCGGGCACCCTGTGTTCGGTGGGCTACGAGTCCATTGCGGCAGTATGTCCCCTGGGCGCGCTGGAATCGCTCTTCGGCGCCGGGGCCTTCGTGGCGCGGGCCGTAATCATCCTGGCCGTGGCCGCCGCGGCAGTGCTGCTCGTGGGCAAGGCCTTCTGCAGCTGGGTGTGCCCCATTCCGCCGCTTGACCGGTTCCTGTCGGGCAAGAAGCGCCGCGAGGCCGACAAGGCGGCGCGCATCGAGGCGGCCCATCACGTGAGCGGGCGCCTGGCCGCGTGCGCCGGTTGTGCGGGCTGCGGCGAGAAGAAACCCGGCGAGACGCCCCTTGCCCCCGCCGATGGCACCGACAAGCGACGGTTCGCGAAGGTGGACGGGCGCCACGTGGTGCTCGGCGGCTCGCTTGTGTCGGCGGCAATCTGCGGATTCCCCGTGTTCTGCCTCATCTGCCCGGTGGGCCTCACCTTCGCCACGGCCATCGCCCTCTACCGCCTCGTCGGGTTCAACGAGCCCACCTTGGACCTCATCGTGTTCCCCCTCATCATCGTAGCCGAGCTCACCCTGCTGCGGAAATGGTGCCACCGCTTCTGCCCCATCAGCGCCCTTATGGGGCTCGTGGCCAACTTCAACAAGGCCACGCGTCCCAAGATCGACCCCGACCTCTGCCTGCGCAAGGACGGCACGCCCTGCACCGTATGCGCCGCTGCCTGCCCCGAGTTCATCGATCCGGCGGGAGATCTGGGCGACCGGGCCCTGGCCGAGTGCACCCGCTGCGGCCAGTGCGCCGCCGCCTGCCCCGCAGACGCCATCCGCTTCACGAAGAAAGGACTGACCCGTGGAAACCGCTAGCACACCCGCGCCCTACGTCGCCGCTGCCGACGGCGACCTCGCGCCCAAGGCCGCCGAGCCCGCATCGACACCCGAAGCCGACGCCAGCGCCGAGGCCACCTTCGAGGAAGCCGTGGCCGCCCTTACCGAGACGGTGAACCGGGCGCCCCTGCACCGCGAGATCTTCCTCAAGCTGCTCGCCTTCTGCACCACCCAGCGCACGCTCGCCGAAGCCGAGGAGGCGGCTCGGGCCTGCCCCGAGTTCTCCTCGGTGGCCCAAAGCCCCTACCGGCTCATCCGCACCCTCGTGCACGCCGGCGGCCTGTACTGGCTGGAGCTGGACGAGACGGGCCGGCCCCTGACGCCCCAGGCCAAGGCGGGGCTCACTCCCGACGAGATCGAGGACGCCACCTTCGCCTACGCTGTGGTAACCACGCCGGTCGGCGAGCAGGTGGCCGAGGACCTCGCGCCCGAGAAGCGGCTGCAACGCCTCTTCGATCTCGTGCCCCAGCGGCTTACCACCTACCTGGACCTTATGGACTTCTGCCGCGAGCAGCGCACCTTCAAGGAGATCGAGGCGCTGTTGCGCACCCGACCCGCCGCTGCCTTCGCGAGCACCACCTCAAGCCAACCCCTGCAGCCGAGCTTCTTCGTGGACGCACTGGAACGCTCGGGCGGCCTTGCCTGGAACGATGGATGGAAGATCACAGAGAGGGGAATGAAGGTATTGCAGCAACTTCGCTAGGAACGCCATTTTGACCGTAGAGAGGAAAGAGAGGACCCCCATGACCAAGGGAACCATCAGCCGACGCGGCTTCATGAAGGCCGCAGCGGCCACGGGCGCGGCCCTTACGGCCGCCGGCTCGATCCCGCTGCTCGAAACGACCGATCAGGCCTTCGCCGCCGGATCCGTGGAGCGCGTGATGCACAAGACCGCCTGCCATGGCTGCACCAACTGCTGCCCGGTGCGCGTGTACACCGAGGACGGCCGCGTCGTGAAGATCGAAGGAGACCCGGACGGCCCCCTGAACAAGGGCGGCGTGTGCCTGAAGTGCCTGTCCCAGATTCAGACCGTCTACAGCCCCCGCCACGTGCTGCACCCCATGAAGCGCGTCGGCGAGCGCGGCGAGAACCGGTGGGAGGCGATCAGCTGGGAGGAGGCTGTGGACTTGGCCGGCGAGCAGATCGCCACGGCCGTGAAGAAGTACGGCCCCTACGCCTACTGGAGCGCCCGCGGAGGCGGCGGCGCCTACATCGAGTGGGAGACCTCCGGCCTCGACTACACCTTCGGCGGCTGCAACTCCCTGGCCTCCGGCGCCTGCCAGTGCGCCATGCCGCGCGACTTCGTCTCCACCACCTCGGTGGGCTTCAACTGCTGCGTTGACATGGACAACGTGGATCGCTGGGTGGGCATCACCGACAACGCCGAGCTGGACGGCACCCGCCGCGACGACACGGAGCGCGTCTTCGTGCTGTGGGGCAGCCAGCCGCACTCCTCCAAGGCGGCCCACGGCGGCCACGGGCTGACCGACGCCCGGTCGAACCTCGGCGTGAAGACCATCGTCGTGGATCCCTACATGACCGCCGAGGCCACCAAGGCCGACGTGTGGCTTCCCGTGCGCCCCGGCTCCGACTGCGCGCTCATGCTGTCGTGGATTCACCACATCATCGAGAACGACCTGTACGACGAGCAGTTCGTGAAGCACTGGACGAACCTGCCCTTCCTCATCAACCCCGACACGCGCCTGGCCTATCGCGCCGAAGAGGTGTGGCCCGACTACGTGAACCCGGCCGCCGACCCCGCCGGCGTCTACGATACCCCGGCCTACGTGTGCTTCGATGCGAAAACCAACTCCGTCCAGCCCTTCCCCTTCACCGCCCCCGAGAACTGCGCGGTCGACCCCGTTATCTTCGCCACCGCCACCGTGAACGGCAAGGAGGCCAAGACGGCGGGCCAGATTTACAAGGAAGAGGCCGAGCCCTGGACCTTGGAGGCGGCCGGCGAGACCTGCTGGCTCGATCCGGAACGCATCCGCGAGGCCATCGAGCTGTACGCGAACGCCGACTTCGGCGGCTTGTCCAACGGCGTGTTCTCCGACCACCAGGAGAACTCCTCCACCGCGCCTTTGGGGGCGCTCGCCATCGACGCGCTGCTCGGCCACGTGGAGTCCCCCTGCTCCGCCTTCCAGAATCACGGCGCCGCCAGCCGCACCGCCGATCGCCCGACTCAGCGCCTGGGCGTGTTCTCCTCCACCTTCGAGCGCTACGGCCTGGGCTGGACCACCGGTCTCACCAAGGCCGAGAACGACCGCCTGCTGGATGCCATCGTGGCCGACTGGGACGCCAAGGGCCGCGACGGCAAGGAGATGCAGCGCTACTTCTTCCAGTCCCGCTGCGACACCATGGGCGCCAACGAGCACAAGGGCATCCACCAGTGGCAGACCTGCGCGCCGAAGGAGCTGCGGCAGGCCATCACCACCGGCGAGCCCTACCGTCCGCGCGTGATGTACGAGATGTCGGGCAACAAGTACGCCGTTATGGGGCCCTCCCTCGAGTGGAAGAAGGCCTACGACGAGCAGGACTTCGTCATCCAGCAGTACCCCAACATGACCTCGTTCACTGTGCAGACCGTCGACTTGTTCCTGCCCACCACCGAGTGGCTGGAATACGACTCCTACGAGGCGCCGGGCACCCACTTCAACCGCCACTACGCCCGCTGCCAGGTGACGCACCTCGGCGAGACCGTGAACCCCTTCGTATCGCCCTACCAGGTGGCCGCGTCCGCCGTGGAGAAGCTCGGCGCCGAGAACGTGTTCGACCCCGACGCCTACAAGGTACCGTTCTTCGAGAGCCTGGAGGCGGCCCGGGCTGCCTGGGCCGAGCAGATGGGCAAGGGAAGCTGGCAGGAGATGCTCGACGACATCGACCACCGCTTCACCGAGGAGCCCATAGACGACTACATGGCCTACTACCAGTACAAGGAGCCGGTGAGCGACGGGCTGCCCCGCGGGTTCGCCACGATGTCGCGCAAGGTGGACGTGTACTCCGAGGCCATGCTGCGCCTGGCCCGCACCGGCTTCCCCTACATGTATCCCTTCGACCAGCCGGCCTGCGACGACTACGACCCCATCTGCACCTTCAAGGAACCGACGGAAAGCCCCGTCGAGGGCCAGCCGGGCTACGATCCGGAGTACCCGCTCGTCATCACCACGGGACGCTTGCCCCACTTCCATCACGGCACCATGCGCCACGCGCCCTTCATCCGCGAGGTCATGCCCGCCCCCGAGCTGAAGATCAACCCCGAGACGGCGGCGGAATACGGCATCGAGCATCTGGACTGGGTGAAGATTACCTCGCGCCGCGGATCGTCCAACGCGCGGGCCTACCTCACCCAGGGCATTGCCCCCGGTGTGCTCATCACCGAGCGCTTCTGGAACCCCGAGTGCTTTGATGAGACCCAGGAGACCATCACCCCCGGCATCGAGGAGTGCGGCTACAACATCATGTCCGCCGACGAGTTCCAAAACCCCTGCTTCGCCACGAACAGCTACCGCGCCTTCACGGTGAAGATCGAGAAGACCGAGCGCCCCGAGCGCATCTGGATCGAGAGCGAGCAGTTCCAACCGTTCATGCCCACGCTTTCGGGCGAACCTGTCACCGAGGAGGTGTTCTAAATGCGCAAGGGTCTGCTGATCAACCTGGATCGCTGCTCCGGCTGCGACAGCTGCATCGTGGCGTGCAAGCTGGAAAACGACCTGCCCCTGGGCCATTTCTACAACAAGGTGATCGCCGTGGGCCCCACGGGCACCTTCCCCAACGTGGAGAAGTACTGGCTGCCCTCCCAGTGCCAGCAGTGCGAGAACCCGGCCTGCGTGCACGTATGCCCCACGGCCGCCAGCTACCGCGACCCCGAAACCGGCATGGTGCTCATCGACAAGGAGAAGTGCATCGGCTGCCAGTACTGCATCTACGCCTGCCCCTACGGCGTGCGCCAGTTCAACGAGGACGCCGGCGTGGTGCAGAAGTGCACGCTGTGCGCCCAGATCACTGCTGACGGCGACGGCGTGCCGGCCTGCGTCCACAACTGCAACTGCGGCGCGCGCTTCTTCGGCGATTACGACGACCCGGAATCCGATGTGTGCCGCGAGCTGGCGAAGTACCCGGAGGAGGCCATCCACACGCTGCCCGATCCCAATGACGCCAAGCCGCTCACGCGCTACATTCTGTCCCCCAAGTTCGCTTCCTGGAAGGAGCTGGTGTAACCATGGCGATTCAATGGCCCCTTGTCCTGTTCTCCCTGCTGGCCGGAGCCGGCGGCGCCATGCTCGCCTTCGCCGGGCTCTCCCAGCTGCTCGGCGGCTCGCGCACGGTGCGCCGCCGCGCCGCCTGGTGCGCACTGGCCCTGTTCGTGATCGGCGGTTTGTGTTCGGTGGCCCACCTGGCCTCTCCGCTGAACGCCATCAGCGCCGTGACGAACCTGCTGTCGTTCTCGGGCATCTCCATCGAGCTGATGCTTCTGGGCGCGAGCTTCATCGCAGGCGCCGCCTACCTGGTGCTCACCCGCGAGGAGGGCCGCGACGGCGCCGTGCGAGTTGTGGCGGTGCTGGCGGTGATCTTCGGCGTGGCCATCGGATTCTTCTGCGGCCACGGCTACGTGATCGACGCCCAACCCACCTGGAGCACCGAAACGCTGCCCCTGGCCTACCTGGGCACGTCTTTGGCCCTCGGCGCCTTCGCCTACGCCCTGGTGGCGGCCGCGACCAAGACGCCGGCCGGCAAAGCGGCCAGCGCCGAGGAGCTGGGAGGCAAGCTGTGGCCGGCCGTGCTCGTCTGCGCCGTCGTGGACGCCGTGGGCATTCTCGCCTACGGGCTGTTCCTCGGCCTTGACGCGGTCGCGGCCCAAGGGGTCCTGTTCTGGGGCGGGGCCGTGGCGTGCGGCGTCGTCGGCGTGCTAGCCTGCGCCATTGCCGGCATGACCGCGCTGGCCGCGAAGGCGCCCGCCGCCCTGGCCGTGGCCGGCGTGGCCTGCGCCGCCATCGGGGGCGTGGCCCTGCGCATGCTCATGTGGGCCTGCGCCACCGGTTACCTCAACCTGTTCTCCCACGGCATCCCCAGCGTGATGCTGAACCTGTAGCGCTGTTCCCCGGCCGGGGGAAAGCCCCTTCCCGGTACTTTCCCCCGGCCCCTGCGGGACGGTCCGTCAAGCGAATCGTCCCAGCCCGCCCACTCGTCACCTAAGGAGACCGCCATGACCGACCTCGCCTGCGCCATCGACCTTCTCGAAGATCGCGCCTCCCTGTACCGCCTGCTCGCCTCGCTGTACTATCAGCCGCTGTCCGAGGAGCAGATCGATGCCCTGGCCGCCAGCGACCTCGCCAAGTTGGCCAGCGACAGCGAATCGCCCTTCGCGCCGGCCTATCGCGACTTGCACGGAGCGCTGCGCCTGCGGCACACGGGCACCAAAGAGGAGCTAGCCGCCGACTTCACCAGCGCCTTCTACGGCATCCGCACCCGCGAGGGCCGCACGGCCCAGCCCTTCGAATCGCTGTTTCGCACCCAGGGGCCAGGTCAGCTCATGGGCGAGGCTCGCAGCGAGGTATACCGGGAGCTGCGCGCGCACCAACTGCGCGTTCCCGAGGGCGTCGATCTGCCCGAGGACCACCTGTCGTTCATCTGCGCCTACTTGGGCCGTCTTTGCGACGATGCCGCCGCGGCCCTGCGCGCGGGAAACGAAGGCCAGGCCGCAGAGCTTCTCGAGCGCCAGCGATCCTTCTTCCGGGCCCATGTGGCCTCGTGGGTACGGGATTTTCTGGCCCAGGCGCGGCTGATGGTGGAAACCCGATTCTACCGGGGCGTCCTCGCGCTGACGGAAGCCTTCGTCGCCGAAGAGGAACGCTCCTTCGAAGAGGCGGCATCAGCGGCCGCATAGATACGGGCGCCCCGAATCGGGGCGCCCGTCGCGTTCTGCTGGGAAGAGCGTAGCGCATGGGCGCGTTTTTGGCTTGGAAATCACGGTTTTGTGACCAGCGGGCGGCAAACTCGCCATCTGCAAAATGCTCGACCTGGGAAAACGCCGCCCAGACTGCCCTCGAAAAGTGCCGAGGCGGCATTTTGGGGGGTGCGGACAGTTACTTGGACAGCGGCCTACGCCGCCAGCCCCAACCGCCTCCTGCGGTTGTCTATCGTATCGTAGACGGTCCTGCCGCCCTCCCGGAAGGCCTTTAGACGGACGGTCGAGT
>NZ_WPOO01000018.1:0-50097 GCF_009755265.1 Adlercreutzia rubneri | reverse complement strand
AGTCATCCACGGACATCTCGCCGGGCATCGAGAACCACAGATCCAGCGCATCCTGCTTGGCCCTCTTGTCGTACATTCGAACTCCCTTCCGGACACCTGGGTGTCCAACTTGGAGTCCGCACCCCCTTGCGTCACAAAACCGTTCAAACCAAGCCAATTCGCGCGAAAAAAGGAGCGCCGGCACTGGCGCTAGGCGACCACCTCGGGCTGCGGGGTCTGCGCCGAGGCGCTCTGCTGCCCCTGGCCGCTCGTACCCTGCTGGTCGGCGCCGGTATTCTGCCCTTGCTGCGGGGCGGTGCCGTTCTGCTCGCCAGCCGTGGCGCCCTCGCCTTCGGTCGCATTGCCCTGGGCGTCACGCGCGCCGCCTCCGCGCGGACCGCCACCGCGACGACCGCCGTCGCCGCCACCCATGCGGCCCACCTCGTTGCTCGGCGTGGTGGAGGCGGTGAAGTCCACCGTCGTGCCACCCTCGACCGCAGCGCCAGTGGCATAGCCAGCGCTATCGGCGCCCGTCACCGTACCCCCGACGATCACTTTGCCCGTTGCACCCTCGGTCAGGCCGGGAGCGGACACGACGGCACACTGGAAGGCCTTGGGCACGGTATAGCTGACGAGCACGGTGCCCGCCTCGTCGGTCACGGCCAGATTCGTACCCGCGGCCCCCTCGGCCGCCACCATCGCGAAGGGCTGAGTGCCCTCGGTGAAGGTCTCGGCCATGCCAGTTGCGCCGGCGAGAATCACCGCGCCGCCCGTGATCTTGGCGCCGTACTCGTAGTCGAGCGCGCTATCGCCGCCGCCGGCCGAGCCACTCGCAAGAACCACGCCGCCGTTCACTTCCACGTACCCGTTGGAGTCGAGCCCGTCGCCGCCGGCGTCGACGGTTACCATGCCGCCGTTGATCTGGATGAGGCAATCCTCGCTCGCATTGGCCGCCACAGGACCACCCGCGCCGCCCATGCCGCCACGGCCGCCCTGGGGCATTGCGCCCTCGGTACCGGGATCACCCTCGGGACGCTGGGGCATCTGCCCCTCCTCCGCGCCCTCGGGCAGCTCGGGACGCTCGCCGTTCTGCGGGCCAAAGCCCTCGGGGGGCTCGGGAGCCTGCCCGTCAGCGCCCGTCGGCGGCTCGGGCATCTGCCCATCGGCGCCCGCCGGCGGCTCGGGAGCTCCCGATGCGGCATCACCCTGGGGGGCAGCCGCCGGGGCACCCCCGGCATTGCCGGCATTGTCGGCGCTCGCAGCGTCGCCGCCGTTGCTGTTGCCGGCCGCGGCATCGGTCGCCACAGCCGCCTCGGCGGTCTCGTCGGAACGCTCGGCCACCGCCGCGTTGATGCCATCGTCACTCGCCACGATGTTCAGCTCGCCGTCGTTCACGATCACCTTCTCGGCCTCAATGCCCTCGTCGCTTTCCGCAATGGACAGCACGCCGCCATCCAGGGTGAACCGGGTCTCGGCGTTCATGCCCTTGCCGCCAGCCTCAACCGTGAACTCGCCGCCGGTCATGGCCGCCTCAATCTCGGAGCGCAGGGCGTGGTCGGCCGCCTCCACCTGGCCCTTACCGCCGGCGATGCGCAGGTAGGTGGCCGCCTGCACGCCCTCGTCTCCCGCCTTAATGGCAAAGGTGCCACCGTCGATGGCCACGAAGCCGCGGGTCGGGTCCTCGTCGTTGCTCGACTGGATGCCGTCTTCCCCGGCCGTCACCGCGAACGTGCCGTCGGCGATCTTCACGCAATCCTTGCCGTGCAGACCGTCCTCCTTGGCGGTCACGGTGATCGCACCGCCCGTCACGACAAGATCGTCCTTAGAGTTCACGCCGTGGCGGTAGTTGCCCTCGACGGTCAGCGCGCCCGTGCCATTGATGGTCAGGTCAGCCTTGGAATACAGCGCGGCGTTGGGCTCGTCCTCCCCTTCCGCCAACATGTAGCTTGCACCGTCGGCCAACGTGTTCTGCGAACCTGCGGCCAAGGTCACGAACACCTTGTCGGCCTGCTGGATGTTCAGCGCCGGTCCCGCCTCGTTGCGAATGGAGGCGCCGCTAAGCACGATCTGCACCTTGTCCGCATCGCCCGCGTTCACCGTGAGCGACCCGGCCGTCAACTCGCCGCTCACCACGTAGGTGCCCGCCGCGGTAATAATCACCGTGGAGCCTTCCACCGCAGCCCCTTCGCCGGACACCGTCGCGCCCTGGCCCGTCAGCGCAATCTTCGTTGCCGCGGCCTCATCGTAGGAGGCGTCCCGGTCGCGGTCGGAGTACGCGAAATCCATACCGGGGATGTCGATGAGCGACGCCCAGTCCACCGCATCGGTCGCACCCGTGGCGCCGTTGTCGCCCTGGGCCTGGCCACTCTGTCCCTGCTCGGTCTTCTCGCCGGCACCTTCGGCGGCCTCTTCGAAGGTGCCCCCGGTGCACCCCGCCAGCGCCAGCGATCCCGCCAACGCCACGGCCAAGGCCCCGCGACCCCAAGCCCGTCGTCGCGCCACGCAAGCGCCCATTATCTCGTTCGTCTTCAACTTCAACATGTTTCTCCCTTTGTCGTTTGTCCTTATGGTCTTACACTACTATTGGGTCTATCTCCCTAGGTGCTTTCCGGCATCGGTGCTCGCCGACCTCTGATCGCCCCGCGAAGAACGCGGCCGTTAAGAAATAGCTTCCATGTCAGCAGCAACGATTTTGGGATGGTACCGACTCATGTGCGTTCCTTCCGCTATTTCTTTTGCCGCGTTCGCAGCGGGATAAAGCGATCAGCGGGCGGCGAGCACCGATGCCGGAAAGCACCTCGCGGAGTGCCCCGAGGACCTAAAGCGTCTCGCGCCCCTGCGGCGTCATCCCCAGAGATATCTTCAGATTCCCGTTCAGACACCGCAGCTCATCGATCATCGCTTTCTCAAGCCCCCGCTCGCGCAGGCGGAGCTGGTAGGTCAGCTGGAAGAGGCTGCCCATGTTGGTAGTCGTCACCTCGGTCAGCTCCGACTCCGCGGCGTAGCGGTTGAGCACTTCGTCGAAGACACCGTCGTACTCCAAATCTTCCGGAATGGTGATGCGCAGCGTCTTGCCCGGCTCGCGGGGCTTGCCGAAGGGCGTCAGCACGAACAGTAGGTTCACTACGGCCACCACCACGGTGAACACGACGGCAAGCCCCAGAAAACCCATGCCCGTGGCCAAGCCGATGGCCATGGCCAGAAACACGCTGCCGATATCTTTCGCCGAACCGGGAATGGAGCGGAAGCGCACCAGGTTGAACACGCCCATAACCGCGATGCCCGCGCCGAGGTTCCCGTTCACCAGCGTGATGACCATCTGCACGATGAGCGGCAAGAGCGCCAGCGTCACCACGAAGTTCTTCGAGTAGCTGTGCCGGAACATGTACACACCGGCGCAGGCCGCGCCCAGCACCACCGAGAACACGCAGCAGAGCAAGAAGTCCGCCGCCGAGACGGCCCCTACCAGCGATTCCGCTGTTCCGAACACTGACGAGAACGTTGATTCAAGCATGAGTTTCCTTTCTTGTTCATTCTCTGCCTACTCTTGCGAGCAACCTTCCAGACAATGCGCTCCCTCGTTTTGGGCAGGAATTCCGACTTGTTAGACTTCTTTGTTCTGAGCTTCGCCGAAAAGAGGGTCTGCGAGTGGGTTTTTCGCCTCAGATCGAATCACTTTTCCTCCGTTGAGGACCTTGAAGCTTAGCCCATGTCTAACAACTCCGTTTTTTCGCCTATTTCCAGGACTCGCATTTCCCGAACGGTTCACGCACCACCACGCATAGCCCTTCGATGATTTCGAGCGCGCGGCACAGCCGTTGCCATCTGATAAGCGTTGCCATACTTGGTAAATGAAGCCGAGTAGATGCGCTCGGCCGACAGCACGTCCACCAGCCACGGCGGGTAGGGCCCGGCGCTCTTTATCTCCATGACGGACTCGCTCGACTCGATGATGGGCCGCCATGGCGAACGGAAGCGATGACAGTCGAGATACTCCAAGCAGTCGTCGAAGGTGATGCGCAGCTCGGCGTCGAACAGCTCATCGCCCTCCCGCGCCTCGCGTACCTCGGGCCGATAGGCCCAGGCCACACGATCGCAGGCGATGCCCATGGAGGGCGCCAGGGGCAGCCAACGGTTCATGGCCGCCTCAAGTTCGCGGGCGATCTGGCGCGTGGCCGGGGAAAGCGCGGCAGCGGCCAGCACGGGATCAGCCAGAGGCCAGCGAGCGCAGGCTTGCTCGTAAGGCAAGCCGCTCACGAAGGCCAGCGCCGCCGGCAGCGTCAGGGCGAGCCGCCGCTTGTGCACGATGCCCTTGAACTTCTTCTTGATGCCAAAAAACACAGGGAAGCCCGCTGACAAACCGTTGCCCCGAAGCGCCTCTCCAGCGCACGGCCTGCACGCCTCGACACTTCCCACGGCATCTCCATCAGCATCGCCCATCGTCTGCAGCCCGGCGCCAGCAGGCGCCACTTGCAGCCCTGCGGCCGTCCTCGCCACTCGTAGCCCCGCAGCCACCCGCGTTTCCACTTCCCCATCGGAAAGCGGCAGGCCGCCTGGCTCACGCACAATCGGCCCGGCACCGAAAGCTCCCATGAGGGCCACCCCAGCCGCATCCCCGTAGGCGCGCAGACGCAGCTTCTCCTTATAGAGCGGCTTTTCCACCGAACGGGCGATCATGGCGCGCTCGGGCGTGTCCAGATACAAACTTGTGATGCGGGTGCGACCGTAATCATCAACAGCCATGAGGCGCTCCGCCGCCGCTTCCACAGCCGCACGCTCGGCCACGTCGATGCGGTATTTCTTCTCCACGCGCTTGAACACGCTGTTGTAGGCGGTCACGGATACTCCTTCCTCGCTGGCCGCGGATCCTGATTCTCGCCGGCCCGCGAAACCCTGATCTCCCGCAGGCCGGCCCCAACAATAAGGGGACTTCCTGAAAACTGCCTGAAGCAGCCGATTCCTTTCAGGTTGCCTTCAGGTGGGTCGTTACAATGAATTCAAGCGCGTCCAGCGCCACAACAGCTCCGGGCACACACTGCGAAGCGCCACAACCGAGCCCGAGGCGTCGGTGCGCGACGGCCCTTACGGAAAGGATCACCATGCACGTTCTGGTCGTGGAAGACGACGCCCGCCTCGCCGAGGCACTGGCCCGCATCCTTGAGGACAACGGCTATACTACCGACGTCGTGCACGACGGGGAGGCCGGCGTGCGCTACGGCGAGACCGGCACCTACGACGTCATCATCCTGGACGTCATGCTACCGAAGGCCGACGGCTTCACCGTGGCCCAGCGCCTGCGCCGAGCGCATGTGAGCACGCCCATTCTGCTGCTCACCGCTCGCGATGCCATAAGCGACAAAATCTGCGGCTACGACTCCGGCGCCGACGACTACATGACCAAGCCCTTCTCGCCGGCCGAGCTTCTGGCGCACCTGCGTGCCCTCACACGGCGCCAAGGCGATGTCGTCTTCGAGACGCTCACGGTGGGCAACCTCACGCTGAACCTGGAATCCATGGATCTCACCTGCGGCGACGAATCCATCCGCCTGTCGCAGAAGGAGTTCGCCATCGCCCGCATCCTGCTCGGCTCGCCGGGAGCAGTGCTTTCGAAAGAGCAGCTTATCAGCCGCGCCTGGGGGCCCTCATCCAGCGCCAGCGACAACAACGTAGAGGCATACATCTCGTTTCTGCGGAAGAAGATGGCCCACGTGGGGTCGAAGGCGAAGATCGAGACCATCCGCTCGGTGGGCTACCGGCTCGCCGAGGAGGGCTAAGCGCCCATGGGACTCCCTCCGAAACCGCGCCTCGCCCCCTGTCTGAACCCGAAGGGCGTCAGGACTCCGAAGCGCGCAGCCGACGAAGCCGCCCCCATGCTGCGCCAGCTGAGAACGAAGTTCATAGCCCTGAACATGACGCTGGCCGCCCTCGTGCTGGCCGCCTCGTTCGCCACTATCTGCTACGCCGACTACCGCGCCGACATCGACGACGTGCGCAACCGGCTCATGGCCGCCACGAGCCGCTCCCTGCACGAACCGCAGCTCATCCCCGACGCCGAGCCTTTCCATCGGGGCGAGGCCCCCCGGGAAGACGGCGAGAACGCCGCAGACGCCGATGGCACGGACGATGACGACAATCGCGCTGGAAACGAGGCGGCCGGTGGCACCGACGCGGACAACGACGCGGAAGGCGCCACGAGCGGCAACGCAAACCCGGGCAAAAGCGTTGAAGGCGCGGAAACACCCGCAGAGGACGGCTCGGCCCCCGCTCCCACCCAGGATATCGGCGCCGGCACCAGCGATCCCGGTTTCGCGCCGCCCCGCATCGGAGGCCCCGGCACCGCCGAGGAGGCCTCGCTGCCCGTGGCGGTCTACTACATTGCCGACCGCACGGTCATGCAACTGACCGACCGCTCGGGAGCCACCGTGCCCGAGGCGCTGCTCGTGCACGCCATTCCTGAAGTCGTCAGCGCTGAAGCGCCCTGGGGGTATCTGCCCGACGTCGGACTGTACTTCGCCAAGCATGAGGCAGGCCCCGACCTCATGGTGGCCTTCGCCGACGGAAGCGCCGCCGACGGCTGGCGCTCGCTGGCCCTCGTGCTCACCGCCGTGGGCCTAGGGGCGCTGGGGCTGCTGTTCCTTTTGAATCTCGTCTTCTCCCGCTGGGCGCTGCGCCCGGTTCAGCAGGCCTGGGCCCAGCAGCAGCAGTTCATAGCCGACGCGTCCCACGAACTGAAGACCCCGCTCACGGTCATCCTCGCCAACAACGCCATCCTGCGGCAGCGCGGCAGTGACACCATCGCCAGCCAGCGCCAGTGGATTGAGAGCACCCAGATGGAGGCGGAGCGCATGCAGAGCCTCGTGACCGATATGCTCGATCTGGCCCGACCGACCCCGCAAGGCGCCCAAACCTCGGAAGGCCCCGCGGCCGTCGTCGACCTCAGCCGCCTTGTGGAGGGCGAGGCCCTCACCTTCGAGGCCGTGGCCTTCGAACGGGATCTTACCTGGCAATGCACGGTCGCGCCGGGCATTGCCGTACGGGGCAACGCCGCGCGCCTCCAACGGGCCGTGGCCGTGCTTTTGGACAACGCCTGCAAGTACACCGACCCCGGGGGCACCGTGGCCGTGACGCTGCGGGCTGCGACGGGAGATGCCGTCCTTTCCGTGCGCAACAGCGGCGAGCCCATCGATGCGGCCGACCTGCCCCACCTGTTCGACCGCTTCTATCGCGCCGACAAAGCCCGCACCCACAACGCCGTCGACAGCGAAAACGACGGCGCCGGCGGCTACGGGCTGGGGCTGGCCATCGCCCGCGACATCGCCCAAGCCCACAAGGGCGCCATCGCCGTCACCAGCACCGCACAAGAAGGCACCACCTTCACTCTGCGCTTGCCCTTGGTATAAAACGCCCCCGGCGCCGTGAAGAGGATAGGGGCGCCGGGGGGCTGGGGCAGATCGAGGTCGCGTGGCTGCCGGGGCGGATGCCGGGGCAGTCGGGAGATGCGACCTCTCCTGCTTTGCGGAGAAGTCTGAAGTTCGCCGCACGACGATCCCGTCGCCGCCGTGCGGGCTTCGGCGAGACGCCGTGGAAGGACGGCTCGCTAACGGCTCGCCGACTCCCTGCGCGGAGGGCCCCGGCGATCGGTGCGGCTCCCCTACCGTTCGAAGATGTCTCCGTTGAAGTCGAGGCGGAAGGTGTCGAGGATCTGGTGTGGGTTGTCGGTAAGGCTCACGGGGCGCGGCGTCATGACGTAACGGTGGCGGCTGCCGTCGGTGAGCCAGCTTACAGGCACGGCATCGAGCAGCGTGATGGCGCCGGCCGGGCACACGTCCCCACAGCTGCCGCACTTCACGCAGTCGCCCGGGGTGTGGGCAACGCCTAGGGTGCCGTCGGCGTCGTCGAACTTCGCGATGGCGCCGGTAGGGCAGAATGTCGCGCACATGCGGCAAGAAACGCACTTCGTGCCGTCGATGACCACCGCACCCCACAGGCGGGTCTCCAGCTTGCCGCTCGCAGGCTCCCCTAGCTGCGCCAATGCGTCCAGCAATCGCTCGCGCCGATCGGGAATAAAGTGCGGCAGCGTGCCGTCCTTCATGACATGGAGGGAATGGGCGGGACGGCGCAGGGCATCCGCCTCTACAGATGAACCGGTGAGAAATTCTTCAGCTTCGCGTACAGGCGGACAAGCCGGCTCTTGGGCAAAGTGAGCGTCGCGGGCAGCTTCGACGGCTCCGGTATCGACGCCATCAGCAAGAACACCCACCGGAGGCACGTCGGTCACGACGATTTCCAGCTCGTTGCCCCAAGCGCCGAGCACCTGACGCGCCGTTTCGGCCACGAGCTCCGCCGTGTCGCGACCGTGGCGCTGGGCGCAACGCTCGCAGTCGCCGCAGAGCACCGTCACACAGCCCACGCCCTCGGCGGCGAGCCCCGCCAGCAATGACTCATCCACGCGCCCCGCGCAGACCACGGACGGCGCCGCGCCGGGCACCAGCAAATCGCCCAGGGCCTCTTCCATCTGACTGCAGGCAATGACCACTTCCCCATCGCGCGCGATGCGCAGGCAGGCGGCCTTCAGCTCGGCGTCCGAGGGATTCAGCGACTCCAAAGCGCACGTGGGACACACCGTGGCGCAGGTGCCGCAGCCGACGCATTTCGAGGCATCGATCACCAACTCGCCATCATCCAAAGAAAGGCACCCTGAAGTGCACGCCGCCGCGCACTTCAGGCAGTCCACATTGCGGTTGCGCACCTTCGCGCACCGCTCCCGATGCACCCGAATGGCCCCGCTGTCCACGACCGTAAACGCAGCCCCCACATAGCGATGGGCCCCCGCATCAATCGTCTCAACCATTGTCACTCCTCTTCCAAGACGGTCGGGCCTCTCCCAAAGCCCTCCCGCTCTTGCAGCTTAATATCACCTCGCGAGGCGGCCCGCGGAGCCCGTGATCGACGACCTCTGATCGCCCCGCGGAGAACGCGGCTCTTAAGAATCAGCTTCCACTTCAGCAGCAACGATGCCGGGATAGTACCGACTCATGTGCGTCATCTTCGCTGATTCCTTGGCCGCGTTCGCAGCGGGAAACAGCGATCAGCGGGCGGCGAGCACGGGCTCCGCGGGCCGCCCCCCAACGAGTCGCTAGTCCAACTTTGGCTCCAAGTCGTCCATGACCGGATCGGGAATTTCCACGACCGTCTTGCCCGCCTTCTTGCCGACGAACACCGGCATCGTGATGGCCTTCGTAGGACACACGTCCACGCAGTTGCGGCAGCGCGTGCAGTCGGCCATGGCGCGCAGACCGAATTCCGGATGACGGATGTTGATGTCGGCGTCGCACACCTCGGCGCACTTGCTGCAGGAGGTGGCACGGGCCGTCTCCAGGCACTTCTCATCATTAATGGTAGGCACGAACGTGCGCGAGAAGCGCCCGACCAGGTTCATGAGCGCCGAGAGCGGGCAGAAGTTGGAGCACCACTTGCGCAGCACCACCAGCTCGATAACAAGCATCGCCGGAATGAGAATGAGCCCAATGGTCGCGTCGCCGTGGGCGAAGGCGCGCCAGATGACGAGCACCGTGGCAAACGTGAGGCCCACCGGACACACGAGGCAGAACACCGGGAACCCGAACACGGCCGTGGAAAGCAGCGCGCCGCCGAGCACTGCGTGGCGCGAGTCCACCTTGCCGTGATGAACCGGCTGGCACTTACCGCAGGCGCCGCAGGCGTGGCCGTCCTTCGCAGCTTTCAAACTCGTCAGCTCCTGCTGCGAGATGGCCTTGATCTCGGAGTTCTTCTTCTCCGCTAGCTCGCGGCGTTTCTTGGGCGAGCGGAAGAAGTCGCGGATGCGGTCGATGAGCATGGTCGGGCACAGCCACGAGCAAAACGCGCGGCCGAACACGAGCACGAGGGCGGCGATAAGCACGAGCGACACCACCGCGCGGGGAATCATAGTCTTCGTGGCGATCATGGTGCCCAGCGCGCCCAAGGGGCACAGCATCGAGAACGTGTCCCAACCGAAGCCGGACATCGTGCCCATGCTCACGCCGGCGACAAGCCCGGCGGCCATGCCGACGAACACCACGGCTCCCACAGCCGTGCGCAGCCGACGCGTCTTCAGCTTCGCGGCCAGCGCGTTCGCAGAGCCCTTCCCCTTCACGCCCGCAGCCTGAGATGAAACGGACGCTTCCGTAGTTTCATTCTTCTGAGCCATAACTTACCCCCTTTAGGCTTCAATAGGGCGCACTACAATGGCGCGCTCGGTGGACTTGATGGAACCGGACGACAGCGACAGGCAGGCGGCCTGGCAGGCGCCGCAGCCGTTGCACTTGTCTTCCACGACGTAGGGAATGGGGTTCGCGCCGCCCTCGTCCTTAAGCTCGATGGCGCTGTAGTTGCAGGCGTCGTAGCAGTCGCGGCAGCCGGTCATGCGATAGGCCAAGCACGTGCGCGGATCGATCTCCGCCGTGCCGATGATGATGTCGCCCGTCTCGCCGGTCTCCGGGTTGCCCACCGTGTAGCTGGCGGGCAGCTCCAGGGCCGCCGTGGGGCACACGGCCGCGCACAAGGGGTTGCCGCCGTTCTCCTCGTAGCAGAAATCGCAGTAGTTTCCCGTGTTGAAGTCGAGCATGGGGCTGCGCATGCCCAGCAGCCCGTCCTCGATTTTCGCCGGCACGATGGCCTCACGGGGGCACGCCTCGTAGCAGCGCTCGCAGCGGATGCAGCCGCTTACCAGATGGGCCTCGTCGGTGCCTCCCGGCGGTCGGTTCAGCGGGTTGTGGCCCGCGTAGCGCAAAGCGCCCAGACCCAGCAGCGCCGCCGTCGATCCCACGCCGATGAACAGCCCGCGCCGCGTGATGCCGCCACGCGGCGCACGCTTGGCCTCGGCTTCGTCCTTCTTTTCCTCTTGAGCCATAGCAGTCTCCTCTTCACTCTTTGCTTAAATGGCTTCCAAATAACGGTTGCCGCGTTCTCTAACCGTAAAATCGTTATTTGCAAGCCATTTCGAAACAGACAGGGCGGTTTACTTGCGTCGCCTGCGGGGCTTAAGCCGTTACATCAAGCCGCCCTGTCCAACACTCGTCTTCAGAGAAGGGCCAACCGACCAGAGATGGCCCTTCTCACGTTCAACCTCTTACTGAAGCGCCCACTGGAACTGGATGAGGGCGTTCACGGCCACTTCGTAGAGCAGCACGCGCCACACGATGGTGCCGATCACGGCGCACACCAGGGCGATCACGGCCACAGCCAGGGCCTTCTCGGCGGGAACCTTGCCGCACATCACGAGGGCCGCCAGCACGGCGGGCACCGCGCAACCGACGACGATGTTGCCCAGCCAGAAGGCCACGGCATGCTCGCCGGCCAGAATGGCGCCGGTGATCTGCTCGGACTGGCGCATGGCCACGTCGGGCAGCGTCGGGTCGAAGTAGTACTCCATCTCGGTGTAGTTCGCGCCCATGCCGGAGATCGCGACCGCGTAGATGACGCTCACCACGGCGCACACCACGGCTCCGATGAAGGCCACGGTAGCGGACAGCTTCACGGCATCCTCAGCTTTCGTGGCGCCAGCGATGATCATGGCAGCCAGGCCGCCGAGCATCACCGTGGCCACCACGTAGTACAGAGGCAGCAGCATGGTGTCCCACACGGGAATGGCACTCATCAGATAGGAGTCGCCCGTCGCGAAGGGCAGCGCCAGGGACACGACGATGGCCAGGATGGCGCACCACTTGGGGGCCACGCCCTCCTCGGAGCGGCGCATCATGAGGAAGTACAGCACCACGGCGATGGCGAACACGATCACGAAGATGAGCTCGATAGTGATGCCCGAGGTGATGTGCCCGAAGCCGTTCAGCATGCGCAGCGGGTGCTGCAGGTGGAAGAACACCGACAGACCGCCGATGGCGAGAGCCACAATCGCGCTCACGCAGGACGCGAGCTGCATGGCCTTGCCCTTGCCGGCGAGCGTGAGAATACCCTGCATCAAGAAGATGCCGCCGGCCAGGCAATTAAAGAAGGTGAAGAGAATAAGGGGCCACTGAATTTCCATGGGTTGTTACTCCCTCCACTTCCGGCCCTCGCGCAACAAGTACATGAGCTTGGGGTTGTTGCCCTTGTTGGTGAGGTGATGAATGTCGTTCTCGGTAAAGGCTTCCACGTAGTCCTTGAGCTTGACGCGGGTCTTCGTCATGTCGTCGTACTGGCAGCCGGGGGTGTCCGGGTGCGCCGGGGCCTCGAAGTTCTCGACGCCCTGATCGAGGTCGCCGAAGAAGCGGGCGCGGGCGCCGCACTGGGCCACGCACTGGGGCAGCTCGCCCTGACTCGTGCGCTGCTCGCACAGCGTGCACTTCTCCACAACGCGCTCGGTCTGGTTCAGGTAGCGCACACCATAGGGGCAGGCCATGGCGCAGAACTGGCAGCCGATGCACTTGTCCTTGTCGATCTGGATGGTGCCGTCCTCGGCGACATGAGACGCCTCGGTCGGGCACACCTTCACGCACTCGGGGTTCTCGCAGTGCTGGCACTGAACGGGGAGGAAGTACATCTCCACGTCCGGGAAGGTGCCGGAACCGCCCTCGATGGGATGCGGGCCGACGCGCAGGGTCTTGATCCAGAAGTTGCCCACGTCCACGCCGTTGATGGCCTTGCACGCCACGGTGCAGGCGAGGCAGCCCGTGCAACGGTTGAGATCCGTGATGATTGCGTAGTTGGACATCGTGTTTCCTCCTTCCTATTCCTTGATGAGGCTGATCGTCTGCAGGCCCTTCGCATCGGCGCTCGCGTAGGTGAGCTCCACCTTGGAGTCGTCCAGACGCGGGTCGTTGGCCAGCCATTCCTTCAGACGCGGGTCGTTGGCGTTGGTGATCGCCTCGTTGCCCCACGGGTCGCACGGCACGGGGTTGCCGAACGGCGAGTTCTCCTCGGTGGCCTTGTAGACGACCATCGGGTTGCCGCGCAGCTGGGAGGCGCCGCAGATCCAGCACTGTGCGTACTTGTCCATGGTGCAGTTGATGCCGACAAGTTCGAAGCCGTGGGCGGCGTGGTCCATCTCGGGGTACCACCAGGCGTGGTTGGCGTTGGTGGTGCCTTCCTTGATGCCGTAATACAGATCGGCCACCTCGCGGATGGCGCCCCAGGGGGTGCGCACCCAGATCCAGTCGCCCTGCTCGATGCCGAGGCGCGCCGCGTCGTTCGGGTTCATCTCGAAGCGCGGGGACGGCCACAGCTCGCGGCACCAGGGCAGCTGACGGTGCTCGGAGTGGAAGTAGACGGGCTGGCGGGCACCGGAAGTGCAGATGAAGGTGGCCTCCGGGTTCTCCTTCACGGCCTGCTTGTAGGCCTCGAGGTTGTCGGTGGCGCCGTTGTCGGTCGCCTGGCCCGTGCCCACGCCGGCGATGCCGTGGTAGGGCTTGTTCAGGTAGTTGTCGCTGTTGTAGGACGCGCCGTCCACCAGGTTGGCGTCGTACCACTCGGGCGCCTGCACCCGCGAGTTCTTCGGTTCGAACCAGTGCGGGAACTTGTCGATGTCCGGAATGTCGCCGGCATAGGCGTCGCGATCCGGCGAGCACACCTGAGCGAAGTACGGGGTCTTCTCGCCCACCTTGGCAGAAGTGCCCGGCGTCTCAAGCACATAGGACTCGGTCACGGTGTCGCCGATGTAGGACTCGCAGATGGTCGACCAAATTTCCACCTTGCCGGTGGGGGTGCCGAAGGCGCACTTCTCGTCCACAGCGGCATACAGGTTGTAGCCGGCCTGCTGGCGACGGTAGCCCATCTCCCAGCGGCGGTAGGTGCCCCAGCGCTCGGGATGCCACTTGCGGCAGTCGAACCAGCCCTCTTCCTGGAACTTCGCGGCGTACTGCGGAAAGTCGGGGCCGTCGGGGTACTCCTCGGTCTTCCACCAGTCGGTGGCGTCTTTGAGCACGCGGTACTCCTGCTCCTCGTAGCCCACCGAGCCGCCGGCCTGGATGAAGTCATGGTAGTCGAGGTTCAGCCACTCGTCGTATTCGGGGTCGCGGTCGTTGAACGGCACGCCCATGGACTTGTGCAGGCACACGACGAAGGTCGGGTCGAAGACCACGTCTCCAATGGGCTCCACGCAGCGCTGGCCCGCGCCGAAGATGCCGCCGGCGCCCTGGGACACGCGGCCGGTGTTGGTCTCCAGCCAGTGGGTGCAGGGGAACACGTAGTCGGCGGTGCCGTTGTTCGGGCACGACCACAGGTTGATGTCGACCCAGAAGTCGAGCTGCGTCAGCGCGTCCCACGCCTCCAGCAGATTCGACTGGTTCATGAAGTCGCCGGACATGCAGATGCCGCCGTAGAGCTTGTAGGGGGAATCGATCTCGCGGATGGCGTCCCAGATGGAGGAGGCGTCGGTCCAGGAGTTCCAGAAGCGCAGAAGCGGGAAGCGCTCGGCGGAAATCTGGTCCGCGTTGTTCTCGAACGGGGTCTTCAGGCCCGGGAAGGAGCGCGATCCCTTGTAGTCGCCGCCCTTGCGCATAGCGATGATGCGGGCCTCCTCATCGGTGGGGATGTGGTTGCCGTAGCGCTCCATGAGCGGGGAGTTCTCGTCCTGCAGGTACTTCACGAAGTTCTGGATGAGCGGAATCTGGTCTTCCACGGAAAGGTCGCGCGGCGTGTTGCCGAGCTCCATGGTGCCGATGCCCTCGCGGATGCCCCAGTCAACGGGGTCGTGGTCGGTCACGATCATGTTGGCGCGGCCGCAGCAGCCGTCCACCTGGGCCTTGGAAGAGCCGCGGTTGCCGGCGGGCTCGTCGGAGTTGCCGGTGAGACAGGCGATGAGCTGCAGGGCGCGGGTGTTCTGCACGGCGTGGCCCGTCTGGTCGGGGGCCAGCTGGTAGTGGATGCCGCCGTTGCCGTGAAGCGGGTTCAGGCGCGTGGTGTAGGTGCGCACCGCCTCTTCGATCTTGTCGGCGGGAACCTCGGTGATCTCGGAGACGCGCTCGAGCGTGTACTCCTCCAGGTTGTGCTCCCACTCCTGCCAGACCGACTTGGCCTCGATCATCTTGCCATTGGCGAGCTTCACCTGCACGCCGTCGGGCCACAGCTCCGGATCCTTCGGCAGGCCCTTCGGATTCGACTTGGCGCCCTTCTCATTGCCCTCGCCCGTCCAGTAGGCGTCGTAGGCCGGATCGGCCGGGTCGGCGAACTTCGAGGGATCGGGCAGCCACGCATCGGCGATGATCGGCTTGTAGGGATGCTCGATCCAGGTACCGGTGGTCGGGATCTTGTGCTTCTCGCCCTCCCACTGGCATTCCTCGGCGTCCCAGTAGGTCGGCTTCTCGTTGGCGGCGTCCCAGCAGATGAAGCGGCGGTAGGAGTACTGCTCCGGCGCCGGCTCCCAGAACTGGGAGACCCACTCGCGGTCGAGGTCGGCTTCGGTGAGCAGGCGGCTCGTCATGTGGATGCCGCCGTTCATCTCCAAGAAGTAGCCCTTGTAGGTCTTGCCGTCGGCCTCGGGGTTGTAGAGGAACGGGCCGTTGGACCAGCGCTTCACGAAGTTCTTGTCGTAGGCGTCGTTGTCGACGATCCACTTCAGCCAGCCGAGCGACATGGCCAGGTCGGTGCCGACGCGGATGGGCAGCCAGATGTCTGCCTCCTTGCCCAGCGGGCTCATGCGCGGGTCAACGAGAATGTGCTTGTAGGCGCGCTGCGAGCAGTCCACGACGGTACGGTTGGTGGAGTCGTAATTGGAGTACTCGGACGCGGTGCCCCACTGCACGTACACGATGGGGCCCTGCTCGACCTCCATCCACGGCGAGCCCTTCTCATCGGTGAGCACGCCGCCGAAGTGGCGCGGCCCCTTGCAGATCTCGTAGGCAGAATGGAAGTTGTGGGTCCCGAAGACGGACTTCAGGGTGCCGTAGGGCGGCTGTGCCCACACGCGCGAGGTACCGCCCATGGAGAAGATCGACTTTCCGCCGTACTTGTCGATGAGCTCGTTGTACTTGGCGCCGATCTCGTCCATGGCCTCGGCGAAGTTCACGCGCACCCAGCCGGGATCGTCCTCGCCTTTGGGGTTGGTGCGCTTCATGGTATAGCGCAGACGATCGGGGTGGTACAGCGCCAGCATGGATGCCTGCGACTTGGCGCAGCAGTGTCCACGGCTGTGTGCGTTGGACTCGTCACCTTCTACCTTGATGACCTTGTTGTCCTGCACGGTGACCCACACACCGCATTCGCATTTGCCGCACGCGCGGCAGCAGGAACGGATGCGCTTGACCTCACCAGCTGATTCGTCGACGCCCTCGGCCAAAGCCGCAGACGGCGCCGCGGCGAAGCTCAGCGTGCTCGCAGCGCCCGTGACGGCGGCCGCCTTCAGGAAGCTGCGACGAGTCAGTGAAAGTTTAGCCATGGGTCCTCCTCTCTCTTTCGTTCGATGCTTTCCAACAAAACACCGGCGGCCCTCGGCGGCGTCGGCGGCCTTCGCGAGTGGAGGGGTGAAGATCCGCCTCCGCTGTCGAGCGGCCACCGATGTTTTGTTGCCCAACGGTTGAAAATGGTATGGGCCGCGCAGGCCGCGCAATCATAAGAGCAGGCCGATTTAAGGGACGGCAATCATCCCGCGCGCTCATCTCGATGGGATGATTTCCCTGCTCGAGGCCTCTCTATACTGGATAACGAAGAGGATAGGACGAAAGGAGACAACGATGAGCAAGCCCCATCCTTCCATGGCCCTCACGCTTGATTTGGACGAGTCGATCGTCGATCACGAGCTGCGATTGGAGATCGATCGCTGCTACTCTTACCTGGGAACGCCCGTGGTGCGCACCCACCCGGCGGCCGACGGCGAGCCGGTGAACACCCTCCGCATGACCGTGCGCGTGGGGGCCCGCGAGTACCTGGATTCCTCCGTGGAAGGCGCCGACGCGCTGTGGAGCGACTCCATTGAGCACTGGCTGCTGAACCAGGTGCACGCCGTGGACAACCAGATGAAGATCTTCAACCGCCGCCAGCGCGAGGAGGGCAAGCCCGAGCTTGTGTTCACGTGGCTGGAAATCGAGCTGCAGGGCGGCCGGCTCGTGGTGCGCCTGCGGCTGGATTCCACCTGCGGCATCGACCCCGAGGAGAGCAAGTGGGTGAGCCGCGTGCGCGAGGCCCTGAACGCCGGCGCGCTTGGCAAGGACGTCGTCGCCGTGACGCTGCCTTCCGCGGCCTCCTACGAGAAGCAGTACGCCGCCGGCATGGAAGCGCTTGAGACCCGCAAAGAGGCCGAGGCCGCCGCGGCCCGCGCCGCCGAAGAGGCGGCCGCAGCCGAGGCCGAGGCCGCCGAGAAGGCCGCCGAGGAGTCGTTCATGGCCTCCCCCGCCTTGGTAGCCGAGGCCGCCGAAGCGGCACTTGAGGCCGAGGAAGCGGCCGATATCGTCGTGCGCGCCCGCATCGCCCACGACCTGGAAGAGGTCGAACGCGGCGAGCTTGACAAGACCGCCGAGGAAATCGTGGCCGAGCGCATCGCCGAGGAGGCGCATCTGGGCGAGGACATCCAGAAGAAGTACGCCCTGCCCGATGCCGATTTCGCCCTCGCCTTCGACCAGTGGACGGTCGTCTACGCCGATGGCTCCACGCGCGATTTCGACTCGACCAGCGGCATCTTGGCCGATTAGGAGGCACTCATGACTGACATGATGGCAGAAATCGCCGCTTTCGACGGTCGCACGGCCAAAATCGTCGGCCCCGCGCGCTCCGGCAAGACCGAGGCGCTGCTGCGCCGGGCCGCTGCCGCCGTGGCCGCCGGATGCGCCCCCGAAGACATCCTCATCGAGACCTCCACGGCCGAGGCGGCCCGCGTGGCGCGTCGCCGCCTGGTGGACGCCCTGGCCGCCGCCGGGGTGCAGGACGTGGAAGACATCGCCGGCCGCATCACCGTGGCCTGCGCCCAGCAGGTGTGCCTTGCCGTGCTGGAAACGCCCGAGGCTCGCGCCGCCACCGGCCGCACCCCCCGCGTGCTCGCGCCCTTCGAGTACAACTTCTTCCTGGAGGACATGAAGACCCTGGGGACTCCCGCCCGCCGCTTGCGCTCGGAGCTCGGCCACATCAAGAAGCAGTGGTGCGCGCTCGCCCCCGAGGACGACTGGGCCGTGGGCGAGGAGAAAGACGCGCTGGAGCTGGCCCATCGCCTGCTCGGTGCCACGAACGCCATGCTGGAAGACGAGGTGGCCTACCTCTGCGGGCGCTACCTGCAAAGTGATGCAGGCGCCGGCGCGCGACAGCGGTTCTCTCTCGTGCTCGCCGACGACTTCCAGAACCTTTCCGTCGCACAGCAGACCTGCCTGTGCCTGCTCGCCCGCGACCAGCTCATCGTCGCCGGCAATCCGGACGAGACCGTGCGCGTCGCCACGAGCTTCCCGGCCCCCGAGGGTTTCGCCACCTTCGACACCCTGCGTCGGAACGTGACCGTGTTCGCCCTGAACACCGCTTTCGGCAATCCCAACGTCACCGCGTTCTGCAATGCCGTTGTCCGCGCGGGCAACGAGGAGGCGCTTGCGGCCGACCAGCGCGAGGGAACCATACGCGACATCGCCACCGTGAAGTGGAACACGCCGGACGAGGAATTCAACGGGCTGACGCGCTACCTGTTCGCCGTGAACGCCGAAAATCCTGAGGCGGCCCAATCCGACCTCTGCGTCGTCGCCCCCAACAAGCAGTGGGCGCACGCCTTCGAGCAAATGCTCGTCCGCCGCGGCTTTATGGTGTCATCGCTGGGCTTCGAGCGCCTTGGCGGCGATCCGCGCGACATGAACCGCGCCCGGGCGCTTGTGGCCTACACATCGCTGAACCTGCTGGCCGACCCGGATGACCTGTTCGCCTGGCGCGCGTGGGTGGGCTTCGGAAACTACCTCACCTATTCCGACGGCTGGCACTTCCTGATGGAGTGGTGCGACGAGCACGACGCCGGCATCCTGGATGCCCTGGAGGCGGCCGTGGCCGCCCGCACCGCCGGCGAAGCGGAGCCCTTCCCCCGAGCCGAGCGCCTGGCCGAGCGCTACGAGGCCGGCCGCACAATGATCGCCGCCCATGCGGGGCGCCGCGGGCACAACCTGCTGGCGGCCCTCGGCGCCGACAAGCTGCGCGATTTCGCGACGCTTTCCGCGACACTGGCCGGCGACGAGGACGCGCCGACCTTGTATGCCATGATCCGCGAGACCCAGTTCTTCCCCACCCACGAGGCCAACGTCCGCGCCGTGCGCGTCAGCTCCTACGAGCAGCTGTGCGGCTGCGGCTACCGCGCCCTGTACGTCACCGGCTGCGTGGACGGCTTCATGCCCGCCCGCGACGCCTTCGAGGTGGTCTCCACCGACGCCGACCGCGACCGCGTGCGCGAGGCCGATCGCCGCACGTTTGCCGCTGGCGTCGCCAAAGCCACCGACGCGTTGATGTTCTCCACGTTCAGCCGTGCCCCGCTCGAGTTGGCCGAGCGCACGAAGATGCAGGTGGCCCGCGTGCGCATGGAAGACGGCGAGCGCATCGCCACCCTGCGCCCCACCTGCTTCCTGGAAGAAGCCGGCGCCGCAGCCCCCATCACCTTAGGCGGCCAGGCCCTCCTCGCCGACGCAGGGATCGACTAGAGCCGGCAACCCATCAACCGCCGACAAACCCTCTCAAGAAAAGCCCCGCAACCGGGGCTTTTCTTGTTTCGCCATTTCCCCCCTCACCGCCGGACGGTATCCCTCAATTGCTTGAGAAATGACGGTTAGCGTAGTTTTTCTCTTTCCTCGCTCTTCATTCTGCTTGGAAAACAACGGGTAGCGTAGTTTCTGGGTACGCTACCCGTTGTTTTCCAAGTAGCTTCCTCTCGCACACCGCGGGGCAGCACGCGAAAACGGGTCGGCCCCGCCGAGGAGGGGCGGGGCCGACGAAGGGAGGGGAAAGAAGGAAGGGGTTGGTAAGGTTTGGGCCGCAAAAGGCCGCTTAAGCTTCCACGGAATCCAAAAGCTCGCGCAGGACGGCTTCGTCCTCCTGCAGGGAGCCGAGCGTCAGCTGCCCCAGACCCTGGTAGAACAAGGTGCGGGCGTGCATGCGCATATCGGCGACCAGCATGGGAACCCAGTTCAGCAGGTGATTCTCCAAAAAGTCGTAGGACGTGCGCAGGTAGGCGATCACCTCGTCCTCGGCGTTGTCGGACAGCGCCTCGGCGGCGCGCAGGGCCATGCGCTGCATGAACTCGAGCTCCAGCGCGATGTGGTCCTCGGCCTCGTTCCAGTTGCCGCGTTTCAACTCGTTTTCGCGCAGCGTGGCGAGCACCTCGGCGCGGGCCTCCTGCATGAGCAGACGGCGCTCGGACGTGTACACCGACTCGTACGGATAGGCGGCGGAATACCCGTTCACGCCGTGGCCGATGAACGTGCTCACGTAATCGATGGCGAGCTCGGTCACCGAGTCGTCCCAGGCGCGCTTCAGGTAGTCGTACAGCTGGTGGTAGCCCTCATCGGCGGCCGCATTGCCCGTGGCCTGGGGAAAGCGCATCTTCTGCAGCTCGCGCAGCGTCGGCAGATCCACCTCTTCGCGGAACAGACGCGCCAGCATGCCGTAGGATCGGGCGCGGGCGTTCATCAGCTCAACGAGGTTCACATCCTCGGAAGCGGCAGCTTCCTCAACGACGGCTTCTTCCATAACGACCATAGCGTTAAGCCTCCTTCGCGCTCTTCAGCTCGGCGAGCATAGCCCGCCCCAAATCGGTCAAGTTCCAGGCGCCATCGCCCCAGATGACGCAGTCGCAGGTTTCCAGCACATCGATGAAGTGCTGACCGAAGCGGCGCGGCGACTTGGTGATCTCCATGGCGTCGGTCAGGCTCTCAATGGCGTCCAGCTTTCGCGGCGCCTCTTCAAGGGCTTCCATAACCGCCGCGTACACCTCGGCGTAGCGCGCCTCGTCGGATCCCAGCACAACCGCGCGGAAGCTCTTGCCGGCGAGGTACTCCGCGCGCAAGGCCAACGCCTCGGGAGTCGCGCGCCACACCGGATCCACGGTCTCGCGAATCTCCAGGTACGCCACACCCTCCTCGGCGCTCTCGTGCTCCTCGGACACGTCGGGCATCTCCAACGTAAGCGCTCCGGCGCGCTCCAACATGCGGCAAAGCGTCATGGGAGCGTATACCGACCAGTTGTCGCGCTGCCACTCATCCACGCGCTCGGAAATGACGCTCGAGGGGCAGCCGCCCTCGCACAGGCCGATGATGTTCAGCAGCACGGGCCGACGGTTGGGGTTGCGGACAATGAGCGCCTGAAGCGCCTCGGTGGCGCTGCCTTGGCGTGCCGGCGAGTACACCGGATCGTGGTGCACCGTCTCGGGCATGTTGCGCATGGTGGGGTAGTCGATGGTGTCGTAGGGGTTCTCGTCGTCCATCCATTCCTGGTCGATCTCCGAATCGTCCACCGCCAAAGGGTCGAACTCGTCGTCGAAGGCGAGCAGCTCGAGGGTGTCCCCGGCACTCGCGCAAGAACCCTGATGCTGATAGGCCATACAGGTTTCCTCTCTCGTTTCGCGTGCGGTCGTCATCGCGAACCCCGATGCGCGGAAGGCTCTTTTCGCCCTTCGTTCGCTCGAGCAATCCGATAGCAGACGCCGCTTCCTATCCTCTTCGTCCTACATTCTAGGAAGCATCGCGGCGCCCAGCTCATACGACCAGGCCCATCTTTGCGAAAAGCGGCATCATCCTCTCGTGATGATTTCGCCCTTCCACGAGGATGATTGTGCGCTGCACCTGGGGTTTTGCCCTTGACCTTTTCCGTGCGCGCGCCATAATGGGGCTGCGTTGCGAAACTGCGGGGCGACCACGATTGAGGGAGCACTTATGACCAACGCAGCATTCGGCAAGAAGGTTCTTGCCATTGCGGTTCTGGCCTGCCTGTGCGCAGCCCTGATCGCTGTCCCGGCGTACGGCTTCTACTACGTGCACGACGACAGCGTGTCGGATTCCTCTGACGGTCTGGGTAGCTACGAGGTCTTCATGGTGGTCGACGAGACCGCCGTGGGAGGCGACGTGCACTCCGACCTGATGTTCGTTCCGGCGGGCAGCACGGCCGATGTCGTCCTTACCGAGGGCATCATCTCCAGCGAGAACCAAAACGGGCTGGACGCCATTCACAACTATGACGTTCAGTCGGTGGCCGACTACCTCGCCGCCAACGGCTACAACGCTGAGATCAGCGTGTATGCCACCGGCGAGCAGCAGGCCTACAAGGACGCGGAAGGCGCCTACGCCGCCACGTCCCAGAACGTGAGCGAGGCTTACACCGCCCCCGCGAAGGGCGATGGCTCGACCGTTCTCGATCGCTACGACAACGTGGTGATCACGGTGACCAAGTAGGTCGCCGACCGTTGCAGGGCCATCGTCGACCAGCGGTGGCCCCGACCGCAGCGCGCAAGAGCACGCCGATGGCAACGGCATAGCAGCGCGCCGAACAGGAGGTTTTACGGGCCAGGGGATCCGTGAGCAAGTTGACGAGGCACCGTCCGCTATCTATAACCCCCTGACTCAGCAATAATGCGTCATCCCGCCCGGCGAGACGGCCGGGCCCGCAGGAGGGGGATTATGGGGTTTCAGGTTCCTCGCGTCACCATCAACATCGACTTCAAAGAGGGCACATCCTTCGGCGAGTTGAGCATCATCTCGCTCGGCTATGGCCTGCATCAGGCCTGGATCTACAGCTCGATGTTCGACAAGGGCGGCATCTTCGGAACCAGCGGCCTTCAGGCCGGGCCCTCCAACGATCAGCTGTCTCTCGCCTATTTCGTGTCCATTCTCGTGTACGGGCTCTTGCTGCTCGTCGCGAGCGTTCTCGATACCAGGCTCATTCGCCCGCTGCACGCCACGCCCACCCTCGTCATCGCCGCTCTGCTCGGTTCGACGGGGACACTGCTCTTGCTCGCGCCCGACGGATCGCTCCTTAGCTCGGAAGCGCTGCAGCTTGCCTCCGGCGTGCTCACCGGCGCCGGATCGTCGGTGCTGCTGCTGGCCTGGGGCATCGCCTTCTCGCGCCGCGATTCAGCCTCCGTCGTCATCAACGGAGCACTCTCCATCGCCATCGGATTCGGCATCTACGGTCTGGTGCTGCATCAGATCCCCTTCCCGTGGGGAGGCGTGGCAAGCGCGCTCATTCCCTTCGCGGAAATCGCCCTGCTGCTCGTGCTTCGTCGCCACGTAAGCCTTGATTTCGATAATCGCCAGCTCATCTTCCAGCCACTGCCCATCAACCACGCGCGCTTCGTGCTGCGCTTCGGGTTGCCGGTGTTCTTCCTCGGCGTGGCCTTAGGGATCATGCGCCAGACCTCCATCGAGACCATCCTGCCCGGCAGCGCTTTCGAAGACCAAGCACTGCTGTTTGTCACCGCCTGCGCCGCCACGGTGCTTATCATGGTGACGTTCCTGGCGCTGGGCGGCGACGAGCGCTGGCACACCTTCTTCCGCCCGCTCATCCCGTTCATCGCCGTGACGGCCGTGTTCATCCCCTTCACCGCCGGTGGCGCGTCGTTCTGGGGAACCTCGGTGGTGCTCGTCGGCTACATGTCCTTCGAGGCGCTCATGTGGATCTTCTTCTCGGAGCTTTCCCAGCGCTTCCGCCTCTCCCCCATCTTCGTGTTCGACCTCGGCCGCGGCGTTATGGCGCTGGCGGCTCTGGGCGGATCCACCCTTCCCCTGTTCACCGGCGCCCTCGGCGCGCCGACGGGTCTGGGGGAGATGGGCACCGTGCTCATCGTGCTGGTCGCCATGATGCTCGCCTACGCGCTTCTGCCCGACGAGCGCGAGATGGCCTCCATCGTGGCCGTAACACCGAGGAAGGTGGCCGTACAGAGCGCCTCGCGGGCCCCGCTCATCGTGGTGAACGAGGGGAAAGCAGATGCGTTGGAACGTGCCCGGGAAGGCGCGGTCCCCTCTGCCCCCGAGCAGGCCGACGTGCGCACCCAGGTCCCTGCAAACTGGGAGCACGCCGTCGTGGCCGCCCTTGCCGAGCTGGGCGAAACCTCCGGCGCGGCATCGGGGCAGATCGCCTCCGCATCTTCTGTCGTTTCCGCCGCAGATGGCCCGACCGCCGTGGACGCCATGCAGGACGATGCATCGGATGCAAGCGCCGCTTCTGACACCGCAAGCTCTGCCTCCAATGCCCCCTCCCCCGCCCGTCAGGCCATGGACTTCTCGCGCTCCATCTTCGCCGAGGAGGCCGTCGCCCCCGCGCCCGCCGACGACACGCCCGCCGCCCGGGGCCGCTTCCGCCAGCGCTGCGAGATCGTCGGCAACACCTACTTGCTGTCGCGCCGCGAAAGCGAGGTCATGTACTACCTGGCCCGCGGCTACAAGTCCTCCCACATCCAGCAGCAGCTCTACATCTCCGAAGGCACGGCGAAGACCCACATCCGCCACATCTACCGCAAGCTGAACATCCACAGCCAGCAAGATCTCATCCACCTCATCGACGAAGTGGAGCTGTAACCCCGTGCGGAGCTGCGGCCGCCGCGCATCTCCTGCCGCAACGGCCGCAGGATCTCCTAGGGACTCACGCCGATGCCCCTTGCTCACGATTTCGCTTCTGTTGCTTTAACCATTGCGGAAGTGAACCGAGATTCACTTCCGCTAATTTAACATAGCGGAAGTGAACCGCCATTCGCTTCTGCTCATTCCGCACAGGGGAAGCTGATTTCATCCCAACCCGTAGCCCGGCCCTACATTTTGCCGCGCTCCTTTGAGTTCCCTGACATTTTCCCTTCCCTGGCTACGGGTTCTGTTCCAAAAATCCACCTCGGGCTGCGGATCGCACGTTCGAATCCGCAGCCCGACCTAGCTTTTTGCCGCAGTTCTTCAGAGTTTCTGACATTTTCCCCGATCGGGCTACGAATTTTGGGGCATTTGTGGCGATCGCGAACTTTTTCTTGATTAATTCGGTCATGAAAAGTATTATTTGATTCTATTAATAATTTCGGCTCTCAGAGAGAAAGGAGAAGTATGGCCTGTTCATTCCGCTATTTCCTACTTAAACGCTGCCAAGGTTTGACCGGTTTAAACACTACAAGCACGAAGAAGTTCTTCGCCGCCGCCGAGGATGCGCATCCCGAGGCATTCGCGCCGCTTCTTCTGCTTGCGATCTGCGACGGACGCGAGGAATACCTGCTCCGACGCGCGGAGGGCACGAAAGCGGCCGAAATGTTCGACGGGTTCGTCGAACACTGGCATGCGTCAGGGCGTCCGCTGGAGGTGTACTTGGGCATGTTGTCCGACGGCGACCCGTTCAAAACCATCCTCGTCGAATGGCGCACCGACTCCTCGCGCATCGAGGTCGACCGCAAAATCCTGAAGTACGTCTCAACCGCCTTCGGCGATCTTCTGGCCGACAAGAACATGACCCGCGCCGAGGCCTGCCGCGTCACCCGCCTGAACAAGGGCAACTTCTACGCCTTCCTCAAAGGGGACACGTCGAAGATGAGCCGCAAGACGGCCATGAACGCCTACCGCGAAATCGCCGCACTCTAGCGTACGCAGGGTCGGGCAGAACGACACGGGGCTGCAACCTCACGTGAGGTTGCAGCCCCGCTTTCATTGCGGCAGATAGCGGCCCTTGTGAATCCAGATGTGCCCTTCTCTCCTACTGCGCCTCTTAGGAGGTGGCGGGAAAGACGAGGGTCAAGAAGAGCTCGTCGCCTTCCAAAGAGGCCTCAACCTCTATGTTCTGGGCGGTAGCGAGGCTGGCCACCACGGCAAGGCCCAGGCCTGCGCCTCCTTGGGCGCGAGCGACATCGGCGCGGTAGAAGCGCTCGAAGAGACGGTTGACGTCGATAGCCGCCGGGTCGGGAACCTTGTTGGAGAAGGTCAAGCTACGGCCCCTTTGCACGATGGACGGCGCAGAAGCTCCATAGCGCAGGGCATTGCTCACCAGGTTCTCGAACATACGAGCCAGCGCCTCGCTGTCAGCCTCGACCACCAGGGACTCGTCAGGAAAGTCCACCGCCGGCTCCCAGCCGCGCTCTTCGAAAGCGGGAAACTGGCCAGTGAGCACATCGGCGAGCACGGGCAGAACGACAAGGGGGCGCCTATCCAGATCGGACGCGGCATCGGTGGCGCGGGCGTAGGCGAACAGCGCGTCCAGCAGGCCCTCCATGTCGGCCAGGCGCGCTTCGGCTGCCTGCAGGTAATGGGCGCGGCGAGCATCGTCCGGCTCCTCGGCGGCCAGGGAGACATAGCCCTTCGCACCCATGAGCGGCGTGCGAATGTCGTGGGACAGGCTCGCCAGATCGCGCTGGAACTGGCGCTGCTCGGCGGCGCGCTCGCGCTCGCGCCGGTCGGCGGCATCCAGCGTGCCGTTCACCGCACGAGCCAGATCGGCGAACCCGGGTCCGGGCATTTCGGTGGTCAAGCGGCTATTGGAGCGCCCGTCGCGATTCCGCAGGAAGCGGGCCATGCGGCGAAGTTCGTGGCCGTACAGCAGCACCAGCGCGAACCCGCAGAGCGCCAGGCCCCCGAAGCATATGGCAAGCGTCACGATGCTCCTTTCTCTACAAGTCGCGCTTCCGCAGCGGGCCGAACGTCAGCGCGGCGCAGAGGGCGACCGCGGCGGTGCCCACGATGAGCACCTGCACAGCGAGGGGCGCCATGGTCAGCGGGGCGGCAGCAGGCGTCGCGAGCAGCGTCGAGGCGTGATTGCCCACATTCTGCATGCAGGAGGCGAGCATCCACGGCTCCAACGCGCCGATCCAGGGCACGCCCCGGCCCAGCAGAAGCAGCACCTGGCCGAGAAGCGAGCCGGCGATGCCGGAGCTGACCACGAGCGCCCAGGCCACCCCGGCCCCGGCGCTGCGGCTCGCCCACACGATGACCGCCGTCGTGCACCCGTAGGCGAAGGCCAAAAGCCAGGCCAGCCCGAGGAAGAGCGCCAGGTCGCCCAACGGGCTTGCCGCCGCATAGGTGAAGCCTGCCGCCGCGAAGGACGCGGCTCCGGCCAGGGCGACCACGGCCAGATAGAAGGCCGCGAGAAGACCGACGAGCACCAGCTTCTCGCCGTAGTAGCGCACGCGCCCCCGGCGATCCATCACCAAGTTGCGCGCGAAGCGCATGGAGAAGTCCTGGGCAAGAAAGAGTGCCGTCACCAGCGAGACGACCATGGCCAGCGCCCCTCCCGACACCGCCATATCTCCCAGCATATCGGCCGGCGAGGCCAGGGTGCGCATGTCGCGGGACACTCCTTCGAAATCGGCGTCGCTGAGCGCCTCGGGATTGTCAGCGACGAGATCCCGCAGCTCGCTCGAGGCGAATGCGGAATCGCTCGCCGTCTCATCGTCGCGCACGCTGTCCTCTTCGGATTCGGCCGATCCGGCGGCCTCGGCAGCGCCTAGCGTGTCCAGCTCATCCAGCGACAGGCCGCGCCCCGAGGCGCCGGCCGCAGCCGCAGCTTCCGCTGATGCATTCGCAGCGGCAGCATCTCCTTCGCCCAGGACGCCGGCCCCGCCGGTCACCCCGTCGCTGACGTTCACGGTCATCTCGAAACTCGTCGCCGTCATGCGCAGAAACTCCGGCGAGGACACCCAGTGCATCATGCCGGCGGCCAGAGCGGACAGAGCCACCAGCACGATAGCGGCCACCCAGAGCATTTTGCCGTGCACCAGGCGGTAGATATCGCTCTTCAACAGGTTAAACATACTGCGCGCCCCCTTCCATCAGTTCCACGAAGCACTCTTCCAGATCGCGGTGGCCTTGGGACAGCTCGCGCACCACCTCGCCGGCGCCGGCAAGCAGACGGCTGATAGCACCATCGTCGTAGTCCCCCGTAATAACAATGGCCCCGTCCGGCTCCGCCTTGAAGGCGAGCGCGGGATACGCCTCTTCCAAAAGTGCCAGCGCCCGGGCCGGGCTCTCGGTGCGAACGCGCAGGCTGCTGCGACACTCGGCGGCCACCTCCTCGGCCGTCATCTCGCGCACCATGCGCCCGTCGGCGATGACCCCGTAGCGCGTGGCCATGCGATCGAGCTGATCGAGCACATGCGAGCTGACGACCACCGTGATGCCCAAGGTTTCGTTCACGCGCACGATGAGGTTGCGCATGGCGCGCGTCGCCTCGGGGTCGAGCCCGTTGAAAGGCTCGTCTAACAGCAGCACATCGGGGCTGCCGAGCAGCGCCATGGCGAGCCCCAGCCGCTGCTTCATGCCGAGCGAGAACCCGCGCACCTTCTTGTTGCCAACCGAGGAGAGCCCCACGAGCCTGAGCACCTCCTCGCAGCGGGCCGGACCGTCCACGATGCCCCAGGCGAGTGCCTTCGCCATGAGGTTCCGGTAGGCCGACAGGTTCAAAAGCAGCCCCGGCTCTTCGATCAGCACGCCGATGCGCCGCACGCCGCCCTCATCCGGCCCCGCAGCGCCCGCGGCCCCCGCCGCGGCTCGATCGCTTTCGAACAGAACGACCTCACCAGCCGTCGGAAGGGCGTCGCCGCAGATCATCTTCATGACCGTCGATTTGCCAGCGCCGTTTTTCCCCACAAAGCCGTAGATGTCGCCCGCAGCCACGGTCATGGCGAAATCGCGCACCACAGCCCGACCGTCGTAGACCTTGGTCAGCCCGCGCGCTTCAATGACATTCACGGCCGTCTCCCTTCTCGCATACATCCCATCGCTTTGTCCTTTCTCGCTTATACCGCATTTCCTACGGCTTTCAGTCTGAATCGGGGAATTAAAGAAAGTTCTGGCGAAGCGTTAAGATTGTTTGAAGATGCCGACGCCAACGCATCCGCGCGTATTATCCTGCTTCCCGTGGAAACCGTTGCCGACATACTCATCATCGAGGACGACCCCTCTATCAACGAGGTGGTCTGCGCGCATCTGGAACGTCGCGGCTACCGCTGCCGCCAGGCCTTCTCGGGCACCGAGGGCCTCATGCTTCTGCGCGAGCAGCGCCCGGATGTGGTCATCACCGACCTCATGCTGCCCGGCGTCCCCGGCGAGGAGATCGTGCGCGCCATCCGCGGCGCCGACAGCGCGCTTCCCATCATTGTCATTTCGGCGCGCATCACCGCCGCTGACAAGATCGCGCTGCTTTCAGCCGGCGCCGACGACTATCTGACCAAGCCCTTCGATTTAGACGAGCTACAGGCCCGTATCGAGGTGCAGCGGCGCCACCGCGCCGAGCGCGCGAACACCGGGACGGGCGCGAGTGCCACAGACGCGGGCGGCTACCAGCGGCTGCTCGCCTTCCGCCGCTGGGAGCTGGATCCCGACGGGCGCGTCTTTCGCGTCGACGGCGAGGAAGTGGCCCTCACGCGCACGGAGTTCAACATTTTAGAGCTACTCATGGGGCGGCCGCAGAAGGTGTTCACCAAGCAGGAGCTATTCGAGCTGGCGTGGGGCGAGCCCTACTCGGTGGAGGACTCCACGGTGAACGTGCACGTGTCGAACCTGCGCCGCAAGCTGAAGCCCACGGGCACCGACGGCTACCTGCAAACCGTGTGGGGCATGGGCTACAAACTGCACAATGCCTGACGGGCGGCGCCGCAGAGGGCTTCACTGCACATCGCTCGCTAACATTCCTGATGCTTTTGCTCATGAATGTTGTTGACCTCACCCCCTTTCCCGTCAATTAAGCTCGCAAATCCCCTGAAAACCGTGATGGTCTGGCACTTTCTCCCAAGTTGACACGGTGAAACGCCGCGCACTGTGGGACAATGGGCAGACTTATCCAACTACTCCGGTGAAAGGTTCCGCCGTGTTCGACTTCTTCCGCAAAAAGGGCAACAACCCCGAGGAGTCCGCCAAAGACGGCGGCTCCCAGAACGCGGCCGGCGCCACTGCCTCGGGCCGCACCACCCGCGACGCGCTGGCGGAGTTCACCGCCACCCCGCTGCCCGACGCCATCGACGGGCTGCTGTTCCGCGTGTCCATGGCCGATCCGGGCGACCCGACGTCGTCCTCGGGCTTCGACGCTTACGCCGCCCGCCTGCTCTCCGAGGCCGAGGCGCCCAGTCTGCGCGCCATCGCCGTGGAGCATCCGGTAGAGCTGCGCCGCCTGAACACCACGGGACTGTTCTGGTCCATCTTCGACGACAGCACGATTTCGGCCGGCAACCGCGGCACCATTTTGCGCATCGAGTCCGTGCTCGATCGTTTGGCCCTCATTTCGAAGACCTTGGAAGGCGACGAGGGCACCGCCTTTGCGAGTGCCACGACCGAGGGCGCCTGCAGCGAGCTTGATTGGCAGGTGCTGCGTTCCATCGCCAACGACGCCAACGACTACCTGACCGCCGCCGAACGCGACAACAAGCTGGACACCCAGTACGGCACGACGGGCACCCGCGGCGGGAACTGGGATCTCTCCACGCGCCTGGCCGCCGCCTGCGAGGCCATGGTACTCCCCTTCCGCTTGGAATACCGCTTCGCCTGCGATGCCGGCACGGGCACTATTGTGGCCAGCGTGTCGCTGCCCACCCCCGACGTGTTCCCGAAATCCCGCTTCAGCAGAGATGCGGGCCAGTGGATCGACTGCACCGCGCAACGCCCCGCCGCCGCGGCCGCTTACGCCCTGCGCCTGGCGGCCCTCATCGCCGCCGCGGCCTTCGGCACTTCCGTCGGCGTGACGCGCGTCGTCGTGAACGGGCGCGAGGGCTCCATCGCCGGGGCCAACGTGCTGTCTCTGGAGTTCGGGCGCATCCCCTTCACCATGGGCGCCATGGCGAAGATCCGCAGCGGCGAGTTCTCCGCGCCGGCCACCGAATGCGACCCGGCAACGCTGTTCGATATGCTGCACCTGACTCAGTTTGCCGCCAATATCGACGGCGAGGGCAACCTGCAGCCCGTCAAGCCGCTGGCCGTGGAGCTGTCGGTTCCCTACACCCCCGTGGCAGAGGACACACGTCCCTTGCCGGAAGATCTTCGCGGCATGCTGCACGCCGACATCGTGAGCGACTTGGACGTCATGAGCGAGCAGGACGCCGAACTGGGGGGCCGCTACCGCGCCATCATGGAGGAGAAGGACGACTCGCTGCTTCTGGCCGTGGCCCAGCTGGAGGATATCGTGGCCGAGACGAGCGCCACCGCGGCGGCCGATGTCGTGGCCGACGACCTCGCCCAGCCTTCGGAGCCGCGCCGCATCCTGTACTGCGAGAACGTCTTCGCCCGCTATCTGACGAGCCTCGTGGAAAGCGACCCGTCCGTGCGCTACGTGCGCGCCTCGGACATCGGTCAGGCGGCCCGCTCGTCGCTCTCGCGCATCTACCGCGACATGGGCGATTTGGATGCGGCCGAGGCCCAGGCCCGCGCCTGCATCGAACTGGCCCCCACGAGCGCCCCGGCCTACAACGACCTCATCACCTGCTTCGCCGAGGGCGACCACTACGATCGGATCATCGACGTGGCCCGGGAGGCCCTGCGCGTGGCCGTCACTGGCAACGATATCGCCTACGTGTACTACCGGCTGGCCTTCGCCTACTGGCAGACGGGCCGTCTGCCCGAGGCTTTGGCCTGCTACCTGCGCGTGCCGGAGGCAAGCCCCATGGGCGAGGCCGCCCTGCGCGAACGCAACGACTTGGTGAGCGAGATGGGCAACAGCGTGCCCGGCAGCGACTGGGACCCTGTGGCCTGCCTGCGCACGGCCGGCGTGCCCCTGGCGCCCTTGGACGACGTGATGGAAGTGGTGGGCCGCGCGCTCATCGAGCTGTGTGACGCCAACATGCCGCTGGCCGCCGCCCCTCTGGCGAGCCTCGTGGCGAGCACCCAGCGCAACGACATCCTCCACGCCGTAGCCGCCAGCCTCCGCCAAGGGGTGTAGAGGATCCCTAACTTAGGCTGTCCTCGATAAGGGATAGAAGCTCCTGCTGGGTGTGGATGCCTAACTTGCGGTAGAGGTTCTTGCGATGGGTGTTCACGGTGTTTCGAGAGATGAACAGCGTCTTCTCGATATAACCTGCGTCGCGGCCACGGGCCAGCAGCATGAATATCTCGTACTCGCGCTCCGTGAGGCCGAAGGCGGCGGCCACATCACGGCAACGGTCGTCCAGCGACTCGTGGGACAGCTTCAGCAACCGCGGGGAAAGCAGGAGCAGGGTGCGCTCGGGCAGCACGAAGACGTAGGCGACCACAAGCACCGTGACGGCAGCAAACCCCACATAAGGCAGAAGCTCGGCGCCGATGTGGCCCGCGGCGTACCACTGCATGAGCTTCGCCGCCGCGAACCCGCAGGGCAGCGCCAGGAACTGAAGCCCGAAGACGCAGCCGATGACCCGGCGCGGAGCTAGCTTGCGCATGAACACCACGGCCCAGGCGAGAATCCACATGGTAGCGCTGATGAGCGCATAGGCCACATACACCACCGCGTAGGAGAAGAACAGGTGGTGATAGGACAGCGGCAGCGCCACCGATCCCATCACGGCCAAGGCGAAGGCAGCGCGGTAGAACAGCTCCATGCGGTAGGCCCGCCAGCGCTCCATCAATCCCAAAATGACGCCCATGACGAGAATGGCCGCCCCCAGCACGCAAACATAGACGAGCCAGAACAGCCCCTCGTCCAACGGCTCGCTCGTCATGACCACGTTGCAGGTCCACACGAACTCGACGGTGAAGGCGAAGCAGAAAAGCGCCCCGGACAGCCGTGCCGTCACGTGATCCGAACCGACGTCCGCGCCCGCGGGTACCGTCGGGCGCATCGTGGACGCTGGACGAATCGCAACCGCGGATACTATCTCGGACAGCTCGTCACCGAACCCGCGCAAGCACCACCACGACAGCAGCGGCAACACTCCGGCGAGCGCGCCCTTGGCCACCGCCCCCATGAACCCCACAGCCACGAAGGGAACCCATTGCACGCAGAGCGCCGCGCACAGCGCCACGAGAATCTCCCGCATGTCGAAGACGGCGATGACCGATCCCCAGGCCAGGGTGAAGACGGCGATGAAACAGCCGGCGCCCGCTCCGAGCACCATGGCGAGAAGCCACATGCCCGGACCGTTGGAGGTGGCCAGGGCGCTGAGGGCCACCCCGCCCACGGCGCAGGCCGCCCCGAGCACGGCAGCGGCGGCCAGGAAGCGGCGCCAACGACGCGGACGTCCCTCCCCTTCCTCGGCAACCCGTTTGCGGGGGCCGGGCCAGAGCGCTGCGACGATGAGCCCCGCCACCGCCAGGACGCACGCGGCGACGAAGAACGGATCGCGCACGACTCCGCCGCCATAGATTACGGTGTCGCGCAGAAGCCCCTCGAAGCAAATGAGCAGGTTCGTCCAAGAAACGAAGGCGGCGAGCCCGACAAGCAGCCGCGCCTTCGCACCATCGAGCGTCACAACGAGAAAGGGCTCGCGTGTCGGCGCGGCGACATTCGGCGCCCCGGCCATACATCTTCCTCTTTTCCCCTCCCGCTCTTCCATGTCCGGAACCTCATCGCTGCTTTGCGTCTCAGCCATGATTCGCGCCTCCCTCGCCCGTTCCATCCATTGGCTCCCCTCGCCATTATACGTCGTGCACCCGTGCGGGGCTGAAATTTTCTTGCGCAATCTACCAGGGAAAATGGAAAATTCACCTTCTCGTGGTGAGGGAGATTTGTCCCATTTCACCACCTCGTCGGTATGGATGGGAGCCGCTGGGCCGTGCATAGTCGATTGCGGCCGCGCCGAAAAGGCGGCCACGAACCGAGATCGCGCGAGAACCTGGTCGTGCAGATCTGAGAAACCGAAGGAAAGGGGATGGGACGATGACGAACCATCATGACGACGGCCTGCGCGGGCGCATTCCGCTCAGCCGCCGCAACTTCCTGGCCGGGGCCGGCGTACTCGCCATGGGCGCCGCCAGTGCCGGCATGATCGCCGGATGCAGCCCGGCACCTGCCGCCGAGAGCGACGCTCCGGCCAAGGGCGGCGCGGCCATGGCCGAGACCGGGGCTGCCGCAGCCGCCACGGGCAACGAGGGCAAGACCATGGGCGAGGTGCTCGGCGCCGGCTGGCTCGGCGAGGAGCCGGAGATCGCCGATGACGCCATCGCCAGCGTGACCGACGCGGACATCGTCGTCTGCGGCGCGGGCCACGCCGGCACCGCCGTGGCCCGCCGCGCCAGCGAGCTGGGGAAGAAGGTCGTGGTCGTGGAGATGCAGCCCGAGGACACCTTCAGCGCGCTCGGCAACGACATCGGGCATTTGAACTCCTCCTGGCAGGTCGACCGGGTGGGCATTCCGGAGTACTCCGTCGTCGACTTCATGAACGAGTACCAGATGTACGCCGCCGGCCGCGCCCAACCGACGCTGATCTCCCAGTTCGCCAATCGCTCCGGCGAGGCGCTCGATTGGTTCATCGACGGGTATACCGAGCAGGAGAAAGACGAGCTCATCCCGCTCAACTGGCCGGTGGTGGACGGGTACCAGTACAAGAAGAACGGCTTCACCTCCTACGTGGGCACCTGCCAGTTCGGCGGCTCGGTGGGTATGACCGACGCCGTGAAGCGCTCCCAGGACAAGGCGAAGGCCGCCGGCGCTCAGTTCGTCTACGGCCAGGCCGGCGTGCGCCTCGTGCACAACGAGGACGGCACCGAGGTAACCGGCCTTATCGCCAAGGACTCCAACACCGGCGAGTACCACCAGTACAATGGCGACGCCGTGGTGCTGGCCTGCGGCGACATCGGCAGCAACTCCGCCATGTACAACGCCATCTGCCGCGAGAACTACGAGCTGGGCGAGTACAAGGACTGCGCGGCCATGTCCGGTCGCGACGGCAGCGGCATCGCCATGGGCATGCGCATCGGCGCCAAGGTGGAGATTGCCACCGGCGGCGACATGGGCAGCCATGCCTTCATCCCGCTGTCCCCCATGGAGGGCATTGAGTGCCTGTGGCTCAACAAGTACGGCGAGCGCTACTGCAACGAGGCCTTCGGCGGCCCGCTTTTGTCCGGCTGCGCCGGAGCCCGCGAGCCGGGCGACCGAGCCTATCTTATCTGGGGCGGCGATTGGAAGGAAGTGTTCCTGAACCAGCTGGCGGGGCACCTCGCCCCCAAGGAATGGGACGCCGAGACCGTCGCGAACATGGAGGCCACCATGGAGGCGGCCATCGGCTCGGGCGCCGAGGGCGACGACACCTCCGGCAAGTTCCTCTACTGCGCCGACACCCTGGAGGAGCTCTGCGACTTCATGGGCATGGAAGAGGGCGTGAAGGCCAACGCACTGGCCGCCGTGGAGAAGTGGAACGCCGCCGGCGACGCGGGTGCGGACACCGAGTTCGGCCGCGATCCCGAGACCATGTGGCCCATCAAGCAGGGCCCCTTCTACGGCTACCCCTGCGGCAAGCGCATCGGCGGCGGCTCGCTCGTGGCCACCTCGGGCCTGCTCGTTACCGGGCGCCAGCAGGTGCAGGGCCAGGGCTTCGAGCCCATCAAGGGCCTGTTCGCCTGCGGCAACAATTCCGGCGGCCGCTTCCCCATGGGCTACAACGGCATCATGAACGGCGTATCCATCGGCATGTGCCTGTGCCTCGGCTACACCCTGGGCGAGTTTTTGGCCACCGAGGACTTCGACCGCTACTGCACCCTGGGTGCCGGCAACGCCGACATCAAGCAGTCCGACAAGGGTATGCAAGGACCGCCTCCCGGCCAGGGCGGCGCTCCTGCCGAAGGCGGCGCTCCTGCCGGCGACGGCGGCGCACCCGCAGAGGGCGGCGCCCCGGCCGACGGCGATGCCCCTGTTGGCGGTGCGCCCGCCTAAGCGCCCGGCCCGTCGCGACACCCGGCTTTTCCGCCGACTCGGAGCGCCTGCTCCCTCCTCCCCCTCCGTCAGGCGCCCCCGAGCATAAGAGAAGGCCTCCCACTCCGGGAGGCCTTCTCTCCTCTATCTAATGACTGCTAACTCTTACGCGTAAAACAGGATTTCATTATAAGTGGGCACCGGCCACGCTTCGCGCTCGACGATGATCTCCATGGCGTCAACGGCCGCGCGCAGGGCGTCCATCACGGGAATGATCTCGTGGGCGTTCATGTCGGCGCGCTTCTGCTGATCCTCCACTTCCAGAGAGGCGTAATGCAGCTCGTGCAGCCTCTCCAGTTGGCGGTTGATCTCGGCGGCGCCGGCCACGAGCTTCTCCAGCTTGTCCTTCATGAACGACGTGTCGCCCTCCGGAAGCACGTTCTTGATGGCCGTGATGCCGTTGGCGAGCTTGGCGGCGTAGCGGTTGATGGCCGGCAGGTAATCGCGGCGCACCAAGCGCTTCATGGCGCGGATCTCGATGTTCATGATCTTGTTGTACTTCTCCAGCTTCACCTCGTAACGGGAACGGATCTCGTCCTCGGTGAGCACGCCGAACTCGGTGAACAGATCGATGGACTTCTGATCGATCAGGCAGGGCAGCGCATCGGCCGTGGTGCGATGGTTGGCCAGACCGCGGCGAGCGGCCTCCTTCTCCCATTCCGCCGAATAGCCGTCGCCGTTGAAGATGATGCGCTCGTGGTCGCGCAGGGTGCGCTTGATGTAGTCGATGGCGGCTGCCTCGAACTCCTCGCCGGTCTTGCCTTCCATCTGGTCGGCGAATTCCTTCAGCGACTTAGCCATGGCCGTATTCAGTACCATGTTCACGTCGGAGAGGTTCTGGGCGGACCCGGGCATGCGGAACTCGAACTTGTTGCCGGTAAACGCGAAGGGACTCGTACGGTTGCGGTCGGTGTTGTCCTTGATGAAGTTCGGCAGCACGTCCACACCGAGGTCCATGGACACGCGCTCGGCCGAGGTGTAGTCGTGATCGTCGATGAGCGCATCGACGATGGCGCCCAGCTCATCGCCGAGGAACATGGACACGATGGCCGGGGGCGCCTCGTTGGCCCCGAGGCGATGGTCGTTGCCGGCGCTCGCCGCCGACATGCGCAAAAGCTCCTGGTACTCGTCGACTGCCTCGATGACGCCGGTGAGGAACACGAGGAAGCGAAGGTTCTCCATGGGGTTCTCGCCGGGATCCAGCAAGTTGCGGCCACCGGCGGAAATGGACCAGTTGTTGTGCTTGCCCGACCCATTGATGGACTCGAAGGGCTTCTCGTGCTGCAGGCATACCAGGCCGTAGTGGCTGGCCAGAAGCTTCATCTTCTCCATGGTGAGCAGGTTCTCGTCCACCGCTCGGTTCGTCTCGGCGAAGATGGGCGCCAGCTCGTGCTGGGCCGGAGCCACCTCGTTGTGCTTGGTCTTCGCGGAAATGCCCAGCGCCCACAGCTCATCGTCGAGCTCCTTCATGAACTCGTTCACCGTGGGGCGAATGGCGCCGAAGTAGTGCTCCTCCAGCTCCTGGCCCTTCACCGGCGGATAGCCGAACAGCGTGCGGCCCGTGAGCATGATGTCGAGGCGCTTCTCATAGTCCTTCTCGGAGATGAGGAAGTACTCCTGCTCGGCGCCGAGGGTGGTGGTCACGCGGTCGGACGAATCGTCGCCGAACAGATCGAGCACGCGGCGTCCCTGGGTCTCGATGGCCTTCATGGAGCGCAGAAGCGGCGTCTTCTTGTCGAGCGCCTCGCCGGTGTAGCTGCAGAAGGCCGTGGGGATGCAGAGCACCTCGTCCTTGATGAAGGCGTAGGAGGTGGGATCCCACGCGGTGTAGCCGCGGGCCTCGAAGGTGGCGCGCAGGCCGCCGGAGGGGAAGCTGGAGGCGTCGGGCTCGCCCTGGATGAGCTCCTTGCCGGAGAAGGTCATGATGGCGCAGCCGTCATCGGTGGGATCGATGAAGCTGTCGTGCTTCTCGGAGGTGATGCCCGTCAGCGGCTGGAACCAGTGAGTGTAATGGGTAGCGCCCTTCTCGATGGCCCACTCCTTCATGGCATGGGCGACGACGTTGGCCACGTCCTCGTTTAAGGGCGCGCCCTCCTTGATGGTCTTCATCAGCTGCTTGTAGGTGGTCTTCGGCAGACGCTCGCGCATCACATGCTCGTTGAACACCATGGAGCCGTACAGATCGGTCACTTTCGACATAACGGGTTCGCTCCTCACTCGGGTCGATGATCGGAATAAGATACCACGTCGGAGCCACCGCAACGGCTGCACCCGGCACGTTCCAAGTTAATGGCGCATTGTTTCGAGGAGTTTTCTGGTAAGCGAAACCGACGTTACGAAAGGGGCGGTTCGTTTTCACGCCCCACGCAAAACGACCCCGCCGAGGCAGGGTCGTTGAGGAATTAAGATCGCGCTCGACAAATGGCAGCGCGTATTCGGCGCAACACGACGGTGTGCCTAGGGTGCAGCTAATCGATATGTTTCCCGTAGCGTTCCTCGGTGATCTCGTCCAGGGTGCGGCCCTGGGTGTTGGGGCACCAGATGACGCCCACCACGAGCGACACCAGAAGGAAGCCGCACATGATGATGCCGGCAGTCACGAAGCCCGCCGGGGTTTCCACGCCGAGGCCCGCCACGGCCACGAGCGACCAGATGCCCAGCACGCCGCGCACCAAAAAGAACATGATGCCCTGCACGCCGCCGCGATACAGCGTCGGGAACAGCTCCGTCGACCACAGCGCATAGAAGCACTGGGCCGAGAAGCCGGCTGAGATGCCCCACAGCGCCACGAACACCCACAGAAGCCAGCCCCAGCTATCGGCCGTGCCCGCTTCCAGCTGCATGCCGAAGAACACCATGACCACCCAGGCCGCCAGCGCCATCACGGCCGTGGCCGCGAACAGGATGCGATGCGGGATCTTGTCGCCGAACTTCGAGAAGATGGCAAGCGAACCCACCGCCGTGAGGATCCACATGACCGCCTGTAGAAGCGAGATGGTCGTGTCGTCCAAATGCCCGGCCGCCGCGTACATGTAGGGCATGAACTGGCCCATGGTGCCGGCCACAATGTTCCACGTCAGGTACACCGCCACCAGGAACACGATAGACTTCACGTTCACCGAATTGGTCAGCGCGCGGCCCATCATCTGGATGAAGGTGTCGCGCTTGCCCTCAGCCGCGGACTGCTTTTCCGTCCAGTCCTTCGACTCCTCCAGCTTGCGCTGCAGATTCCACGCGATGAGCGCCACCACGAACAGGATGAGGAACAACAGACGCATGGCGAACAGGCCGTCGAAGGGCCCGTAGGTGCCCGCCGGCAGAAGCGCGCCATCCGGCCCGAAGGTGGGGAAGATGAACGAGAACAAAAGCGCGATGAGGAAGATGACCGCCGGGCCGCAGGACCAGGCGAACTGGCTGATGCCGATGTTGGCGGCGCGGCTCGTGGAGGAGGACATCTCGGAGATGTAGCTCCACGACGACGGTACGCCGGCGCCCACGGACAGGCCGGAAATGACGATGCCGGCGCAGAGCATGGGCAGGTTCACCGCGCACATAATGAGGAAGACGCCCGTGGCGTACACGAGCAGGTTATAGGTGTAGATGAACTTGCGCCCGAAGCGGTCGGCCAGAAAGCCACCGATGAGCGCGCCCACCGCCGCGCCGAAGGCATTCGCGCCCACGGCGCCCAAGATGGACACCCACACGTTGTCGAAGTTGAAAGCAATCGCCCAGGCCGCCAGCGCCACACCCGAGGCCACGATGCAGCCGGAGTCGAGGAAGTTGGTGAGTGATACGGCGATGGTGCCTTTTTTCTCTTGGGACAGAGCCATAGTTTTGCAGACCCTTTCTTAGTTGCTTAGTTGTCGGTCGCCGAAGCCGCGGGGAAATCCAGCATGGCCTCGTTGATCTTGACGTTGAACTCGCGGCCGATCTGCCGCAGCCCCTCGTCGGTGATGGTGTTCAGGAATTCGCCCGAGCCGCCGTTCATGGCGCGGGCGCGCCCGTAGATGTCGGCGGCCTTCTCGATGGTGTGCAGAAGCCCGAAGGTACTATCGAAGTCGGCGCCGGAGACGAACAGGCCGTGACTCGCCCACACCACCGCGTCGAAGGTCTTCATCTGCTCGGAGGTGGCCCGGGCGATGTCGGCCCCACCGGGCACCATCCAGGGCACCACGCCGACGCCAGCCGGGAACACGACGACGCACTCGGTCATGGCCTTCCACAACACGCGCGTGAACGTGCGCGCGTCCAGCGGCAACAGGCAGGAAAGCGCGATGATGTTGGTGGGGTGCGCATGGTAGATGACGCGGCAGGCGCCGTCGGTGGCTGCAGCGCGCACGGCGTGGTTCATGACGTGGGTCGGGAACTCGGACGTGGGACGGCCCCCGTCGTCGAGGCCCCACACGATGCGGTAGGCGTCGCCGGCCGCGGACAGTTCCACAATGCCGATGTTGCGAGAGGGATCGGACGCCACATTGCGCATGTAGTTGCCGGTGCCAGTGACGAGGAAGTACACACCGCCCATAGTCGGCGCCTCAACGCCGAGGGGCGTCCAGGGGCGCGGCTCCTTGTCGAAGAACTTGCGGGCGGTATCCACATCCTCGGGACGCAGGCGGTAGCTGAGGTTGCCGCCGTTGCGCTCGTGCCAGCCCTGCTCCCAGCCATCGTTGCACAGGCGCACGAACCCGCGCACGAACCCCAGCTGCTCCATGGCCACGCCGGACATCGCCCCGCGCGCCGTGTCGATGCCTTGGGAAAGCATCTCCTGTGCCTGATCGAAAAATGCCATATCGTTGCTCCTTGCTTGAAACTCCTCGGGGGCGAGACCACGCGGTATTCTGATTCGCTCAAACAGTCCTCGCTTTGTGAAACAGCCCACTGGGCTGTTTCAGTCGTTGCGGAACTCGCTCGGTCAGAACACCCCGTGTTCTCGCTTAGCTCGACCTTGGTTGAGCTACACGCGCTCGGGCAGGACTTTGGCCTCGTAGGCGGCCACGGCCGGGTACAGCTCGCCATCGAGCGGGCAGCCGGCGCGGCGGCAGTACTCGTCCCACACGGCACCGAAGGGCATGCTCTTCGCCTGCTCGGCCAGCATCATCTTCTCGGTGAACTGGTAGGTGTCCTGCAGCTCCTTCAGGCGCTCGCCCGGCTGCAGCAGCGCGTAGAGCAGCGACTTTTCCATGGCGCGTGTACCCGTGGCCCAGGCGCCCACGCGGTTGATGGAGGCGTCGAAGAAGTCGAGGCCGATGATGACCTTCTCCCACGCGCCCGGGATGTGGGCGATCTCCATGGCCACTTCCTTGGTGGGGTCGTCGAAGAGCACCACGTGGTCGGAGTCCCAGCGCACCGGGCGCGTCACGTGCAGCGGCACCTTGTCGAAGAACAGCAGCAGGGCCGAGAGCTTGTCAGCCACGTTCTCAGTGGGATGGAAGTGACCCAGATCCAGCAGATCGTACACGCCGGGGTGCGTGGCGGCGTAGGCCAGGTAGAACTCGTTGGAACCCACGGTCATCGATTCCAATCCGATGCCGAACACCTTCGATTCGCAGGAGTCGATGACGCGGTCGTACTTCACGGCGTAAATCTCGTCGAGGGAATCGCGCAGGCGCTCGCGCAGGCCAAAGCGGTCGCCGGGCACGTCCTTCAGGCCGTCGGGAATCCAGATGTTGCAGAGCGTCTGGTCATCGAGCGCCTCGCCGATCTGCTGGGAGATCTTGCGGCAGGCCTTGCAGTGGCGGATCCAGAAGTCGCGCGTCGCCGCATCAGGCGAGGACAGCGACAGCTCGTTGTTCATCATGGGGTGGCCGAAGATGGTGGGGTTGAAATCGATGCCGTAGCCGTGCGCCTTCGCCCACGCGACCCAGGGCTCGAAGTGCTTGTACTCCAGGACGTCGCGGTCGACCCAGGGGTTCTCGTCGGTGAAGACGGCGTAGGAGGCGTGCAGGTTGATGCGCTTGGCGCCGGGCACGAGGGCCATGGCGGCCTCGAAGTCACAGGTCAGCTCCTCGAAGGTACGGGCGCGACCGGGATAATTGCCTGTAGCCTGGATGCCGCCGGAAAGGCCCCCTTCCTGGTCGAAGCCGAGCACGTCGTCGCCCTGCCAGCAGTGCACCGAGATGGGCTTGGCGGCCAGCTTTTCCATCACCGCCTCGGTATCGATGCCGAGGGCGGCGTACTCCTCGCGGGCCAAATCGTACATGGTAGTCATCGGGTTTCCTTTCTGTTGCCGTATCAAGAAACTATTTGTTCGTGCACAAAAATCGACTTATATAGCGTTCGTTCGGGCGAAATTGCAGGTTTTCCGACTTATATAGCGTTTCCCACTGCTCTCTTCCCTTTCGAAACGCTATATATCTCGATTTTTGTGCATTTCGACGCCACATTTTGTCACCAGGCGAACCAGGGCCAAGGAATCGGGGCACCTCGCGAAACCGCCGAATGCAAGCGAGGCCATCACGGTTCCACCTTCTGCACGTCGAAGGACTCCGCGATGGCAGCGCGGACGGCCTTGAGGTGCGGGAACACCCCGTCGGCGAGCATCTGCACGGCTAGGTTGCCGAGCGCGGTGCCCTCCACGGGACCGGCGTACACGGGAAGGCCGCACACCTCGGCAGTGCGGCGGTTCAAGTGGCCGTCGCGGCAGCCGCCCCCGACGATGTTGATGGATTTGTAGCCGTGTCCCGCCAGCGAGCTCAAGCCTTCCACGGCCTCGCGGTAGCAGCGCGCCAGGCTCTCGTAGACGCAGAGCATCAGCTCGCCCAAGGTCTGCGGCACCGCCTGGCCCGTCTCCTCGCAGGCTTCCAAAATCTCCTCGATCATGGAATCAGGCGAGAGGAACCGATCGTCGTTCACGTTCACAATAGAAGCCTGAACGCCCGCGCATTCCGCCTCGTCAGCGGCGCGGATAAGATCCTCGAAGCCCACTTCCTGACCGAGGCCCTCCACACGCATGTACTGGTGCAGGCGGCCCTTGCGGATGGCCTTCTCGTCCACAACGTAGGTGATGCCGTTCAGCTCGCGGCGAATGGATTGGATCATCCACAGCCCCATGATGTTCTTCAGGAAGCGGTACCGGAAGTGGTAGCCGCCCTCATTGGTGAAGTTTTCGCCGTAGGCCGCCGCCGTGGTGAGCGGGCTGCGGTTCTCCACGCCGAGCAGGCTCCACGTGCCCGAGGAGAGGAACACCGCGGGCAAATCGCACGCGGGAACCGCCAGAAACGCGCTGCCGGTGTCGTGGGTGGCGGGCAGCACCACGCACGTGTCGTAGCCGATCTTCTCGGCGATAGAGGGCTTCACCGGCCCCAGGCACGCCCCGGCCATGGTGACGTTGCGGAAGAGGCGCCGCGGGATGTTGAAGCGGGCCAGCACCGTTTCGTCCCAAGCGCCGGTCTCGGCGTTCAGAAGGCCGGTCGTAGAGGCGTTGGTGTACTCGAGGGCCTTCTCGCCGGTCAGCAGAAAGCCCAGGTAATCGGGGATCATAAGGAAGGTCTCAGCCGCTTCCAGCTGTTCGGGGTTCTCGCGCTGCAGGGCCAGGAACTGATAGATGGTGTTGAAGGGCTGGCGCTGGATGCCCGTGCGGCGGTAGAGCTCTTCGGGGCTCATGATGGCGTCGGCCACCTCGAACATGCCCTGAGTGCGCTCGTCGCGATAGGCCACGGCGTCGCCCACCAGGTTGTCGTCAGCATCCAGCAGGACGAAATCGACGCCCCAGGTGTCGATGCCGACGGATTTCGGCGCGAACCCCGCCTCCTTGCACAGGGCAAGCCCGCGCACGAGCTCGCCGTAGAGCAGGTCGATGTCCCAGCAATCGTGGCCGCCCCGGCGCACCTGGCGGTTGTCGAATCGGTGCACCTCTTCCAAATGGATGCGGCCGTCTTCCACAAAGCCCACCACCACGCGGCCCGAGGAGGCTCCGATGTCCACCGCCGCATAGCAGTCGCGCCGCAGATCACGGGCAGAATGCGCCATGTCGCCATTCCTATCTTCGCACGCCAACAGGGCCCCCGTTTTGGGCGAACCCCGCTGACCATGAGCGTATTTCTCAACTTTTACCTGGGAAAACGCACAAGCCATTAATGCGGCGCACAGTGTACCAGCAAAGGGGCCCTCTGCAAGGGCGCGCGCCCAAAGAGGTGGCGGCCTGTAACAAATCAACAACAATGACTTCATGGGTCGTCATTGAAAGGGGCCCGGACGAACCGGGCCCCTCGAGGGAGAACACCTGCTCGGATGCCCTCCCTTGTAGCCAATCGTGCAGCTTCAAACAGCCGCCCCTAGCCTTCCGGCGCGAAGGCGATAAAGGTAGCGGTATCCGGCTCCGGGCTTACCCCGCCACGCTCGTTGACCGAGCGCACGAGCAGGCAGTAGGTTCCCGGCACCTCGGGGGTGTACTCGAACGTCCAGTGAACCCATCGATCGCCCGTGGAGGCGGACACGTCGTAGTCGGTCCAGTTCTCGCCGTCGTCCAACGAGAACTGCACCGTTACAATGGGCACGCCGTAGTCCTCGGCGTAGCCCTCGAAGCGCACCGGGCGCCCCACCTCCACCGACAGCGGCGCTATCATCGCGATCTACTCCTGCGCGCCTGTCAGCACGCCGGCGTTCGGGCTGTTGGGATGCTCGTCGGCCTCGCCGGGCACGGCCGGCGCCTCGTCCTCGGCCGACACCACGATCTCCACCACATCGCGCACGAAGTAGTTCGCGGGCGTGCGGGTCATCCACAGCTGGTTGCTCCCGCCCACCGAGGCGGTGAGCGCCTCCTCGTTGATCTCGTAGCTGAGCACGCCGTGGCGCCCGATCACGTAGCCGAGCGGCAGCATGGTCTCGGTGCCATCGGCCGACACGAACGTCACCGCGTTGGCCCCGGGCTGCACGCCGGCGCGCTCCAGAATGGACTCGATCGGAATGCCCTTCACGTTCGCCGTAACGATGGCGCGACCGCCCGCAGGGTTGCCGCCGCAGGTGCACGTCATCTTCTGCTGCACCGACTCGTCGCCGGCAAGATCGCCCACCGAGGCGGTGTAGGCGTCATTCACCGCGCCCGACACCGTCAGTTGCCAGTCGAGCGGGTTCTCCGAAGCAAACGCAATACCAGCGCCGCACACCACGCGCACAGCCTTCTGGAACATCGTGCGGATCGTCTCGTTGGGTGTGACGGCCTCCTGGTCGTAGGAGAAGACGCCCTCGGCTCGGGCCACCTTCACCGCACCGGCCACGGCGGCGTTCTCGCCCACCTCCGCTTGCGGGTCGGCGGCTGCATTCCCGTCAGCGCCATCGCCCGGCGCCACCGCCAAGGCCGGCACCGCCGACATGGACGCGATCATCGTCAAACTCGCCAAGGCGCCAGCCGCGGCCCGGCCCTTCGATTTCAAATCTTTCATGGTCTCCCCCTACTCCACCGTGAACATGAACTGGGTATCGTACTGGCTCACGTGATCGGAGCCGTCCGGCGCGATGCTCGTCGTGCGGATATCCATCAGGTACGTCCCGGCCTCGGGCGGCGTGAAGTCCATGCGCCAGTAGGTCCAGTACTTGGAATCGTTATTCGGCGTGTCCAGCGTCGTCCAGGTCGCGCCGTGGTCGAAGGAGAACTCGAGCTTCTTGATGGGCTCGTTCCACGCGTCGGCGAAGCCCTCCAGATGCACCGGTTTGGCCTCGTCGCCCGTGAGCACCACATTGGTGGGGTAGTTCAGCACGCCGCTGTTGGGCTTGGAGTACACTTCGCCCGTGCAGTCGTCGGCGAACTCGCCCAGGTACACCTGACTCATGGCGGCATCCTCAGGCTGAGTCATGAACGTGAGGTTGCTGATGCGCTTCACGAAATTGCCGCCGGAGGTGTTGTACACCCACACCATGCAGGGGTAGCCCTGGGTGTTCGGCAGCGTCTCGCCATCCATCTTTGTGACGAGGATGGCGTTGTTGTCCACCACCCAATCGATGGGCATCTGGGCGTAGTCGTAGCCATCCGAGCCGATGGGGCTCACGATGTTCGCACTGGCCTTGGGCTTCGCGAACTCGATGACCTTCGACAGCGGAATGCCCTCCACCTCGCTCTGCATGATGGTGGCCTGGCCCACGCCGTTGATGGTGCAGTCCATCTTCATGACCTGCTTCACGGTGCCGAACTGCTCTTCCATCTCGGGAAGGGTCATGGTCACCGGATTGTCGCAGTCGCCGTCGATGGAGACGGTCCAGTTCTCGTAGATGGACGGATCCACCTGTGTGTCGTCCACGAGCCACTCGGACGGCTCGTCCTTCACCGTCTTGAAGAAGCGATTCTCGGCCGGAGTGATCGTGGTCTGGTCGTAGCTCGTCGTCACCTGGACCTCTTCGGCGGCCACGTCGGTGATGCCGTGGTAGAGGTTGTACTTGTAGTCGTCCCAACGGCCGAGGGTCTGCGTCTCCACGTCGTTGTAGTGGCACGAGAAGCAGGTGCCGCCCTGGCTCGTGAACATCGCGTTCGTCATGTGGGTGTTGTGGATGGCCTCGCCCAGGTAGTTCGTTCCCTGGTAGGTCTTGGAATGGCACGCAATGCAGTTCGCGAAGGTCTGCTCGGTGGGATAGCCGAAGAAGATCAGGCGATGGTAGGTGGGCAGACTCATGATGGCGCTCTCAAGCGTGTGGCACGAGGTGCAGCCGCGGTTCTCGGCGTTCAGGTACGTAATGTTGAACGCGCGATCGTCGGAAGGCACTGGCTGCACGGTGAACCCGTTGCGGTCGGTGTAGCGAAGCGGCTCGTTGGCCTCGGCGTTGGCGGCGTTCTTCTCGCTGTTCTTATAGAAACCGGGCAGGGCGGTCACGCCGTCCACGAAGCGGCCCTCCGTGGGGAACCCGCTGATACTGGCCAGCTGATCGCTGTAGCCGTCACTTGTCGCCGGTGCCGGCTCGGTTGTTGTCGTGGAGTCAGCCGTCTTGTCGGCCCCATCGCTCGGCGCGGCAGCCGGAGTGCAGCCCCAGGCCAGGCATCCCGCTCCCAAAACGCACGCGAGCACCGCCGCGCACGCAATCCCCTTGCGCGAGCGCCGCCCCGTTCTCGTTGCTTGCTCTCTCATAGCTCCTCCTTAGGTTTTGGAAAATAGGTTCCCCTGACGCTTCGCGCCTCCTTTCCGGGCTTTCGAAACTTGATGGAATTGGAATGGGCGCTGCGCCGGCACCCGTGTGCGGCCGCAGCGCTTAATCCCGGGTTGGACTTCGCCGTATCAGGCCGTCGCTGTCGGCGATAGAGGCACGTCGAAAGTCGTAGTGCTCGGTGTACATCTTGTCGAGCAGCGCCTTCTCGTAGAAACCGATGTCGCGGTTGTACAGCGCGGAAGCCTCGTCGGTAGCGCGAAATTCCGGACGCAGCCGCCCCTCGTCGTCGTAGTAATGCAGATAGGCTTCGGCGCAATGCTCGCGCAAATAGGCCCGGCACCGCTCGTGCAAGTCGTCGTTGGCGAAGAAGAAGTGCCGCACGCCATCGTCGCTCTGTTGGAGAAAGCCCAGATCCATCAGGCGCCCGAAATCGCTGCGGGCGCTCGGATAGGAAATGGCATAGCGCCTCATATGGATGTCGTAGGTGAATTCCGCGTTGCTATGCAGCACCGCCTCGAGCAGCACTTCCTTCTGGCGGGCGTTCATCGAGCCGTCGGCGTCGATGATGGCGCGCAGCCGATCGCGTCGCCGGCTCATGCCCTCGAGTTTGGTCATCACCCAGCGCTGCTCTTCCAAAATAAGCTCGACGGCACGTTCGAACACGAACGTCCAATCGTAGGTGCCGTCGTATTCCACGGCCAGATCCCCCGGCTCGAACGGCAGCGTCGGCGCGTCCGCCTCGGCGGCGTAGCGCCCGCGCTCTTGGGCGCACAGGGCGCTGTCGGTACCGTAGAGCAAGCGCATAACGGGGACATGGGCCGAGAAATGGTAGCCCGAGCGATGAAGGAGCAGCAAGTACAGCAGGTAGGCGAACGGGGCATTGCCCACAGGGAACATACCCGATGTGCTCACGAAGAACAGAGCCGTCAGCGCCACAATAAGGCGATGGTCGCCGCACTGGCCCTTGAGGGGGCCGGTGTCCCCATTGATGAACGAGCAGAGCAGCTCGAGTCCCTCGACTCGAGCGGAAACGTCCTCGGGAACCGCCTCGATGCCGGCCACCAGCCTGGCGTAGAGCATCTCAACGAAAGCGGGGGTGATCGCCTCGTCGCGGTACTCCTCTATTGACAGCAGCACCTTGCCGGCATTGGCCGCCAGAAGTTCGATACCGCATTCCGGCTCGCAGGCATGCACGCACACGCGCCGCAGCCGCGCGACATCGATGTCGGGATGCTCGAGGCCGATGGCGTACACCACCTCGTTGGCCGCCATATTCAGCTCCAGATGGCCGCCTTCCGGATCGTAGAAGATGCGCCCGTAATGGGACGCAAGCCCCTCGTTGATCTGGAACGTTTCGAGAAGAGCCTCCAGGTGCCAAGTGGGATCGTACCAACAGCGGGCCGAAGCCGAAAGCGGCGGCAGATCGTGCCCGAGACCGCGGCGCAAGCTGTTGATGGAAAACCAATACAGCGCCGCATCCTCGGGAGTGACACCGAGCGATTCCGCCAAACTGTCGTAGGTTTGCGCCCGCTGGGAGGCGATGCGCAGAGCCCGATCGAGCAGCGGTGCCGAGCGAAATGCCGGTTTGGATTCCACGATTGTCCCCTCCCCTTTGCTCTCCCATTTTTCCTCCGAACGAAGCTATGTTCTCAGAAAGACGCGCCCCACTTCAAGAGGCTGGGCGCGCGCTAGAAAGTTTTTACCACCCCCTCGGCGCCCCCTCGGGAAGCCTTTCCGCCCATCGCGAAAGTATCTGGGCACAAAAAAGCCCGCTGCGGACAGCGGGCTTTCGGTTGCAGTATTGCGGCAACACCGATAAACGATGCGCGGCTCCAAACTTAGCGCTTGGAGAACTGCGGGCGCTTGCGGGCCTTCTTCAGACCGTACTTCTTGCGCTCCACCATACGAGCGTCACGCGTGAGGTAGCCGGCCTTCTTCAGCTCGGCGCGGTAGTCGCCGGCCTCCAGCAGAGCGCGGGAGATGCCGTGACGCAGAGCGCCAGCCTGACCGGACACGCCGCCGCCGTCGATGCGAGCCTTCACGTCGAAGTGGCCGGTGGTGTCGGTCACCTTGAAGGGGGTCATCGCGTAGTTGAACAGCGCCTCGCGGCCGAAGTACTCCTGGCCGTCGCGACCGTTGATGGTCACCTTGCCAGTGCCGGGAACGAGACGGACGCGCGCCACCGCGTTCTTGCGGCGGCCGGTGCCGTAGTACAAAGCCTCATCTGCCATGATTAACCCTCCAGATCGATCTTGCGGGGCTGCTGAGCGGCATGGGGATGCTCAGCGCCGACGTACACCTTCAGTTTCTTGCCCATCGCACGGCCCAGCGTGTTCTTCGGCAGCATGCCCTTGACGGCATGCTCGATGACGCGCTCGGGGTGCTTGGTCATGGCCTCGGTGAACGTCTCCTGCTTGAGCCCACCCGGGAACCCGCTGTGACGATAGTAGGTCTTGGTGGCAGCCTTGGTACCGGTGACCTTGATCTTGTCAGCATTGATGATGATGACAAAGTCGCCCGTGTCCACATGGGGGGTGTACTGCGGCTTGTGCTTGCCCTTCAGAATCTGAGCAGCCTTGGTGGCCACACGACCGAGAACCTGATCCTCAGCGTCGATGATGACCCACTCGCGCTCAACCTCACCGGGCTTTGCATGATACGTCTTCACTGTTTTCCTCCAATAGATTGCAGGTTCTGTCGGGCGGCTGAAGCCTCCTCCCCTGCGTCGGCGTGGCAGCCGCGATAGCCGGGGTGGAACCGTCCGCCAGAGTGTTTGTTTTCAAAAGTGCACGATCCTTGGAAGTCGGTTTCCTACGCCGACACGCGGTGCTTCGGGCCTGGACAACCCTCGGCGGTTGCGTTTCCTTGAACCCATGCGTTTACGGGGCTTTTGAAAGCGAACTTTTGCATTCTCACCCGCCCGCGCGCGAATGTCAACGAAACCGCTCCGAGAATGCGAAGAATCGCCAAAACTCCACTGCCGAGCGGCAGGCTGGGAGCACTTCACCGCAGAAGGGAACCATGCACAGAAAGACGATCCCTCTGCAGTAGGGAAGGACGGCCGCCACGTTGCGCTCCGTCGACGAATCAGTCGAAAAATGCACGAGATTGACGGTTATGAGCGTCTAAAGGTTGAGCAACGAGGCGCATTCCAGGAAGACGCTTGAAAAACCCCAGGTCAGAGCATCGCGCGTACAGGAGCACCTTCACAGCTGGCAACCTCGCACCCCTCCAGGGGGGTGCGGACTCCAAGTTGGACACCCAGGTGTCCGGAAGGGAGTTCGAATGTACGACAAGAGGGCCAAGCAGGATGCGCTGGATCTGTGGTTCTCGATGCCCGGCGAGATGTCCGTGGAT
>NZ_WPOO01000017.1:0-52202 GCF_009755265.1 Adlercreutzia rubneri | reverse complement strand
AAGTCATCCACGGACATCTCGCCGGGCATCGAGAACCACAGATCCAGCGCATCCTGCTTGGCCCTCTTGTCGTACATTCGAACTCCCTTCCGGACACCTGGGTGTCCAACTTGGAGTCCGCACCCCCTCAGACGCTTATAACTCGAGATCTCGTGCAAAAAAGGCCTCCCTCGTGAGCAAAGCCCTTCCCGGGTGGCTCGGGGCTACTGCTCATCCCGGTAACGGCGCTCTTTGTTTGTGCGACGTTGGGGTACACTACGGGCACTGTCCTGTTTCGAGAAAGAGCGTCCCTTGCGTATCTCCGCCACCACTCCTGCTGCCTTCCTACGCGAGCACGCCGTGCTTGTGGTGGCGGCGATGGCGGCTGCGGCTTCCGCCCTGGCGGTGCCGCCCGACGAGGCCTATCTGGGGTATTTCGATTGGAAGACCCTTGGATGCCTGTTCTGCGTGCTGGCCGTGGCAAGCGCACTGCGGCTCATGGGCGCTTTCGACCGGGCGGCCCGCGCCGTCATCGCACGGTTTCGCAGTCCTAGGCCCCTCGCGCTGGCCCTCGTGCTCACGACGGCCGGGCTTTCATGCGTGGCAACCAACGACATGGCCCTTATCATGATGCTGCCACTTTCGGCAGCCACCCTTATGGGCGCAAACCTCCCCCGTCTCGTGGCGCCCGTGTTCGTTCTGCAAAGTCTGGCTGCGAACCTCTGCGGCATGATCGTCCCCTTCGGCAACCCACAGAACCTCTACCTCTACTCCTATTACGGGCTCGGCCTCGGCGATTTCCTGGCCACGATGGCACTGCCGTTCGCGCTGTCGACTATCAGCATCGTCGCCTGTACCTGGTGGCTGTGCGGCCGCACGGACAGCAGCAGCCCAAGCGATACGCGCAACCTTGCCATGCCGATGCCGCTCGGCCGACGCCGCCTTGCCGCCTACGGGCTGCTGTTCGCCCTCACTCTATTGGCCGTGTTCCGCATCGTGTCCATCGCCGCCGCCGTCGCCACCGTGGCCGCCGCGCTCGCCGCCCTCGACCGCCGCGCCCTGGCCGCCGTGGACTGGGGCCTGCTCGCCACCTTCGCCTGCTTCTTCGTGTTCGCGGGAAACATGGCGCGCGTGCCGGAGGTGTCTGCGTGGCTCTCTCCCCTCATGGCCGACCACGGCCTTTGGGTCAGCGCCGGCTTAAGCCAGATCATCAGCAACGTACCCGCGGCCGTGCTGCTCTCCCATTTCACGGGCGCATGGCAGCCCCTGCTCGTCGGCGTGAACATCGGAGGCGCCGGCACGCTCGTCGGCTCACTTGCGAGCCTCATCACGCTGCAGCACTTCACCAGCGTGCGCAAAATCTTCCCCCGAGCGACCGCGTTGCCCGAGCTATCCACTGGTCGCTTCCTCGCCCTGTTCAGCGTGCTGAACTTTGGTTTCCTGGCCATTCTCTTGATTGCTTGCGGGACGGCGTCTTCCTTCTAGAAAAATATTTCGATTTCGAAAGATTTTTCTAGAATTACTAATTCCGTGATAATATTTCGCAATCGAAAGATTTTTTGGAGGAGCCTATGTTCAGCATTACCGTTGCCGAAGCCAGCGCAAAGCTCGGCGTGAGCCCCGCCCGTGTTCGCCAGCTCATCAAAAGCGGCGTGTTAGCCGCCGAACAAGTTGCGGGCATTTGGCTCATAGACGAAAAGAGCGTCGAGGCACGCCGCGAGCACAACCCCGGTCGCGGCCGACCAAGCGCGCGCCTGAGCCAGCCAAACATCTCCCGTTACCTGCTCATGAACCGCGACCATGAGGTGCTCGCTTTCCGTTTCGACGCCTCGACGGGAGAATTTCTCGATGCCGATGAGATCATCGACGCCAAACGCGCTCCCCTTTCCATCATGTCCCCGCGGGGAACAAAAGCCTCGAAAACCGCACTTTCCTACTGGTGGTGTCATCGTGCCATTCCGAAGGCGCGCCACGGCATCGAAGCGAAGCTGGTCGAGCTCGGCGTTGCCGACACCTATGATCTCCCCTTCAAAAGTATGGGGCTCTCCCTTTCCGACCAGTACTGGATCAAGCCCTATGGAAGCGAGATTCGCTGGAGCGACGTCAACTACTTCGAGAACGATTTCTCCGAAGCGCCGGTCGAAGAATGGATGGCCGACGTGGGCCTCGACTCCCCCGACAACACCTCCGACGGCGTTCTTTCCAAACGCTGGGTGTGCCGCAATGGCGAGCGATGCTTGCTCAAGGGAGGTACGCTGCTCGATCAGGAACCCTACAACGAGGTTATCGCCACGGAGCTTTTCTCGCGCCTGCTGTCTGACGGAGACTACGTTCCCTACACGCTGATCGAATGGGGCGGCGCGCCGGTCAGCTCGTGCCCGAACTTCGTCGGCCCCACCGAGGAGTTCATCCCCGCCTACTACGTGAACGAGGTTCTCCCTCAGGTCCCCCACCGCGACAGCTACCGTCATTACGTGGAATGCTGCGTCGCGCTGGGCGTGGAGGACATCGAAACAGCCCTCGGAAAGATGATCCTCTGCGACGACATCATGGCCAACACCGATCGTCACTGGCGCAACTTCGGTCTCATCCGCGATGTGGAAACCCTCGAGTACCGCGCTGCCCCGTTGTTCGACACCGGCTCGAGCCTCTGGTGCCGCGTGCCCACGCGAGAGCTGGCTTACACGCCCTTCGTGGTGAATATGCGTCCCTTCTACGAAGACGCCGACCGGCAGCTGCGTCTCATAGGCGACACCTCTTGGCTCGATCTGGACAAACTCGCGGGATTCCCCGAATGGGCCAGCGATTTTCTCGACGAGAACCCTTCAATGTACGACCGCACTGATTTCATCTATGAAGGGTTGCAGAAGCGCATCGATTTCTTGCATCTGCTGTTCGGCTAGAAGCAACACACGACCAAGCACCGCCCTGCCCATCGCGCCCAGAAAACGCCCACAAAGACATCTCCGTAAAGGCATCGAGAGAAGAGGCAGCTCCGAGCCTTCTATTTCCTTGCCGCCTCGGTAGCTAAATCGATAAGTTCCTCTTTCGAGTGAATGCCGAGTTTTCCATAGATGTGCCTGATATGCGTTGCCACCGTGTTCTTGGAGATGAACAGCTTCTCGCGGATATAGGGACGACTGTAACCACGGGCTAGGAGAAAGGCAATTTCCGTCTCGCGATCAGACAGGCCGAATTTCTTCTGCAGCAGTTCGCACCCCACCATGAGTGAGTGCTCAAGCGCATCCGAACCCGCCTCAGCCATCGGCCGCACTTCAATCGGTTCGCGCTGGGGCGCCACAATGCCAACGAGGGCCACGAGGCAGATGAGCGCCGACAGAAAGGCAACCTCAGAAGACGCCGCGGCGGGACCAGCGCATGCGCTCCCCGCAAGGTTGCCAAAAAGCACACCCAGCTGCACGGAGCCATTGAGAAGCCCCACGCCCAAGGCCACAGGCGCCTTTCCTTGCTTGGCAAGAGTGATCGCAAACAAATACACCAGCACCTGAATGAGCGAATCAAGAGTATCCCCGATGGCGTTGGAGACAAATCCGGCCCACAGACCGGAAGACCCATGCAATACAAGCGTTATGATCACGCACGGAACCGCCCAGCGGAACAACTCCGTGAAACTCACCCTTCTCGAAAAGAATACGATGGCAATGCCCAAAGCTACGCTGGCAAGGCTGGAAATGAGCATGGAGACATCAAGATCGATGAGCGCATGCATACTGTCGCGGACATCGGCCAAAGCGGCCTGCCACCCGATGGCGAGATACAGCACCACGAGAACAACCGCGACGCGTCCAAGATAGAAGCCCCACGATTCTGCAATTCCGAAGCGTCGGGATAGAGACGCGCCGGCACCCGACGAAGCTGAAGCGGCGCCCGACGCTTCAGCTTCCTTGAAGTAGGGCGACATCCCCCCAACGCCTGACGCCGCCTCTTCGACGCCGCACCGTTTAGCCCCCTCACGCAAGCAAAGGAGAAGCAAGACGCCGGACATCAGCGGCAGCGACGCCGTCGCCACTACGCCCACAACCCCCTCCAGCAGAGGGTATACCACAACGCACGGCACGATAACTAGCGACGAGAGAGGCACTACCGCTTCCAGCTCCTCCACATCCAGCACCATGAGCGCACGGGCCCACAGCAGACTGAGCAACGCATAGCCCACGCCTGTCATGGCCCCTCCCAGCCACGCAAGCCCCAACGCAAATGCACCCAGAGCCGAAACAATGGTTCCCGCTGCCAAAAGCAGCGCTGCCGCTATGGAAAATCTTCGCAAGCAGCGGGCCCCGAGCGGTCTTCGACTCAGCAACAAGCCGCCGACGAAAAATCCGAGCACGACAGCTACCGCCGAGAGGAGCCATGATTCATCGGAGTTGATGGACTGACCGCTTCGATAGGGAAACACCGCTGACGTTGCATAGGTGCAATACAGCCACGCCCAGACAAACCCAATGCCCATGTAGCGCAACTTGAGCGCCGCTTCAACACGACGCATCGAGTCAAATACGCTGTCCTTGGTTATTGCCTTTCCCATCGATTCCCTCCCCGAGCCTCTCATGTCATCGCACCCGCACTCCACAGGAGTCCCTCCTCAAAAGAGAAGTATAGCAACTCGCCTCCCTCAGGTTCAGAAAACCCCTGGTAGCGGTATCACCTCAGAGAGGTGATTTCTCGAATAACCGCGCGCAAGCGATGGCCTCTATCGCGCAGTTCCTCCATGATGACGCATTGCGACGGCCAATCACACCGCTCGTCGACGCAAGAGAGATCCACGATACAGGAGGGACTATGAGCAAAGAATCGATGAAGATGAACCGCCGCGACTTCCTCGGCCTTGGCGCCGTGGCCGCCGTGGGGGCCATGGGCTTGGCAGGATGCGCGCCCCAGACTTCGGCCGAGAAAGACCTCAGCGCAACCGGCGACGCAGCCGCGACGCCCGAAGCCACGGCGGCCGCAGAAGACTGGCTTGGCGCAGAGCCCGAAGTCGCTGAGGGCGACATCGTCGAAACCCTCGACACCGACTTCCTCATCATTGGCGCCGGCACGGCCGGCCTTGCCGCTGCTGGCGCGGCGGCCGATTTGGGCCTCAACTTCATTGCCTGCGATAAGAGCAACCAGGTTCCCGAGACCCGCGAGTACCTCGGCGGCGTAGACACCGCTTACGCCAAGGCCAACAACGTGACCATCGACCGGCCGAAGCTCTTGAACGAGCTGACGCGCTACGCCTCCGGCAAGTGCAACCAGAAGCTCATCAAGCGTTGGATCGACGATTCGGCCGAATACATTGATTGGGTGACCGAGGTAATGAAAGACGCCGGCAAAGAGGTCATGCTGGACATGCCGCCCGAGCACGCCACGGGCGGTACCGACTACTATGTGCCCTATGTGCAGCACCTGTGGGAGCCCTCTTACGTCCCGCCCACGCGCAACGACGTCATCGCCGAGCGCTTGTCCGGCCAAGGTCACGACATTCTGTTCGAGCATAAGATGGTGAAGCTTGTTCACGCCGATGGCAAGGTGACGGGCGCTATCTTCGAAACCAAAGACGGTATGAAGCAGATCAATGCTAAAAACACCCTGCTCGCCACGGGCGGCTACGCGGCCAACCCCGTGATGATGACCGCCCTGCAGCCCTCCGCTGTAGCCTGCTGCACCGCCTCCAGCTTCAATCCCACTTGCACAGGCGACGGCATCAAGGCGGGGCTGTGGGCCGGAGCCTCTAAAGACAAGGACGCCGCCCCCATGGTCTTCGACCGTGGGGCCGTGGCTCCTGGCGTGGATGCCGGCTACGAGGGCGAAGGCGAAGGCGCCATATTCCGCGGAAGCATCTTCCAGGAGAATATCGGCAGCCAGCCCTTCATGAAGGTGAATCGCCACGGCCAGCGCTTCGCCAACGAGTCCACCCCCTATGACTTCATCTGCTTCGCCGCTACCTACCAGCCCGGCGGGGTGTGGTGCCAGGTCTACGACAGCAACATGATGGACGATATGCTGCGCTTCGAAACCGTCGGCTGCTCGCGCGTGGTGCCCTACATCGAGATGGGCATGACCTACGACGAGTACACTGCCGCTTCCCAAGAGGCCGGCATCCTCATGAAAGCCGACACCATTGAAGAGTTGGCCGACATGCTCGGCTTCACCGGCCAGGACAAGGATAACTTCCTCGCCGAGGTGGAGCGTTACAACGGCTTCTACGACAACCAGGTGGACGAGGACTTCGGCAAGGAGGCCTACCGCCTCTCCGCCATCCGCCAGCCCCCCTTCTACGGTTGCTGGTTCGGCGGCTCGCTGCTCACCACGATCGACGGTCTGCGCATTAACGAGAACTGCCAGGTGCTCGATCCGGAGCTGAACGTCATCGAGGGCCTGTATGCCGCTGGTGACGTATCCGGCAGCTTCTTCTCGGGTAACTATCCCGAGTATGTCGTAGGCGTGGCCTGCGGCCGCAGCTCCGTTGAGGGCCGTCACGTGGCGAAGCTGCTCGCCGGCGCCGCTCAATAGCAGCCTGCGAGCACGGGAAGGCTCATTCGTCCATTTCGCCTTCCCGTGAGCCCGCTTCACCAACCGCCAACCATCGCCACCGCCGCGCGTACGACCCTCCCCGTCGCGCGGCGGTGGACTTTCTGCAGGTTTTTGGCTTGAAAAGCCGGACGCCATCCAGACCACCCTCCCTTTCCCTGAAATCGCCAGCAAACCGACACAGAATCGCCCTCGCGCCGCGAGTACGCGCATGCTATAGTGAGCGCGTGGCTTCAAACATAGCTGAAACGACAAAAGGGGCCCTCATGATTACCACTGAAGTGGCATTCGCCCGTTCCACGTGGCGCAAGTCCAAGGAGTTCAGCGCCGGCCTGCACGATCTCGCCCAACGCATGCCCATGGAGCTCGTGCGCCTTTACGTGACCGAGGGCGTGCGCACGCCACGGGTGCGCATCGATTACTACGACCGCATCGACGAACTGCGCGCCCTGCGCCGCGAGGCGCTGCTGGCCGAGATGCGCCATGTGGAAGCCCAGGCCGAGTGCTGGCTGGAAGAGCACCCCGACGAGGCGGCCCGCATCGCCGCTGACTATCGCCGCACCCAGGCCACACCGGAGATGCTTCTGGGGACCGCCGTCATCAACGGTGACAGTCCCGCGTTCGGCTTTCCCCCCGAGACCTATCTCATCGCCCCCAGCCTTCGCGCGTACGAGCTGTTCATGTGGTACGACGAGAACGAGCGCTGGGCGCGGAATTAGCAGCTGCCGACTTGCGCCGCGCCCTCGCCCTCGCCCTCGCCCCCGTCACAGCCTCTGCCTCTGTTCCTGCCCCAGCCTTCGCTCTGAGCCTCTCGCTTTGTAACCGCCCCGAAACCAACGGGGCGGCTCCCCCGCGGTATGATTATGCGAGTTTACCCAAGAGAAAGGACGCCCATGGGCATCGTAGAAGGCAAGGTAGCCATCGTCACCGGCGGCACACGCGGCATCGGATTCACCATCGTGCGCGAGTTTTTGAAGAACGGCGCGAAGGTGGCGCTGGCCGGATCGCGCCAGGAGACCGTGGATGCGGCGCTCGCCAAGCTCGCCGAGGAGGGCTTCACCGACAACGTCATGGGCATCGCGCCCGCACTGACCGATCCCGACTCCGTGGCGGCGGCCTTCGCCTCGGTGGTCGATCGCTTCGGGCGCTTGGACGTGCTGTGTAACAACGCCGGCGTCAGCTCCCGCACACCGCTCGTGGATTACACCTTGGAGGAGTTCAACAAAGTCATGTCCATTAACGTGACCGCCGTGTTCGTATGCACCCAGGCGGCGGCCCGCATCATGATCGAGCAGGGCGAGGGCGGCGCCATCGTGAACACGAGCTCCATGGTGGGCAAGTACGGCCAGCCCTCCGGCTTCGCCTACCCCACGAGCAAGTTCGCCGTGAACGGGCTCACGCTGTCGCTCGCCCGCGAACTGGCCAAGCACAAGATCCGCGTGAACGCCGTGGCCCCGGGCGTCACTCACACCGATATGGTGGACGCGCTGCCCGACTCGGTCATCAAGCCGCTCATCGAGTCCATCCCGCTCGGCCGCATGGGCGAACCGGAGGACATCGCCTGTGCCTGTCTGTACCTGGCCAGCGATATGTCCAGCTACGTGTCGGGCGCCGTGCTTCCCGTCGACGGCCTGTCGCGTCCGTAAGCACTTCGCAGAGCCATACAGAACGGCCGCCGTCCTTCAAAGGGCGGCGGCCGTTTTCATGCATCTGCAGTTCCAAGCATCCGCACAAGCAATACAGCGCGTTTTACGCCTCGTGGCGCTTCTCGTAGAAGGCGGCCAGCTCCGGTGCCATCTTCTCCAAGGTGGGCAGATCCTCGTAGGCCATGTGCCCGTTCTCATGCACCTTGTACTCGATGCGGCTCGTGATGGACTCGGGCAAGAACATCTTCGAGATGGAGTGCTTCACGTTCCAGAACGGCGTGGCCGCGTCGTGGATGCCGCCGAAGAACAGCACGCGGCAGAACGGGTTGCGGCGCAGGGCCGTGCCCATATCGTAGGCGGTGTTCGGGCACACGGGGCTGCCCATGGTGCCGGGCGCCTGGTGCGTCCAGTTCCACTCCTCGTTCACCTTCATGGAAAGCAGCAGGTTGATCGGCGAGCCCTTGAAGCCCGTCTCCTGGACGAGCTTCATCCAGGCGGACTGGTCCGGCGTCATGATGGCGTCGCCGGAGGGGTCCTCGCCGGCGAAGAACTCGTTGTCGCCTTGCACATCCATGTAGGCCGGCTCGGTGAAGCGCGTATCGTAGCGGCCGGTGAACAGGCCCTCGTCGGCCATGATGGTCTTGCGGAAGGTGTCCAGCTCGATGCGCAGGTGCTTCTTCTGGATGAGCTCGGCGGGCAGCCCGATGAGCTCGCTCATCTCGCCGGCCAGCTCGCGTTCCTCTTCCGGCGTGATGGAGTCGCTCGCGATGAGCGCGCGGCCGTACTTCTCGTCCACGAACTTCCAGGCGCGGTCGAACCACGCGAACTGGTCCACGCCGGCGCCGGCCTTCCCGAAGTAGTTGGCCGTGGCGGCGTAGACGGGCAGCATGCCCATGTAGTACAGGTCGTTGCCGGCCAGGGTGGGCGCGTAATCGAGAATGGTGGACTGCTCGATGACGCCGGTCAGCGCGATGCCGCGCTCGCCGAGCACGCGCATGAGTACCGAGTTGCGCATGGTGCCGTAGGACTCGCCGTACAGGTACAGAGGCGTGTTCCAACGCTCGTGAGTGGTGAGCCACTGGGCGATGCCGCGCATGAAGGCGTCAGCGTCGCCGTCGACGCCCCAGACCTTCTTCGGGTCGTAGCCCTCGGCCACCTTCGAGTAGCCAGTGCCCATGGCATCCAGGTACACCAGGTCGGTCGTGGGCAGAAGCGAGTAGGGATTGTCCTCGGGCTTCGTGGGGCAGGGCAGCTGCTTGATGGTATTGATGGGCACGCGACGCGGGCCCAAGCCGCCGATGTTGACCATAGCCGACGAGCCGCCCGGGCCGCCGTTCCAGCAGAAGGTGACGGGGCGATCGGACTTGTCGGCCGCATCGCTTACGTAGGAGAGAGCGAACATGTGCCCGATGAGCGTGCCGTCGTCGGTGTGTAGCGGCAGCATCTCGGCGGTGGCGGTGTACTTGATGGTCTGCTTGCCGCTCGTCCAGGTGAGCTGCTTGCTGGCCGGCTCGGGGACGGGCTGTTCCGGTTTTGCGCTCTTCCCGTCGTTCATGGTGACGGTGAAGGAGGGACTGGTTTCTGCCATGATGGGCTCCTTTGTCGCGAACGGGACCGCGCCCCCGCCCCCGACGGGAACGGCAGGGCGAACGGCTCCATCGACGAGCCTAAGGCCCGCCGCGCCGCGCCGCCCTTGGCAACGCCCCGTTGTCACCCGATCCGCGCCCAACCGTCGCCCAGCTGTGAACTGGGCCGCCGACCGCGCTGGCAGAGGTGCGCTGGAGCGCCTCCGGAAGATGCCCTCGGCTACCGCACGGCCCGGGAGGGGCGCGGCCGGCGCAGGCGCTGCCCGATGGCGCGCGGGGTGAGGCCGCGCGGGGTGAGGCCGCGCGGCAGGCTGGCGACGAGCATCGCGACCGCAATCAGGGCCATGCCGGCCAGACGGCACGGCGTGACCGCTTCGCCCAGAAACACCGCCCCCAGCACCGCGGCCACAAACGGCGACAGGGCGCACAGCAGGCCCGCGACATCGGCGGACAGGCGGCTTTGGGCAACGGGCTGCAGCGTGAAGCCGAAGCCGGTGCACACGACGATGAGCGCGGCCAGGCTGCCCCATTCCGCAGGGGCCGTCGGCAGCACCGGCGCCTCGAAGACGAGGGAGGCGCCCAGGGCCAGAAGGCCCATGGTGGCCACCTGCACGATGCCGAGGGTAAGCGGGTCGCCCTCCTGGGAGAGCCGCGCCGTCGTCAAGATGGCCGCGCTATAGGCCGCTCCCGACCCCAGCCCGAAAAGGACGCCGGGCACCGTATCGCCGCCCGGCCCGCCGCCCGCGGTGAGCAGCCCCACGCCGATCATGGCCACGGTGCAGGCCGCAGCCACGGGCGCCGCCGGCCGGCGCCGGGCCATAAGGGCCGCCGCCATCGGCACGAGCACGATGGCCGTGTTCTCCAAGAAGGAGACCGTCGACGAAGATGCCCCGGTGAGAGCGTGCATTTCCAGGGCCATGCTGGCGAAGAACACGCCTCCCATGGCCGCCCCGCAGCCGAGCGTTCGCCGGTCCAGCTTCAGCAGGCGCCGATGGAACAAGACGATCAGCAGCCCCGCGGCGATGAGGAACCGCACGGCGAGGATGTTGAAGGGGGCCATGGTCCCCACGAGGATCTTGCTGAACATGAACGAGGTGGCCCGCGCGGCGATGATCGCCGCCAGAAGCATCTCCGCCTGCCGCACTGTCATGGGAACCCCTTTCGCCGGAACCGCTTGCCATCAGGGTAGCGCCCCTGTATCATTGCGAAAAGCGCGAATACATCACCTCTGCTATGAGTATTACGCAAAGAAGGAGGCCGGCGTGGACACCGAGAAATGCACCGTGCTTCTGACCGCCATCGACCAGGGCAGCCTCTCCGGCGCCGCCGAGGCGCTCGGCTACACGCCCTCGGGCGTCAGCCGGCTGGTGGCCTCGTTGGAGGCGGAGCTGGGGCTGCCCCTGCTCGTCCGCGGCAAGGGCGGCGTGACCCCCACCCCCGAGTGCGAGGCGCTGCGCCCCCGCTTCGCCGAGCTAGCCTCCCTGGGACGGGCCTGCCGCGACGAGGCCGCCGCCGTGCGCGGCCTGGAGGCAGGCACGCTCACCGTGGGCAGCGCCTACCGACCGCTCTACCGCGCCCTAGCCTCCACCATTGCCGCCTTCAGCGCCGAGCACCCCGGCATCCAGGTGCGCATCGAGCACGCGAACAGCTCCACCTTGGCGGCCGGCATGGCGCAGCGCGCCATCGACTTCTCGCTTATGAGCCGCCGCGAGATCGACTGCCGCTGGACGCCGCTGTCCCACGACGCCATGGTGGCCGTGCTGCCGCCAGACCACCCGCTGGCCAAAGCCGACGCCTTCCCCATCGAGCGTCTGCTCGACGAGCCGTTCGTCGAGCTGTACCCCGGCGAGGACTGCGACAACTCGCGCACCCTAGCCACCGCCGGCATCCGCCCGCGGGCCGCCTACGCCGTCCACGACACCTCCGCCGCCTTCGCGCTGGTGGAGGCGGGGCTCGGCATCGCCCTCATGAACGACATCTACGCCCGCACCGCCGAGGCCGAGGTGGCCGTGGTGCCCCTGGCGCCGGCGCGCATCGTGGAGATCGGCATCGCCGCGCCGCCCGGGCGCCCCTCCCCGGCGCTCGCCGCCTTCGAGGCCTTCGCCGTCCCGCGCCTTCAACGTGAGGCCCGCTAGTGGCATGGACTTTGGCAGCAAGGACTACGAGCTGGTTTCGGCGGGGACGAGGCTCTGCTATGCTACGGGCAGGAGAAATCGCGAGAAGGGAGCTTCCATGAAAGTAGTCATCGTAGGAGGCGTGGCCGGCGGGGCCACTGCGGCGGCCCGATTGCGGCGGCTGGACGAGAGCGCCGAGATCGTCGTCTTCGAGCGGTCCGGCTACATCTCTTACGCCAACTGCGGGCTGCCCTACTACATCGGGGGCACCATCGCCGATAAGAGCGCCCTCACCCTGCAGACCCCCGAGAGCTTCCGCGCCCGCTTCAACGTGGATATGCGCACCCGCCACGAGGTGGAGGCCGTCGACGCAAAGCGCCATGTGGTGACCGTGCGCAACCTGGATACCGGCGAGGTGTTCGAGGAGCCCTACGACAAGCTCATCCTCTCGCCCGGCGCGCGACCCACCCAGCCGAAGCTTCCCGGCACGGGGCTCGACCGGCTTTTCACCCTGCGCACCGTCGAGGACACCTTCGCGATGAAGGACTTCATCGATGCGGAGGGCCCGCGCTCGGCCGTGGTGTGCGGCGGCGGGTTCATCGGCCTGGAAGTGGCCGAGAACCTGCGCGAGCTGGGGCTGGACGTGACCATCGTGCAGCGGCCGCGCCACCTCATGAGCCCCTTCGACGCCGACATGGCCGCCCTCATCCACCAGGAGATGCGCGCCCACGGGGTGCGTCTGGCGCTGGGGCGCTCCGTGGAGGGCTTCGAGGAGCGCGATGGCGGCGTCGACGTGCTCCTGGCCGGCGAAGAGCCGCTGCGCGCCGACATGGTGGTGCTCGCCATCGGCGTCACGCCCGATACGGCCCTTGCGGATGCGGCGGGGCTTCAAACGGGCATCAAGGGCAGCATCGTCGTGAACGACCGCATGGAGACCGGCGTCGAGGACATCTACGCCGTAGGCGACGCCGTGCAGGTGAGCCACCTCGTCACCGGCGACGACGCGCTCATCTCGCTCGCCGGGCCGGCAAACAAGCAGGGGCGCGTAGCAGCCGACGCCATCTGCGGGCTCGACAGCCGCTTCGCCGGCGCCCAGGGCACGTCCGTCATCAAGGTGTTCGACCTGACGGCCGCCGCCACCGGGCTCTCCGAGGCCGCCTGCGAGCGCGCCGGCATCGCGCACGACGCCGTGGTGCTCTCCCCCATGAGCCACGCCGGCTACTACCCCGGCGGCAAGGTCATGACGCTGAAAGTGGTGTTCGAGCGCGAGACGTACCGCCTGCTCGGCGCCCAGGCCATCGGCTACGAGGGCGTCGACAAGCGCATCGACGTTCTGGCCACGGCCATTTTCGCGGGGCTTTCCGCGATCCAGCTCAAGGACCTCGACCTCGCCTACGCACCGCCCTACTCCTCCGCGAAAGACCCGGTGAACATGGCCGGCTTCATGGTGGAGAACCTCGCCTTGGGACTGGTGTCCCAGTACCGCTGGGACGAGGTGGCGAAGCTGCCGCGCGACGGGTCGGTGCAGCTCATCGACATCCGCACGCCCGCCGAGTTCGAGCGCGGCGCCCTGCCCGGTTTCCGCAACATCCCCTTAGACGAACTGCGCGAGCGCTTAAACGAGCTGGATCCCGCGCTGCCCGTGCGCCTCGTCTGCCAAAGCGGCCTGCGCAGCTACGTGGCCGCCCGCATGTTGGCGGGCCACGGGTTTGCCGGCGTGAGCCATTTGGCCGGGGGCCTGCGCTTCTATGACATCGTCACGGGCGATGCGCGCCTCATCGAACGCGCCACCCCCTGCGGCGCCGACGCCTGTTAGAAGCGTCCGCAACCTCCCCTACCCCAGCGCCACATCGAGCACCATCATGAGCACGAAGCCGAAGGCGACGCCGATGGTGCCGATGTTGGTGTGGCGGCCCTGCTGGGTCTGGGGGATGAGCTCCTCGGTGACCACGTACATCATGGCGCCGGCGGCGAAGGCCAACACGTAGGGCAGAAGCGGGGTCACGAGCCCCGTGATGGCCACCATGAGCACGGCGCCCACCGGCTCCACGGCCCCGCACAACGTGCCGGCGAGAAACGCCTTGGGCCGCGACATGCCGTTGGCCGTCAACGGCAGCGACACCACGGCGCCCTCCGGCACGTTCTGGATGGCGATGCCGAGGGAGAGCGCCACCACCGAGGCAAGCGTGATGGTGGGATCCCCCGCCAGAAAGCCCGCCAGCACCACGCCCACGGCCATGCCCTCGGGCAGGTTGTGGATGGCCAGGGCGAACAACATCATCGTGGGCTTCTTCAACGTGGTGACGGGCCCCTCCGGCTCGTCGGAGCCCACGTGCAGATGCGGCGTGAAGTGGTCGATGGCCAAAAGCAGCAGCATGCCGCCGAGAAAGCCCACGGCAGCCGGCGCCCACGCCGGCACGGGCCCTCCCTCGGCCGCCTCCAGCGCCGGCGTGATGAGGCTCCACACGCTGGCGGCGATCATGACGCCGGCGGCGAAGCCCAAAAGCGCCTTGGTGAAGCGCTCGGACATGCCATGGCGCATGAGGAACACGAGCGCCGCCCCCAGGGTGTTCCCCAGAAACGGCACGATGAGCGCCACGAGCACGCCTGCGACCACGGGATTTTCCATCGCTGCTTCCTTTCCAACTTTCTCGACGGCTTCTTGACGCCGTCGCGGAACAAGCATAGCGTACCGCCATCGATACAATGGCATCAGCCTTCATGCGTTGTTGCCCTGTAGAGATAGAGCCCCGCGACCTGCTACACTGGCATCGACGCCGAAAGAGGATCCGCGACATGACGCCAACACGATTCGGGGCCGGCCGACGACAGCCGCAACGAGGAGCGAAGGAGAGACGGTGCGCCAGACCTACTACGTCATAGACAACCACCTGTGCTGTCGCTGCGGAGCCTGCCAGAAAGTGTGCCCCCACGGGGCCCTTACGACGGCGAGCCCCGTGCCCGTCATCGACCAGACGCTTTGCCGCCATTGCGGGATGTGCTTCCGCGCCTGCCGCCTCGGCGCCGTCACGCGCCCCTACGAGCTGTACCAGCTGAAGAAGGGCCGCCGCCTTCTCTAATACGAAAGGGCGTGGGGGATGAACAGGCGCTGGTAGGTGGCGGTGGCGTAGCGATCGGTCATGCCGGCGATGTAGTCGGTGACGGCACGCAGATCGTCGCCCTCGGAGATGGCGCGGTAGTCCTCGGGCACCTCGTCGATATGCGCGGCGTAGTAGTCGAACAGATCCGCCAGCAAGTGCTTCGCCTTCTCCACCTCGGCCATGACCGAAGGCGCCGTGTACACGTTTTCGAACAGAAACGCCCGCAGCTCCATCATGGCGTCCCACACCTCGGGGCTCATGGCGATACCCCCCGTCTCTGCCGAGGTGCGCACCATGTCGGTGACCAGCGTCTCGATGCGGGCCGAGTGGTTGGCGCCGAGCACCCGATGGGTCGTATCCGGCAGATCGGCCTCGCGCAGAATCCCTGCACGGATGGCGTCGTCGATGTCGTGGTTCACGTACGCAATGCGATCGGCGGTGCCCACGATGCGGCCCTCGCAGGTTTCGGCCTGCAGGTCGCCCGTATGGTTCAAGATGCCGTCGCGCACCTCGAAAGTGAGGTTCAGACCCGCGCCGCCGTTCTCGATGCGCTCCACCACGCGCACCGACTGCTCGTTGTGGCGGTAGAGCGCCGCGGCCTCGGGCGTGCCGGGCGCGAGCCCCTTATGGCGCGCGAGGCACGCGGCCAGCGCCGCCTCGCCGGTATGTCCGAAGGGGGTGTGGCCCAGATCGTGGCCGAGCGAGATGGCCTCGGTCAGATCCTCGTTCAGCCCGAGCGCCCGCGTGATGGTGCGGGCAATCTGCGCCACTTCCAACGTGTGCGTGAGCCGCGTGCGGAAGTGATCGCCCTCGGAAGCGAGGAACACCTGGGTCTTGTGGGAAAGCCGCCGAAACGATTTCGAGTGCAAGATCTTGTCGCGATCGCGCTGGTAGTCGGTGCGCAGCGCGTCAGGCTCGCTGGAGGAGCGGCGCCCCTCGGTGCCGTCGGCGAAGGCGGCCTCCTCGGAGAGCACCTCGTGCTCCCGCTGCTGCTGGTCTTCCCGATACACAACGCGCATACATCCTCCCTTCCACGGATGTTCTCAGTGTAGCAAATTCCAGAAAGCCCGTTCGGCAACAGGCAAGCAACGTTGAGTCAAAAGCTGAACGATGGAAGGCGATCGCGGCGTCGCGCGGGCGTTTCAGGGAGTACCCTTGAGCTATCGACCGTCCGAAGGGGTCGAAGGAGCCGAAGAGAAGAAGCAGCCATGGCGTTTCTCAGGATACATAAACTGACCGAGAAAGACGAGATAGGCTACTTCGCGCCGCGCACGTGGGATTTCTGGCGCGCGCTTATCGTCTGCTTCTGCCTGTGCTGCATCTTGGGGCATTGGCTCGAGATGCCCTACTGCTGGCTTATGGACCGCCTCTTCGGCATTGTGGCCGACGACTACGCCGTATGGACCGACCCGTGGTATCACCCCTACTGGGTCTACGGCTTCGGCGCGGTGTTCATGACGCTGCTCATCGAGCCTTTGAAGGAGCGGCTGATCCTGCACCGCAAAACGCTGTGGGGCGCGTTTCTGGAATCGCTCGTCATTGCTATTCTCGCGGCCATGGTGCTGGAGCTGGTCATGGGCTGGCTCATCAACCAGCCCGATCCCACGACCGGCGAATACCCCTTCTGGGACAACTCCCAACTGCCAGGCAACGTGTTCGGCCAGGCGTGGCTCGTGAACGACTTCTTCATCGGACTGGTGGCCATGATATATGTATGGGTCATCTTCCCGCTCGTCTGCGAGGGCTTCTCGCGGCTCTCCCCCAAGGCGGCCAACGTCGCCTTCGCCCTCATCATCGTCGGCTTCGCCGCCTGCGTGACCGCCTCCTACCTGGAGCTGAAGCTCTGGGAGAAGTACTAGGCAGCAATGCGACTCGCCCGCCCTCTCGCATTCCGAAGCGCCAATTTTGCGCGCCCGCGCTGCACAGGCACGCCCAAGCAGATACAATAGGGCGATGCAACTGACGCGGGGCACGGACGCAAGGAGGCGTTTATGGAAGCAAGCGGGTGGGCGTACACGGAGGCACTTTCCGAGCTGTACCCGACACGAGCCGACGTGGCGGCGGAAATCGCGGAGCTGGAGGGGCGCCTTACGCTACCGCGCTCAACCGAGCTGTTCGCCTCGGACATCCACGGCGAGTACAACGCCTTCTCCCATGTGCTGCGCGGTGGCTCAGGCGCGGTGCGCGCGCTCATCGAGGACGTTTTCGGCAGCACGCTGAACGACGACGAGAAAGCCGCGCTGCTCGCACTCGCCTGCTATCCTGCCGAACATTGCGCTTACGCTTTGGGGCACGTCGAAGACGCCGACGCATGGCTTGCCGAAGCCGCCGCGCGCCTGGCCAAAATCGCTCGTCGGGCCGCCGGCGACCGCACCATCGACGAAGTGCGCGCGCTTCTGCCTGACGACCTCGCCATCGCTGAGGAGCTCGTCGCCGGGCGCAGCACGCCGGCCCGACAGCCCTATCGCGAGGCGATCATCGAAAGCCTCGTCGCCTCCGGCGAGGGCCCGGCCCTCCTGGAGGTGCTGGGCGCTCTCATCCAGCACCTCGTCGTCGACCAGCTGCACCTCATCGGCGACGTGTACGACCGCGGGCCGGCGCCCCAGCTCATCATGGACGAGCTCCTCTCCTACCCCAACGTCGATGTGCAGTGGGGCAACCACGACATCCTGTGGATGGGCGCCGCTGCCGGCAGCCCCGGCAGCGTGGCCAACGTTGTGCGCATCTGCGCCCGCTACGGCAACCTGTCCATTCTGGAGGACGCTTACGGCATCAACCTGCGCCCCTTGGCCACCTTCGCCGCCGACGCCTACGCGAACGACCCCTGCGCCGCCTTTGCCCTGAAGGGCAATCCGGGGCTTTCCGAGGCCGAGACGCGCCTCACCGAGAAGGTCCAGAAGGCCATGGCCGTTATCCAGTTCAAGGTGGAGGCGGCACTTATCGCCGAGAACCCCTCGTTCGGCCTGGACGATCGTAACCTTCTGCACCTGATCGACCGTAAGCGCGGAACGGTCGTCGTGGACGGCGTCGAGTACGAGCTGCTGGACACAACCTTCCCCACCGTCGACTGGGACGACCCCTACCGCCTCACCGAGGACGAGGCCGCTGTCATCGAGCAGCTGTGCGCCGCGTTCACCGGCAGCGAGCGCCTGCAGCGCCACATGCGCTTTTTCCTGGATCGGGGCAGCCTGTACAAGATCGAGAACGGCAACCTCATGCTGCACGCCTGCGTGCCCCTGGCCGACGACGGATCGCTTCTGGAAGTGACCCTGTTCGGCAAGACCTACCGGGGTCGCGCCCTCTACGACATGGTGGACGCCTCGGTGCGCGCGGCGTTCTCGGCCACCGACGAGGCCGAGCGCAAGCGCGGGCTCGACATGCTGTGGTACCTGTGGCTCGGCCCTGGCTCGCCCCTGTTCGCCAAGAGCAAGATGGCCACCTTCGAGCTGTACCTCATCGCCGACAAAGCGGCCCGCAAAGAAGTGAAGAACCCGTTCTACTCGCTGCTCGATGACGAAGCGGTCGTCGACGGCATCTTCCGCGACTTCGGCATGGATCCGGCCACCTCGCGCATCATCTGCGGGCACGTGCCGGTGAAGGTGAAGGACGGCGAGGACCCCGTGAAGGCGGGCGGGCGGGTGCTCTGCATCGATGGCGGCTTCTCGGCGGCCTACCAGAAGACGACGGGACTGGCGGGCTTTACGCTCGTTTCGAACGCTGAGGGGCTGTTCCTCGATGCCAACGAGCCGCTCATCTCCCGCGACGCCGCCGTGGAGGGTACCGCCGACATCCATGCCGAGCGCCGCGTGCTTGCCGCCTACGACATGCCCCGCACGGTGGCCGACACCGACGAGGGAGCGTGCCTGCGCGAACGCATCGCGCTTTTGCGCACCTTGCTCTAGCTGCCCGCACGCCGGCTTCGATGAGCCCCTACTCGGGCAATTGAAGCCGGCACTGCAACGCCGCCCCAGGGGCGCCAAGACGCCGATTGCTTCGCGCGAAGAGCCGTCGTCACCGCGGGGCGGCCGTTTGTGCGCATGCACGAAACATCCCTCGCTAAACCACCCCCGATGGGCTACACTTCGTCCTTGTCGCATTTCTCATACAACGATTGGGGTGGTTTGAGCTTGTCTGCCAAAGATGCGCTCCCTCCGGGCAGCGAAGACTTCTTCCCGCCGGCTTCTCCTGATGGAACCGTCGGCAACCTCCGCAAGAGCAAAATCAGCGCTCTTGGCATTGCGTTTATGCTCTTCTGCCTGGTATCGGCCGGTGCCTTCGGCATCGAGGAGATCATTCCCTCCGCCGGCCCGGGCCTCACTCTTATCATTCTGATCGTGCTGCCCTTCGTTTGGGCGCGCCCCATCAGTCGCCTCGTTGCCGAGGCCAACGCCATTCTGCCGCGCGAGGGCGGCATCTACGCCTGGGCCAAGGAGACCTTCGGGGAATTCTGGGGCTTTCAGGCCGGCTGGTGGACCTCCATGGACACCTACATCTCATCGGGCGCCTACATCGCCATGGTCGGTGGCTACACCTCGCAGCTGCTCTCGCTGGACGATGCCGGCACCTTCGGCGTGAAGCTGCTCGTCGTGGCGAGCTTCACCGTCATCAACCTGGTGGGACTTGTGGAAGTCGAGCGCATCAGCTCGTTTTTCTCGGTGCTCATCATCCTCGTGTTCGGCATGGCCGTCGTGTTCGGCCTCGTCAACTGGCAGACCAACCCCTTCGACCCCATCCTTGCCAACCCCGAGGCCCCTATGAGCTGTTTGGTGGACTCGCTTTCCATCGGTATCTGGATGTACTGCGGCTACGAGTGCATTGCCGCCATGTCCGGCGAATACGAGGACTCGTCCCGCAATGTGGCAAAGGGCTTCCGCATCGCGCTGCCGCTCATCGCCTTGTCTTACGTGCTGCCCACCCTCGCCTGCCTTGCGGCCTACCCGGCCGGCTCTTGGACCCAATGGGGCATCGACGGCGGCTTCTCTTCCGACGTGCTGGGCTACGGCACGATCTTCTCGACGGTGCTTGGGCACTCCGGCGTCGTGCTGTTCCTTGTTATCGCCATTATGAGCCAGTGCACGATCTATAACACGTATCTGGCGAGCGGATCGCGCAGCTTCTGGGTGCTCTCTGAGGACAACCTGTTCCCTCGCTTCATCCGCAAAGTCGATCGCGCAGGTCGCAGCCCCTACATCGGCGTGCTCACCATTGCCGTCTCATCGCTTATCTTCTCGCAGTTCGACTTCACCACCATCATCGAGATGAACATCATCTTCATCTTGGCGCGCTACATGTTCCTCGGTTTCATCGTCTTGAAGCTGCGGAAAATGTACCCTGTGCAGGATCGCCCCGCCGACATGTTCGTCATCGGCGGCGGCAAGGTGGGCGTGCGCTTGTACTCGGCGCTGGCTTTCGGCATCGCCACGTTCACCCTGTGCTTGAACCCCGTCGCGAACTTCTTCGCCACCGTGGCGTTCCTCGTCTCGGGCGTTGTCGCCTACGTCATCTTCAAGAAGGTCTATGGCGGCCTTACCATGGAGAACCCCTCGGCGCACCCGATCGACCCGAAAACCGGTCTCGCGGTGGGCGACACCCGCCGCATCGGCCTGTTCGCGCTCATCATCGTAGGACTGTTCGCCCTCAACGTGCTGATGAACCTGTTGTTTTTGGGATAGGAAGAGCGGCTCTCTCGCTCTTCCTATCATCTGCCAGACGCTGCGCCGTAGCTGCCTCCGGGGGCCGCGCCCTAGCTGTCTAATCAACGGCAACGAGCGAGAATACCTCGGCGTCGGTCTCGGCGGCGATAACGGCACGAGGGTCGAGGAAGGCGAGCTCCACGACAAACCCGAAGCCGACGAGGCGGGCGCCGCTTGCGCGAACGAGACGCACCATGGCCGTCGTGGTGCCGCCCGTGGCCACCAGATCGTCCACGATGAGCACCACATCGTCGGAGGTGAGCGCGTCGGCGTGAATTTCCAGCACGTCGGTGCCGTATTCCAGCGCATAGGACTCGCGCAGCACCGTGCGCGGCAGCTTGCCCGGCTTGCGACAGGGAACGAACCCGGCTCCCAGCCGCAGCGCCACGGCCGCGCCCACGATGAACCCGCGGGCCTCGGCGCCCACCACCTTGGTAATGCCGTGATCGGCGAAATGGGCCGCCAGATCGTCTACCATGGCGGCGAAGGCGTCGGCGTCAGCGAAGGCCGGCGTGAGGTCTTTGAACACGACCCCGGGCTTCGGATAGTTCGGAATGTCGACGATTAATTCCTCATAGGGGCGCATGGGGCATCCTTTCTCGCACCGCCTATTTTCGCTGAGACGCACTCGCCTGGCGAGGTTTCGGCCAACTTCGAAGCTTCACTGTAACCGTCGCGGTCCTCTCCTGTGGGGGCCGTAAGCCGAGCGATGGCCCTAGCGTTCTACGTCTCCGCGCCAGCTGCCGATGCCGCCGATGTTGCGCGCGTCGGTGTAGCCCATCTGCTTGAGGGCGCCGACCGCCTGCTGGCTGCGCGCCCCGCTCATGCAGTACACGAACAGCGGCGTGCTCTTGTCGGGCACCTCGCTCGCGATGGCGCCGATCTGCTGCAGCGGCACGTTCACCGCGCCGGGAATGTGGCCGCCCGCGTATTCCCCCGCCGTGCGCACATCGATCAGTCGCGCGCCGGGCGTCGCGCGGAACTCCTCCACGCCGGCGTTGATATCGGCCGGTTTCAGAAAATCCATCAGTCCCATCGCTGCATCCTCCTTGTGAAGTTATTTTTGCTTGCTGCCGCTTATGATACTCTGCGTTCCCGCCTATTCGCGCGCACTCTCGATCACTAAATTTCAACGGACAGGAGGCATCGATGAACAACCAGCGCAAACGCGAACTGAAAGAAGCGTATCGCACCAGTCGGCCGCCTATGGGCGTGCTGTCGTTTCGCTGCGCGCCTACGGGAGAGAGCTTCCTTCTGGCATCGCGCAACATCCCCGGCGACACCAACGGCGTCACGTTCAAGTTGAACTCGGATTACCATCCCAACCGGCATCTGCTGGAGCTTTGGCGGCGCTACGGTGAGGAGAACTTCCAGGTGGAAGTGCTGGAAGAGCTCGATTACCGCGACGAGTCGGATGATCCCGCCGACTACAAGGAGGAATTGGAGCAGCTGCGCGATTTATGCCTCGAGCGCGACGAGAGTGCCTCGCTTCTGTGGAAGTAACCGACTGCGTGCGGCTGAACGAGCGGCTGCGCGCAATTTAAGCGGCTGCGCCAAAACGAACCTTCGAGGTTCTCACTTTCCTTACAGGTGACGGCACGCGAGGGGCATCTGCGCTCGCGCGCGGCACAATGGGGCCAACGCGAGAAAGGACGCCCCATGAGCACTTCCACCCCTTCGACTTCCCACGGTGCCGGCACCGCTGCCACCGACTCCCCCGCCGCCATCGAGGCCGGCATCAAGGCCAACGACGATCGCGCCTTCGAGGAATCCCTCGGGGCCATGTCGCCCTTCGAGGTGAAAAACCTCCTGGTGAAGATGGCCAAGAAGGGCGATGAGGGCACCACGCGCACCCTGCTGAACGCCGGGCGCGGCAACCCGAACTGGATAACCACGCTGCCCCGCGAGGCCTTCTTCCTGCTGGGCGCCTTTGCCATGGAAGAGGCGCGCCGCACCATGGACGAGCCGGACTTCGACCTGGCGGGCATGCCCGCCGCCGAGGGCGCCGCCGCGCGTTTCCTCGCCTTCCTTGACGAGCACGGGCGCGAGAAGCCCGCGCAGTTCCTCAAGCGCGCCTGGGACTACCTGGATGCCGAGGGCCTGGCCGGCGACGAGCTCGTCCACGAGTGGACCGGCGGCATCGCCGGGGACGAGTACCCCATGCCCGACCGCATCCTGCGCTACACCCAAGAGATCGTCAACCGTTACCTGGTGAAGGCCCTGGACGACGGCCACGCGCCCGCGACCCCCTACGACCTGTTCGCCACCGAGGGCGGCACGGCGGCCATGTGCTACCTGTTCTACAGCCTGAAGTGCAACTTCCTCGTGAACCCGGGCGACCGCATCGCGCTCATGACCCCCATTTTCACGCCGTATCTGAACATCCCCACCCTGAACGACTACGACCTGGACGTCACCTACATCCAGGCGAACACCATCGATGCGGACGGGCTGCACACTTGGCAGTACCCCGACAGCGAGCTGGAGAAACTACGCGACCCGTCCATTAAGCTGTTGTGTCTCGTGAACCCGTCCAACCCGCCGTCGGTGGCCTTGGACGATGCCTCGCGGGCCAAGCTCGTCAGCCTCGTGAAGAACGAGCGGCCCGACCTCATCATCATCAGTGATGACGTCTACGGCACCTTCGTTCCCCACTACCGGTCGCTTCTGGACGATCTGCCCTACAACACCGCCTGCGTGTACTCGTTCTCGAAGTACTTCGGCGCCACCGGCTGGCGGCTGGCCGTCATTGCCACGGCGCAGAACAACGTGTTCGACGACCTCATCGCGAAGCTGCCCGACGACAAGAAGCGGGCGCTCGCGAACCGCTACGCGTGCCTCACCGACCATATAGAGAAGGTGAAGTTCACCGACCGCATGGTGGCCGACTCGCGGCTCGTGGCCCTAAACGGCACGGCGGGACTCGGCACGCCCCAGCAGGTGATGATGTCGCTGTTCGCGCTGTACTGCCTGCTGGACGATCACGACGCATACCGCACGAAGATGCAGCAGCTCGTGCAACACCGTCTGGGCCTTCTGTGGAAGAGCCTCGGCTGGACGCTTGAGCCCGACCCCGAGCGCGCCGGCTACTACTCGGTGATCGACTTGAGTATCTGGGCCACGCGCCTGTACGGTGCCGACTTCTTCGCGTGGCTGAAGGAAAACTACGACTCGCTGGACATCGTGGTGCGACTCGCCCAGGACACCGGCGTCGTGCTCATGGACGGCCACGGCTTCGACGCCCCAGAATGGTCGGTGCGCGTATCGCTGGCGAACCTGAACGCCGACGACTACATCGCCATCGGCCAGCGCCTCTCGGCCATGCTGGCCGACTACGCCGAGGTATGGAAGACGGAGAAGTAGCCGCTACTTCTCGTCAGCCACGATAAGCGTGCCGGTTTCGCCGCGCAGGCCGGCGGCGGCGTGGTCGAGCGAAGTGATGACGGCGCGGCCGCCCGGGTGCGCCTCCACGAACTTCACGCAGGCCTGCACCTTCGGCAGCATGGAACCGGGCGCGAACTGTCCCTGCTCCATGTAGGCGCGGGCCTCGGAGACGGCCATGGCGTCGAGGGCCTTCTGCGTCGGCTTCCCGAAATCGAGGTAGACCTTCTCCACCGCCGTCAGGATGACGAGGATGTCGGCCCGCACGCGCCAGGCGAGAATCGCACTCGTGAGGTCTTTGTCCACGATGGCGTCCACGGCGGTATGCACGCCGTCGCGCACCGTGACGGGAATTCCGCCGCCCCCGGCCGCGATCACCACGCAGCCGTCTTCCATGAGATCGCGGACGGTCTCCAGCTCCACGATGTCCTGGGGCACGGGGCTCGGCACCACGCGCCGCCAGCCGCGACCGGAGTCCTCGCGCACCTGGTATCCCGTGGCCTTCGCGAAGACGCGGGCCTCGGTCTCGGTCATGAAGGCGCCGATGGGCTTCTCGTAATCCTTGAAAGCGGGGTCGTCGGCGTCGACCACCACATGGGTCGGCACGTTGGCCACCTCGCGCATGATGTCCTGCCGGCGAAACTCGTTGCGCAGCGTGCAGGAGAGCTGGGCCCCGATGTATCCCTGGCTCATGGCGTTGCAATCGGAGAGCGGCATGGGCGGCACCTGGGCATCCTTGTCCTTCGACGCCACTTCGAACGCCTCGTCGATGATGCCGACCTGCGGGCCGTTGCCATGGGTCACCACGACGTTGATGCCCTCCTTCACCATGTGGGCCAGATTCTTCGACGTGTTTTCCAAAAGCTTCAGCTGCTCGCCCGGCGTCTCCCCCAAGGCATTACCACCCAGGGCCACCACCACGCGCTTGCCGTCCAGTTCGCTCTGTAACATGTTCGCAACTCCTTTCTCACGCTCCGTCCCACCGTAGCAAAGGCAAGGCAGAAGACGCCTTGCGAACGGCAAGCTGGCACGGGGCCGTTGCCGATCGCGCCGATGGGAGGGACGCCGCCACGCGATCGCCTAAGCAGCCGCCTCGATCGTCGGAGGAGGTCGACGCAAACGACACGCGAAGATGCGAGGCGCGCCGAAGCCGTACGCCCTTGGCGAGTATCCGACCCGCAGCCTGTGGTAGCATAGCGCTATCCGCCAATTCACCCTTACATCGGAAGGAGCTTCCGTGGCGTTCGATTTCAAGAAGGAATACAAGGAGTTCTACTTGCCGAAACGCACGCCGGAACTGGTGAGCGTGCCGCCGATGACCTTTGTGGCCGTGCGCGGCGAGGGCGATCCCAACGTGGAGGGCGGCGCCTACAAGGAGGCTGTCGGCGTGCTGTACGCCATCGCCTATACCATCAAGATGTCGAAAATGGGCGACCACCGCATCGACGGCTACTACGATTTCGTAGTGCCCCCGTTGGAGGGCTTCTGGTGGCAGCCGGGCGTGGAGGGCGTCGACTTCGCGAACAAGGCGACGTTCCACTGGATTGCGGCCATTCGCCTGCCCGACTTCGTGACGCCCGAGGAATTCGCCTGGGCCCAGACGGAGGCGGCGCGCAAGAAGGGGCTGGACACAACAGCCGCCGAGCTTTTGACCATCGACGAGGGCCTGTGCGCCCAGATCATGCATCTGGGCCCCTACGACGACGAGCCGGCCACGGTGGCGCTGCTCGATGCCTTCGTCGCCGAGCAGGGGCTCGCGAACGATATGTCGGACACGGCCGAGGGGCGCCACCACCACGAGATTTACCTGTCGGATCCGCGCCGCACCGCGCCCGAGAAGCTGAAAACGGTTCTGCGGCATCCCGTGCGGCCGCGAGGCTAGCGCGAATGCTCTGCGGCATCCCGTGCGACCGCGAGGCTAGCGTGTGAGCTTCATCTCCACGTGCATGATGCCGCCGTCGTCGAACTCGTCGGAGGTGCGCACGAAACCGAGCCTCTCGTAGAAGCCCTGGGCGTAGGCCTGGGCCTCGATAGTGATGACGTCGGCGTTCAGCTCCTGCTGGGCCACGCGGATGGCCTCTTCCATAATGCGACGACCCATGCCGCATCCGCGCTCCACGGCGATGACGCGCCCGATGGAGGCCGTCGGGTGCGTGACGCCGGCCGGCAGCACCCGCGCATAGGCGGCAAGCGCCCCCTCATCGTTGCGGAAGTACAGGTGGATGGCCTCCTTGTCGGCATCGTCCACCTCCTGGTAGGGACTCTGCTGCTCCACGAGAAACACCGCGCAACGCAGCTTCAAAAGCTCGTGGTACTCGTCCAGACTCAGTTCGTTAAACCGCTTCGCAACCAATTCCATAGCCAGCCTTTCTCTCGGTCGCGTTACCCTTCGATGGCATCCATCGAGTTCACCAGCGTGGCATCAGCTCACGGGCCCCTCATCCGCCTATTTCAACTGATGGAGCTATTGTACCCTACACCCTCCCCGCGCCGACCATTCCCATTCCGCTGAACCAACATGCCCCCTTGACAACTCTGAAATGCAATATATACTTTACAAATGCAAGATATATTTTACATTTCTAGAAATCTGCGAGAGCCGTGGGCGCACGCCACCCAAACGCGACGTGGCGGAAAATATCCAGAAAGGAGCGAGGCGCTTCGTGAGAGAAGAGAAGAACCTGCGGATGAAAGTTGCCCGCACGCGGCGCGGTCTTTCCCAGAGCGATCTCGCCGAGGCCGTGGGCGCCACGCGACAGACCATCGGGCTTATCGAGGCGGGACGCTACAACCCGAGCCTCAAGTTGTGCGTCGCCATTTGCAAAACTCTGGGAGTCACCCTGAATGACTTGTTTTGGGACGACGACGCATCGTGAGCAGAACTCATGCTCGAAACAGAAGCCACCCTACCGTCACGACACCACCCTGGAACGAGGAGGTTCCGTTATGAAGATCATCGATCGCTGGAATGAAATCATGGGGCCGAAGGACGAGCGCCTGGCGGCCGAGGCGAACCGCTGCGCCGCCATTGGCTACACCATTCTCATTATCGGCTCGGCGCTGTGCCTGTACTACGGCATCATGCTGAACCAGGTGGCCGAAACGACCGGCCATCCCCTGCTCACGCCTTTGGGCCAATCGGTCTTCCCCGTGGATACCGCCCTGCTCATTGTGATTCTCGGCTCGGGGCTCATTTCCACCTACCTGCAAGTGCGCAGCGGCGCCTTCGACACCCACGCGCGCATCGCCCAATCGGATCGCATCCCTTGGGACTACGTGGCCTTGGTGGCCCTTCTGTGCGGCCTCGGACTGGGCATCACCACAACAGCCATGCGCATTCTCGCGGAAGTGCAGATCGTCGGCATAGAGAACGTGATGTGGGGCGGGGACATCGCCATCGGCATCGTGTACTTCACCCTGGCGTTCATTCTGGCGTTCGTACTGTTCGCCGCCACCTTCCGCAGCGCCATCGACCGCCGCCGCCAACTGGAGCGCAAACTGGAGGAATAAGCGCCACGCAACAGTTCCGCGCTGTACGTGGACGAATAGCCCCTAACCGGGTCAAACGACCTTTTTCATCCCCTTTCTCATCCCTCTTCGACGCCTTTTCATCCCATTCATAATGCCCGCGATTCTCTCGTTTCTCCGATCATGGCACCGAGACGTCGGCAGTTCCAACGAGGAATCCACCGACGCGAGGCATTCACGTAAAGGAGGGCATCATGGAGAAATCAGTTACACGTCGCAACTTCTTGATTGGAGGCGCAGCCGTTTCGGGCATTGCAGCTTTAGGACTCGTCGGCTGCTCTTCCACCGAGAGCAGTTCGGGCACACCTACGGCAGAAACGGGAAGCGATCAGGTTATCACCCCGACCTACCCGGCCTATGCGCGCACGCTCGATGTAACCGAGAAGGACATCGTCCGTACCGAAGACGCAGACGTGGTCGTCGTAGGATCGGGAAGCGCCGGCACTTTTGCCGCCATCAGGGCGGCAGAGCGCGGCGCCCATGTTATTTGGCTCGAGAAGACAACTGCCAAAGGGGGAACTTCCACGATCACCGAGGGCCTCACCGCATTCGATGGAGAGCAGCAACGTGCCACGGGTGAGGCTAGCGATCTCAACGGCATTTATACGGCCCTTATGGATTGGCACAACTGGGGGGCCAAAACAGAGGCTTTCCAAACCTACTTCGACTTTAGCGGCAAAGCTGTTGACTGGGCCGTATCCCATGGTGCCAGCCTGGTTTACAGCGGAAACCCCAAAAAGCCCCACTACAGCCCTGTTGACGCTCAAGGCAACTGGATGAACATCGGCACGGGAGTTCTCACGCCCTTATGGGAGTACGGAGAGACCTTGGACAATCTTGATTTCAGGTTGGAAACCCCCGCTGTAAACATCATTGTCGACAACGGAACCGTCAAAGGCGTCTACGCCCAGGAAGCCGACGGCATTGTTCGCATTAACGCGAAATCGGTCATCATGGCGACAGGCGGCTTTGCGAGCAACGTGGATATGGGAAAGGAGTGGCTGCGCGTACCCGCTGAGCGCATTAAATTCATGAGCTTCGAGGGCCAAGATGGCGACGGCATCAACATGGCTCTCGCTGCGGGCGCAGCTCGGCACGCACCCACCACGGTCAATTATGGGCTCACCACCATCGAGGGCTCGGCATGGGACAGTCAACTGACTATCTTCACCGTCTGGTGCCCCTCCTGGCGCGTCGATATGCCCGATGCCATCCTGCCCGCAGGCAAGCCACTTCCCTTCGTGAACCACGCCGGCGTGCGGTTCTACAATGAAGCGAAACTGGAAGAGCTCAACACTTCGATGCTCAACACAGCAGTATCGAGCCAAAAGGCCGCCTTTGCGGTGTTCGACGCCGATCATGTCGCAACGTATGGCGGATTCGGCGATTTCAACTACGGCAGTGGAATTTCCGAAGGAGATTTCGCGAAAGAGTGCGAGAACAGCCCTGCCGTATTCGTCGACGACACCCTTGAGGGTCTGGCGGCCCAAATGGGAATTGATACCACCGCCTTCACCACCACTATCGCCGAATACAACGACCACGCAGCCACAGGGACGGACGCCGACTCCTTCGGCACCATGCCCGGAGAAAAAACTCCCGTGCTGAAAGCCCCCTTCTATGCCGCGAAGATCGTCGCCTGCGCCTACGGCACCAACGGCGGCGTCAGCACCGATTACTGGTGCCGCGCCGTCAATTCCGATGGCGATATCGTCGAGGGACTCTATGCGGCCGGACAGGACAACGGCTCAATGTACTTCAACGACTATCCCTATGGATTAATGGGTGGAACATGCCAAGGAGGTGCCTGCACAACAGGATTCGTTTGCGCCGAAAGCGCCTGCGACGCCCTCGGCCTTTAGCGAGCCCTTCCCGCATAGGCAGCGCGCCCCGCCCGGGCAATGGCACCGGGCGGGGCGCGCTTGCCCGCTTGACGAATGGCCTAATCGGCCTCCTCGGAAACGGGCATCTCGGCATCGAGGAGGGCAAGCAACTCTGCCCGACTGTGTATATCGAATTTCCGGTAAATGCTCTGCGTATGAGTTTTGACCGTTGGTATAGAAATGAACAATTCGGTCGCAATGTCGGAAGCAGTCTTTTTCTGCGCGAGCAGCTGAAGAACCGTTTCCTCCCGCTTCGATAATCCGTACTGTTTCGCAAGAGCCGTGCACACGTCCGGCAAAGTGTAATAGTACTTGATCACGCTATCAACGGAAGGTCGCGAGCGTTTTGTTCCCCAATCTGAGCGATACTGGGCATCGCTGAACAAGAACAAGAAGGTCACCGCCAGCAGCGCCGAAAGGAACACGAGGATGGTTCCCAGGTCGATGCCAGCATCGCGCGCGACCATGCAAAACTGAATGCCGGCAATCGATGCGAAGCATTCGCACGCGATGGCGATGGCGAAAATTCTTATCGGATCGAGCCTATGTCTCAGGCAGATGGCGCAGTAAACGGCAAAGCAGAACACTGCGAAGAAAGCGTAGGCCACTCCGTTGAGAGCACCGGCAGCCAGATACCCCATCGCTCCCAGCGATGCAGCTAAAAGAGCCAGCTCGGCGCAAAGCAACGAAAGGTTATACAATCCCTTCAGTTTGATGACCTTGCCTCCGAAGAGGGAGAAAGCGACAACCGTCAGAGCCGCAATGGCGAAGCCCAGGCCCGATGCAAGGACAAAGTGCGGAGAAGCGATAACCCCACATGCCTTGATCACGAAAAGAACGGCGAACTGCACCACGAACAGCCCCACGGGCAAAAAAGGTTGCGAAGCGCTATCGTCAATGTCACCTCCCCGCAAATCCCCCGGAACGACAAACCCCTTTCGGGAAGCAAGCAGGAAAAGGACGATAAGCACCGTCGCCACGCCGTTGGCGATTATTTGATGGAGAGAAGAGGGCAGCAGGGCAATAACGACGATGAGAGCCCCCGTCGCACAAAGCCAAAAGGCGAGCCACAGCAGCACTAATGTCATTTTCAGTCGCGAGAGCCTGGCGAAACACCCCAACAGCACGACAGTTTGGAAGACAACCGTGCAAAGTGCAGCTGCATATGCCAGAATCGCACCGCCCCAGGTACTCGCCACTGACAGCAAAACCCCCGCAAACCCCGAGATTACCAACCCTCGCGGGCATACCGAAGAAGTCATTTTTCGCACAGCCCCAGGGATAAGGGCGGCAAGCGCACAGCAGGAACCCAAAAGCAGGTAATCGAAGCGTATCGAGGGGGCATAGCCTTCGAGGGGAGCTCCGGCATCGATCGACCAGGCGAATGCCAACGCCAACACCACGAATACCATTGATGCGTCTGCGGATTTTTCGAACAATCTTCCCTTTTTCGGCATTCCCACTCCATTTCCCTTTGCGACGCATTTCAGTGTACCCGAAATGAAAACGGCACGCGAACCCAGCATCGATATTACTTCTGAGCGAGCGCATTCTGTTTGCCGCCACCTTCCACAGCGCCATCGACCGCCGTCGCCAGCTGGAGCGAGAGCTGGAGGAATAGCCGGAAGCACCCTCCAGAGAGCGCACACCCGACAGCGCCCTCACCACGCGCCAGGCGCTTAAGCGCGACGCTCACTGCGCCAGGGCGAACTCGCGGATGGTGCGGTCGATGGGCTCCATGAGGGCCACGGCCACCGCCTCGTCGCGGCAAATTCGCATGGCGCCGCCGCGGTAGTCGAGCACCACCTCGCCGGTCACCTCGTCCCACAAAAGCAGCTTCGAGAAGAAGTGCCCGTTTTCGTCGGCCTGCCCGCGCGCGGCCCCTTCCAAATAGTCGGCAGAGAACTGGAAGGCGCGGCGGGACTGCAGAAACGACAACTTGCCGCGAATGTCCTCCAGAAAGGGGGCGCCGTCGGAGTCCACGACGTCGCCGGCGTGGTTGCGCAAGCCGGCGATGGCCACCACGGGACGATCGCCGTCGATGATGGAGGCCTCGGCCGCCACTTTCCGCAACCGGCGCGGCGCCGGCGCATCGGCGAGCCAGGTGTCGGGGCGCTGGGGTTCCATACCGGCCGCGTACTCTTCGGCCAGCGAGTGCATGGCCGTGCGCACCGACGGGTAGAACTTGAAGTCCTGCATGAGTCGGCGCAGCTCGTAGCGGGTATAGTGGTCGCTCGTCTCCTTGATGGGCCGCACGAGCTTCACGTGCACGCCGCGCGCCATGAGGGAATCCAGCGTCTCGTCCAGCTTGTCGGCGGCGGTCGTGTCGATGGTGTCGAGCTTCGACAGCTTCAGGATGAGAGCCTCGTTGCCGGCAGCGGCGGCCTCTATCTCCTCCTGGGCCTTCGCGATGTTCATGAAGGACAAATCGCCCGAGAGCTTCGCGATGCCGAGCGCGTAGCCCACCTCGATGTCCTTCTTCGCCGGCAGATCGTCGGGCTTGTAGGGCACCGCGCCCAAAAGCTCGGGGCCGGAGGTGTCGATCTTCTCTCGACCGGCGCGCAGGGCGAGCGCCAGAATGAAACCGCCCAGGATGCCCGCCACGGCGCCGAGCAGCACCACGAGGGCCGCCGAGGCGGCGAAGACCATGAACTCCCGGCGCGTCTTTAGAGCGTAGGTGGTGATCTTCCCGAAGTCGACAATGTCGAGCAGGGCCACCACGACGATGGCCGACAGGGCGCAGCGGGGCAGAAAGCCCATGAACGAGCCGGCGGCGAAGGCGACCACGGCCACAATGAGGGCCGAGAACACGCTGGCCACCTGGGAGAGGGAGCCCGAGGCGATGCCCGCAGCCGTGCGCGACATGGAGGCCGAGCACGGCGGGCAGCCGATGAGGCCCACCAGCGCGTTGGCCAGGCCGAAGGTGCGCATCTCGCCGTCGGGAGACGGCGCGGGCACATCGCCCGCCGAGAACGCCTCGACACACAGCAAAGATTCCAACGACACCACCACCGCGATGGCGAAGGCGGCCAGAAGCAGTGCCACGATGTCGAGCCCCTCGGGCAGCACGGTCGCGATATGGGGCAGCGTGCCCGATACCTGCGGAAGGAAGACGATGGGAAGCCCCGCCGCTGCCAGCCCGTTGCACACAAGCGCGGCCGCGACGAGCACCACGATGGCCGAGGGCACTTTCGGGAAGAAGCGCTTCAGGAGATACATGCCAGCGATGCAGAGAGCCGACACCACGGCGCAGGCCCACGAGGCGCCCGGCAGGCACGAGACAATGGCGACGACCTTCGACACGATGGCGCCGGAGGTGTCGGCCGTCGTGCCCAGAAGCAGCGGCACTTGGCCGATGACCACGGTGAGCGCGATGCCGAAGATGAACCCGTGCATGACCGGCAGCGGCATACGGCGGATCAGGCGACCGGCACCGGCCCAGCCGAGCAGCAGCAGGAACAGCGCCGTGAGAAGCGTGAGCAGGGGCATGGCGGAGACAATGGCGTCCTGGCCCTGGGCCGCAATGCCGGCGGCGGCGAGCATCGAGGCGGTCATGGCGGCCGCGGCCGAATCCATGCCGAAGACCACCCGCCGCGTGCCGGTGAGCAGCCCGAAGGCCAGCGGCGCCACGATGGAGGCCCACAGGCCATAGATGGCCGGCAGCCCCACCACCTCCGCATAGCCCATAGCAATGGGGATGGAAAGCGCGGCGATAACCAGGCCCGCGACGGCGTCCTTCGGCAGATCGGCCGCTCGATAGCCCTTCATGGCCTCAACGATCATCGCCCCTCCTCACTTTTTATCTTCTCGTCTCCCGTTTCCCGCTCAGCTCGCGTGCCTCGTCCGGCCGCCGTCCGTGGCCTTTTACCCCACACAGCCGTCCAACACCCGACGCCACCTCTCCGCCGACTTTCGGCAATCCTCGCATCATGGGGCGCCCGTCTTCCAGAAAGGCGAGATTGTACCAGATAAATGCCGAGATCGCAGCGCTTATTCCAACGGCTTGTCCCGACCAGGGACGTCCTGGATGGTGCGCAGGCCGTTTGACGGCGGCTCGCCGAGGGGGAACCAGTACTTCCACGCCTCGAAGGGATGGGCGCCCTCCACCCGGCCCACGTCCCTAAAGGCGTCCTTGGGGACGATGGTGTGCAGCTCGCGGCCGCTTTCCGTGAGCAGGTGGATGCCGCCGGCCGCCAGCGCCTCGTCGCAGAAGGTGAGGCAGTTGTAGGTGATGAGGTTGTAGGTGCCGGTATGCGCGCGGCGGTCCTCGGCGCAGGCCTGCACGGCGCGGAAGGTCGCCTCGTCGCACCACAGGGCGATGGCGCAGTTCACGTGCTCGTTCCACCAGTTCCCCGGCTGGCGCGGGCCGACCGCCATCCGTTACCGTTTCATAGGCTCTACCGCGACCTCGCCATTCGGGCGCCCTCCCAGTCCTCGGCCCCGTCACTGCTTGGTGACAGTTCGCCCTTCTCGCCTTCCGCCGCCGTTGCAATCATTAGCATTTTCCCGTGAAAAGACCTGCGCGAAGGAGGAATAAGCAGTGGCGAAGAGGGCCCGCATTATCGTGGTCGGATGCAGCCTGTTCGGGTGCGCCGTGGCCCAGGCGCTCTCGGCGGCCGGCCACGACGTCATCGTGGTGGACATGCAGGAGGACGCCCTGGACGGGCTGGGGCCCGATTTCGACGGCGAGACGCTCACCGGCGACGGCAAGAGCGCCCTGGTGCTGGAGGAGTGCGGCGTGCGCCGGGCCACCCACCTGGTGGCCGCCACGGGCGACGACGCCTCCAACCTGCTCATCGCCGAGCTGGCCAGCGAGATCTTCGGCGTGCCCCACGTGCTGCCCCTCGTGGACGACGACGCTTTGGCGGACATCCTCGACGACATGGGCATCGCCCCCATCTGCCCCCATCGCATCTGCGAGGACGAGTTCTTCCGCCTCACCGGGCTGACGCGGAAGGAGGCCGACCTATGAGGGTGGTGATCGTGGGCGGCCGCTCCCGGGCCGATTATCTGATGGGCGCCTTAGCTGAAACCGTCGACACCGTCGTGGCCATCAACGACGACCGCCGCTTCTGCGAGTACCTCTCCAGCCGCCATGACGGCACGGTGATCTGGGGCAACGGCATGAAGCTGGCCGTGCTCGAGGAGGCCGGCGTCGCCGGGTTCGACGCCATCGTGGCCCTCACCGGCCTCGACGCCGACAATTTGGCCATCTGCCAGGTGGCCAAGAAGTTCCTCGGCATCCGCATCCAGCTGTGCATCGTGTCCAACCCCGAGAACACGGCCATCTTCCGCCAGCTGGGTGTCACGGCCGCCATCAGCGCCACGGCCACCTTGGCCCAGGCCATTCGCGGGGCCCTGGAGCTTCCCGACCCCGCCGACGCGAAGGCCCGGGCCGCCACGGCGGCGGCCGCCGCTGCGGCCGAGGCCGGCAACGGCGAAGGGGACGGCGCCGACGGCACCGCCGACGACGAGGAAGACCCCGGTGCCCCCTCGCCCTTCCGCTCGATTCTGGGCTCGTGGCACCACTTGGGAAAAGAGCGCCGGTGACCGTCATGGGAAAGACGCGCGGCGACAACCTTGCGGCGGCCATCGCCCTGGGCGAGCCGGGCGGCGAGCGCTCCGGCCCCGGGCCCCTGCTCGCGCGCTATGTGGGCGTGGCCGTCATGTTCGTCGGCCTGGCGGGCTTGGCACCCCTGGCGGTGCTGCCGGCCTACCCCGACGAGGTGGCCCTCGCGCCGTGCTTCATCTTCCCCGGGATCGGCGCGGCCATGGCGGGCTACCTCGTGTACTTCGCCTCGCCCGACCCCGCCCCGGGCGCCCGCCTTACCCGCGGGCAGGCCGCCGCGTGCACGGTGCTGGTCTGGGTTCTCGCCATCGCCGTCTACGCGCTGCCCTACGTGGCCGCGGGGCTGCTCTCCCCCGTCCAGGCCGTCTTCGAGTCCACCAGCGGGCTGACCACCACGGGCTTAAGCGTGGTGGACGTGGACACCTGCCCGGCCATCTTCCTGTTCCACCGCAGCCTCACCTGCTACCTCGGCGGTGTGGGGCTCGTGCTCATCCTCACCTGCGTGGTGACCCAGACCGGCGGCCTGGGCGTGTACAACGCCGAGGGCCACACCGACCACTTGCTGCCGAGCGCCGCCAAGACCGCCCGCATGATCCTGCTCATCTACAACGGGCTCATCATCGCCGGCGCCGTGGCCTACTGGGCGGCCGGCATGACCCCCTTCGACGCCATCAACATCTCCATGTGCGCCGTGCCCACCGGCGGGTTCGCCACCCACGGCGAGAGCATCGCCTATTGGAACAGCCCGGTCATCGAGGCCATCACCATCGTGCTCATGGTGGCCGGCGGCACGAACTTCCTTCTGCTGTTCCTGCTGCTGCGCGGCAAGCTCAAGGCGTTCCTCACCCATATCGAGACGCCGCTGTACTTCGGCACCATCGCCGTCATGGCCCTGGTGGTGGCCGGTTTCTTCCTGGGCCAGGGCGTCAGCGGCGACGGAGCCGAGGCGCTGCGGCAGGGCACGTTCCAGGTCGTGTCGATCCTGACCTCCACGGGGTTTCAGACCATCCCCTCCTTCGCCGATCTGGGGCCGGCGCTCCTGTTCCTGTTCGGCCTGCTCATGCTCGTCGGGGCCGAGGCGCGCTCCACCTCCGGCGGCATCAAGCTCTACCGCGTCGCCGTCGCCTCGCTGGGGCTCGGCCACGATTTGCACGAGCGCTACGGCAACAAGCGCCACGTGACGAGCATCAAGATCAACCGTTTCGGGAAGCGGTCGGTGCTCACCGAGGTGGACGTGGCCGAGGCCCAGACCTACGTGGTGCTGTACCTGCTGCTGTGCGCGGCCGGTGCGTTCGCGCTCATCCTCTGCGGGGCCACCCTGCAGGAGGCGGTGTTCGACTTCGTCTCGTGCCTCGGCAGCACCGGCGTGGGCACGGGCTTCCTCGGTACGGAAAGCGGCCCCGCGCCGCTGCTGATCGGGAGCGCCGGGATGCTTCTGGGCCGTCTCGAGATCATCCCCCTGTTCATGGGGGTGGGCACCTTGGCGTCGATGATTCGGAAAGGGGTTCGCCATGGCCGCTAGCAGTCGCAGATTCCCGCCGAGGAGCTCCCTCTCGGCACGGCACGTCCTGCGCAACCTGGTCGCCTTCGCCCTGCTCTACGGGGCCGGCCTGGCCGCCGTGTGGGGCTTCTCGCTCCTGGGGGTGAGCACGCTTGTGGCCTTCCCCGTCTTCGTGCTGGGCGTGCTCATCACCAGCCTGGAGACCGACTCGGGGCTGTGGGGCGCCGCGCTGGGAGTGGCCTACCTGCTCTCCTACGACTTCCTGTTCACCGCGCCCCTCTTCACGCTGAAGGTGCTCAGCCGCACCGACGTGGCGGCGCTCGCCATCTTCCTCGTCGTGTCGCTCATCATGGGCGTGATCACCCACCGCATGAGCCGCCAGGTGCAGACGGCCGAGCGCACGGCCTGCGCGCTGGGGCGGCTGAATCGGCTGAGCGTCGGGCTGCTGGAGAGTTCCACCCCGCAGGCGGCCTGCAGCTTCGCCCAGGAGTTCCTGACCCGGGTGCTGAGGCGGCCGGTGACCATCACCTTGGGGGAGCCGCCGGCCGCGGGCAGCGCGGCGGCCCGCGACTGCTACGAGCGGCGCGCGCCCACCGGCTACGGCGAGCCGGGCTGGCGGGATGCGACGGAGAAGTACCTGCCGCTCGGCATGAAGGGGCGCCTGTACGGGGTAGTGGCCATCGACTGCTCCTCGGGGGATGTGGATAGCGGCAGCCTCTCCCTCGTCAACGCCGTGGTGGCCCAGACCCTCGTGGCCGTGGAGCGCAACGAGCTGGCGGAAGGCGAGCCCGACGGCGCCGGCGCCCCAGCGGCCACATCGGCCCCGTCCAACGACAAGAGCGCTGCCGAACCGATACGTCCGGCAGCGCTCTCATAGACCGATCGCGATACCCCAAGGCCAATCGCGACGGGCGGTTCTCGGCTCCAAGCGCGCTACTTGTCCAGCATCTCGCGCACTTCGCCGCGGCCCTCGTCGTGCAGGGCCTTCTCGTCGGGCGCCAGGCGCTCCAGAAGCTCCAGCAGCTCGCCCATATGCTCGCGCTCCTCGTCGCGGATGTCGGAGAGCACCTTCTTCGCATCCTCGTTATCCGTCGCCTGGACGTGGGCGTCGTACTCGTGGATAGCCTCAAGCTCCCCGATGATGTCCTGGCGAATGGCGTTGACGAGCTCCTCGTCAGTCAGCTTGCGCGGCACTTCCATCACGAACGGATTCGAAATTGTGGCCATGACGGTTCCTTTCTCGCAGCTTCTAAAAGGCCCGCGCCTGCAACGCCTGCGGTAGCACGGCGGCAAGCGCGAGGGTCTGTGGGCCATCCTAGGCGATTGGGTTGGAGCCGCAGCCCAGGCCGCCTTGTTGCCACCGACCTGTAGACACTGCGACAAGAAGCGTTGGATTAGACGGCCAACGGCGCGCCCAGTCCAGGGCGTAGCGCGCCGCCGTCACCGACGTGCCGTTGGAATGCACGCTCAGATCGTCCATCACAAACGCGATCCTCATAGGGCCCTCACTCCTCGGCCGCCAGGGCGAGACCCTCGGCGGCGGAAGCGGCCGGGGCGGGCTGGTCGCGCTTCGCCTCGGCTACGCGGGCCTTGCCGCGGGCGCGAGCCTCTTCCACCGAAACCGTTTCGATGCGGACGATGAAGTACCAGATCTCGAACACGGTCAGTCCGATGAGGATGGCCTTCAGCCACCACTGCGGCACCACCAGCGCGAGCATCGGCATGGCGGTCACGCCGGGGGCAGCGCACAGGATTTTGGCCCGCAGTGTGAGCGAGCGCGTTTCCATGAAGTTGGCGATGAAGCGCTTGTACATGCGGGTTCCCTCGAACCACGTGTTCAGACGCTCGGAGCTGCGCAGGAAGAAAAACGAGGTCAGCAGCAGAAACGGCGTTGTAGGGATAATGGGAATGATGACGCCTATGCCCCCTAGCCCCAAGAACAGCAGCCCCAACCCCGCATACAGATAGCGCTTGATCGTCATTGTGTCTCCCGTTTCATCCACCGACCCGATGGGCCGTCATCTCGATAGCTCGCCGCCCCAAAAGCGCAGCGTGCACCACAGTAGAGACATCTTAGCGACCGCCGCCCGGCCGCCGCATCACCCGAATGAGCTATATATGGGAGCGCAACAAGGTCCCCGCCAGCCGCGACCATCCAATCTGCTGCGGTCGCCTTGCCGCGCAGGGCCCGACGCGCGCTACGCGACGGCCAATGCAAAACGCCCCGCATCTTGCAGCGCGACAGAGCGGCAACGTGCAAGAGCGGGGCGACTCGATCAGCCGAGAGCTGGGATCCGGCACTACTGGCAGAGGGCGCCTGCTTCCTTATCCACCACAACGGTGACATTCGGGTGGAACTGCAGGATGGAGGCGGGCACCTCGGGAGTGACCGGCCCGAAGAAGGCGCGGCGAACGATATCGGCCTTGTCGGAGCCGTTGGCGACCACGAGGATCTCCTTGGCCGCCATGATGGTGCCGATGCCCATGGTGTACGCCTCGCGGGGCACGTCGTCAATGGAATCGAACAGGCGGGAGTTGGCGTTGATGGTGCTCTCCGTCAGCTCGACGCAGTGCGTTTCCTTGGGGAACTCAGGCGCGGGCTCGTTGAAGCCGATGTGGCCGTTGTGGCCCAGGCCCAGAAGCTGCAGGCCCAAACCGCCGGCCTCGGCGATGCTCTGCTCGTAAGCGGCGCACGCGGCAGCGGCGTCGGGGCAGGCGCCGTCCGGCACATGGGTGCGAGCCGGATCGATATCGACATGGGAGAACAGGTTGTGCTCCATGAAGTAACGGTAGCTCTGGTCGTGCTGCGGATCAAGGCCTCGGTACTCGTCCAAGTTGAAGCTGGTCACGTCCTTGAAGGACAGCGCGCCGGCCTCGTAGTCCTCAACCAGGCAGCGGTACAGGCCGATAGGGGTCGAGCCGGTGGCCAGACCCAGCACGCAATCGGGGTGCGAGGAAACATAGCCGCTTATCACGCGTGCGGCAGTGCGCGACATGGCCTCGTAATCTTCGGTGACGATGAACTTCATGGGAAGCCTCTCTCTTGGAGCCGCTAGAAAAAATATGTGCGCTCATGCTAAACCATGTCCTCCCTGCAGCGGAGGTCAGCCGCGAGTTTTCATCAGGTTTTCAGTGTCTTCCTCCGCCACCAGCAGCTCGCGGGCATGGGCGATGGCGTCGTCGATGCAGCTTCGGAAGTGCTCCTCCCCCACCAGATCGACGAATCCAGCGCGGCGCATGGTCTTCATCGGCTGCTCGTTCACGTGGGAGAAGATGAGGCTCACCCCGTTCGCGCTGCAGTAGTCGTAGAGGTTCTCCAGCGCGTTCATGCCCGTCGCGTCCAGCGAGGGCACGCCGCGCATGCGGATGATCAGGTAACGCGTGAAGTCCTTCACCGAGATGTCGGCGATGCGCTCGGTCATGCCGAAGAACATCGGCCCGTTGATCTCGTAGACGCGCACGCTCTTCGGCAGCTCGCGCAAATGCGTGACCTCGGAGTTCTCGTCGCAGTAGTACTTCCAGCCTTTGACCTCGGTTTCCTCGCTCACCGTCTTCATGAACAGCACCACGGTGATGAGCATGCCCACGCCGATGGCCACCACCAGGTCGAACACGATGGTCAGCACGAAGGTGAGCAGCAGCGTGGCGACGGCCCCCTTCGACGCCGTCTGGCACAGGTGCGCGAAGTTGCGCCAGCCGGACATGTTGTAGGCGACGTACAGCAGAATGGCGGCGATGGTGGGCATGGGAATGAGCGCCGCGTAGGGCATGAGGAAGGCGAGCACGGCGATGAGCACAAGCGCGTGCACCATGCCGGCGATGGGCGTGCGACCGCCGGCCTTCACGTTGGCGGCGGTGCGCGCGATGGCGCCGGTGGCGGGAATGCCGCCGAAGAGCACCGAGGCAATGTTGCCGACGCCCTGGGCCACCAGCTCCATGTTGGCGCGATGGTGCCCGCTGATCATGGAGTCGGCCACCACGCAGGACAGCAGCGACTCGATGGCGGCCAGAATGGCGATGGTGACGCCGTTGGCGAACTGATCGCGGAACAGCTCCAAGCTGAGGTGAGGCATATGGAAGGTGGGCAGGGCGCTGTCGATGACGTAGAGGTCGCCGATGGTGCTGACGTCAAGGCCGAGCCCGCTCACCAGCGCGATGCCCGCGAGCAGGGCCATAAGCGAGCTGGGCACGCGCTCGGTCACGCGCGGCCAGAGGAACAGCACGGCCAGGCAGACGACACCCACCAGGCACGCCTGCCCGTTCACCGTGGAGAAGTTGCCCGCCAGCGCGGCCAGCTTCTCCGTCGTTTCCACCGTGGCGGTGCCCGGCGGATAGGTAAGGCCGAAGAAGTCCTTCAGCTGGCCGATGGTCAGCGTGACGGCGATGCCCGCGGTGAACCCGGTCGTGATAGTGAAGGGCACGAAGCGGATAAGGGCGCCCAACTTGAACAGACCCATGAAGATGAGCAGGATGCCCGCGATGATGGTGGCGGCGACGAGGCCTTCTATGCCATCGGTGGCCACGATGCCGGCAACGATGGTGGCGAAGGCCGCCGTGGGGCCGGATATCTGCACGCGGCTGCCGCCGAGGAACGCGATGAGGAACCCGGCAACAATGGCGGTGTAGAGGCCCTGCTCCGGCGACACCCCCGAGGCGATGCCCAACGCGATGGAAAGCGGCAGCGCCACCACCGCCACCACGATGCCCGCCACGATGTCCTTGGGAATCTGCTCCTTCAGCTCCTGTTTGCTGGAATGCTTGATGATGCTGAAAAGGATGGGCTTTAACTTATCGCGCTGCTGCATGGCGGGAAAACTCGGCTCCTTGGGTCGTCGCGGGCGGAAAGACACGAGGCCGCATTCTATCGCTGACCAAATCGCCCAGCAATAGAGAACCCGCGTTCGGCCGAAAGTCGCCCTTCGACGCATGAAAAACGGCCCCGCATGTTGGTGCGGGGCCGTCGGATGCTGAATACGCTCAGCAGCTCTGCTGCCGCTCGCTCGCCCTGCTACCAGGTACGGGAAGCCATGGCGCGGAACTGGGCCACCGTGGAGACGTGGGAGTTCAGGCCACCGTCCACCGTCACCACCTGACCGGTGAAGTACGAGCTCTCGTCGGAGGCCAGATAGACGCACATGGCGGCGATGTCTTCGGGCGTGCCGTAGCGAGCGACTTCGATGTTGTCCAAGAAGATGTCCTTCAGCGCCTGGGGCACCTTCGCCTCATTCTGCGGCGTGACGATGAGGCCGGGGCGCACGCAGTTGCAGCGGATGTTCTGCTTGCCGTACTGCAGCGCCGTGTACTGGGTCAGCATGTCGACGCCGGCCTTGGCGCAGGCATAGGCCGTCGAGCCCAGATCGCCGCCGCAGGAGGCCATGGAGCCGATGTTGATGATGGAGCCCGCGCCCTGCTCCTGCATGAAGGGCAGCACCGTCTTGGTGCAGTAGAACGTGGAGCGCACGTCACTCGCGAACACGGCGTCCCAGTCCTCCAGGGAGATCTCGTCCACACGCCCGTCCTTCAGCGCCATGCCGGCGGCGTTGTTCACCAACACGTCGATGGAGCCCCACTTCTCCTTGGTGTCGGCGAACAGCGCGTCCACGGTTTCGGGACGCGTGATGTCCAGCTTGTGGAACCAGGCGGTGCCGCCCACCTCGGCGATGGCGTCCACGACGGCCGCGCCGCGCTCCTCGTTGCGGCCGCACACCACCACGCGCGCGCCCTCGGCGCCGAACATCTTCGCGATGCCCGTGCCGATGCCGCTGGTGGAACCGGTGACGATGGCGACTTTGTCCTTCAAACGATCCATGGTTTCCCTCTTTCTACGCACTATGGCCAGCCAGCTTTGATGATTTTAGCAGTAATGGAATGCGACGGTACGTCCCGTCCGGCCCGCGCGCCCGATCTCCCTTGGCAATGGCGCGGAGATCGCGAAAGCCGGCTTGGCTCCAGACAAACTTCCGCCCCCCTACGCCGCAAGGAATCGAGAGGGATCGGCATCGGCATCGGCATCGGCATCGGCATCGGTATCGGATTGGCGGCGCATGCGAGCCGCCAAAGCCAGCGGGGCGCCCTTGCGCTACTATGGCAGCAAGACGGCCGAAGCAGACGAGAAAAGAGGCGTCGTGGAAGATACCGAAGGCAGAGTCGCAGCGCAGGATTTTTCAGGGGAAGAGGCCTGCGGCCTTGGCGCAGATCGCGCCGTGTGCCCGATCTGCCCGCATGCCTGCGCCCTGGTCGAGGGGCAAACGGGGCTCTGCCGTGCGCGCGTCGCCGAGGGTGGAGAGGTGGTGGACGCCAACTACGGGCGCATCACGTCACTGGCACTGGATCCCATCGAGAAGAAGCCGCTGGCCCGCTTTCGCCCTGGAAGCAAGGTGCTCTCCGTAGGTTCCTACGGCTGCAACCTGCGCTGCCCGTTCTGCCAGAACGCTTCCATCGCCTGCGCCGGCGAGCGCGACGTGCCCTGGCGCGAAATCGCACCGGCCGAGTTGGTGGATGCGGCCGCATCGCTTGTGACCGAAGGCAACATCGGGCTCGCCTTCACCTACAACGAGCCGCTCGTGGGCCTCGAGTTCGTCCGCGACACCGCGCGCCTCGCCCACGAGCGTGGCCTGGTCAACGTGCTGGTATCCAACGGCTACGTGAACGACGGCCCGCTGCACGAGGTGGCACCGTTCATCGATGCCGCGAACATCGACCTGAAGGGCTTCACCCAGAGCTTCTACGACCTCGTCGGCGGTGACTTGGCAACTGTGAAGCACACCATAGAAGTGCTGGCTGCCACACCCAGCTGTCACCTGGAAGTAACGACGCTCGTCATCCCCGGCCTGAACGACAGCGACCAGGAAATCGCCGAGGCCGCCCAATGGCTCGCCTCGCTGGATCCGTCGACCCCCTACCACCTGACCCGCTTCTTCCCCTGCCACCGCCTTACCGACCGCCCCGCCACCCCACCCGAAACCGTACACCACCTGGCCAACGTAGCGAGGCGCTATTTGAAGCACGTCTACGTAGGAAATTGCTAACGATCAAAACTTAAGGGCCGCGCCACTAAAAGCACCGACTACCCCTGTCGCCGCTCGACATACTCCTTGAAGCCGGGCAATGCGAAGTAGAAGTCGCCATCGAGAGTTTCGCCAATAACGCCGCTTTGCACGAGCCGCTTCTTGTAGGTGGAAATATGCCCCGAGGGCTTACCCAGCCGTTCCATCAGATCGATGCGGCGGCTTGTTTTCCCATCTTGAGCCATTGCCGCAAGAAATGCCCTGTCCGCTCGGGAGAGTTCCGCATAGGTGACATCGAAGATGCGATCCTCTAACTCGCGCTGAGCCCTCTGCGCACCGGCACGGACATCGTCAACGCTCAGGAAGGCGTCATCGGGATGCATTCGCCACGCCCGGTAGCCCAGAAGCTGCAGCATGAAGGGAAACCCGTCGATGGCTTCAACGGCTTCGCCCAAGGCCTCTTCGTTGATGAGCCTACCGCCCTCTTCCACGGTCAGACGGAAAGCCTCCTCAACTTCATAGGAGGCCAACGGGCCCAACTCGAACCGCTGAGCCCGGCGCAAAAACGACGTGTTCTTTCCGCTCAGAAGCGAGCTTATATGGAAGGGAAGCCCCGCCATGACAAGAGCGACCTTACGATTCTCGCGCACGAAATGCTGGTACGTTGAAACCAGGTGGCTCATCTCGTCGAGAGACACGTCCACTTCGTCAACGGTTATCAGCAGGCCAATATCCGCTTCGCCGAGACGCTCCAAAAGGTTGTTCATGCGGGTGCGCCAATTCGCTTTCGTGTTGCTTTTCGCGTCCCAAGTCGCTCCTCCTATACCCGCTATGTTCACGCCCGTGAGACGTTTTTCGGACGAGGCCGCAATGAGGTGCGAAGCCGACTCCTCGGTGCGCTGGACAATATCTTCGAGCATACCCGAAGTTGCCGAAACGTTGGCCACTACCCATCCGAGCCGAGACGCCTCGTTGCCGAGATAGGTAAGGAGCGCCGTTTTGCCACATCCGCGCGGACCAACAAATAATGCGCAGAGATTCATCGTCTGCTCTTCGAAGGCACTCAAGATATCCGAGAGCACCTGTTCGCGACCAGCGAAATAAGCGGGCACTTTTCCGAATTCCGGCGTAAATGGGTTGAAGGTCTCCTGCTGCACCTTCGCAATCTTGTCTGCCACGGAAACCTCCTGCCATCTGCCCGCCGCAACAGTAAGATCGTAGCATCCTTGATCTCTTTTAGCAATCTTGATCTCTTTTAGCGTCCTTGATTTGTTTTAGCGATCTTGAGCGCCTTTAGCACGCGCAGATAGCCGATGCTCCACTCGCTTCTCTTCGAGTTTTCGCGAGCCCATAGTAGCTACTCGCTCCCCACGCCGCTAGCAACGGGAATTAACATCGCAGGCCAGCGCGGAAAACGAGTATACCAATACCCGGCCTTCCCTCTTGCGCGGTTGACCCTTCTGCTGCTAGACTGCACTTCCGTCAGCGAGAGCGCTGGCGCATTTTATCCAGAGTCGGGGTAGAGAGTTGGCTCGACGATCCCGGCACCAACCGGCCGCGCGGCACGGTGGTCCCGCCAACATCGATGAAAGGAGTCCTGCCATGGACAACGTCTCTGTGCGCGATGCGCGCGAATTCCTTAACCTGAGCGTCGAGCGGCCGAGGATGCACCTCCTCGATGAGCCCACGGGCTACATTTCGGCCATGGGAAAATCCAACTTGGGCCACCAGATACGCTACAGCGCGGAACGCTTGGAAGCCGAGCTGTCCGACGACGGCAAGCCGCACGTGCTCCAGCTAGTTTGCGAAGGCGACGAACGCGAGCCCCAGTCGTGGACACTCTACGCCGACGGCCTCAAGTGCGCCCACGGCACCGGCGAGTTCGCCCGTGCGTGCTTCTGCGAGGCGGCCGACGCGTTCATGGGCGTATGCCGAGAAGCCGTGCGCGCCGCCGCCCTCCCCTCCCGCAGCAAGCACGACTACGACCTACTGCGCACCGCCCGCAGAATAGCGGCGGCGGAAGCGGAACGACGGGCTGCGTCAAAGAAGCAGAATCGGTAAACACGTCTAGCCATTGCGGGCGCCCTTGCCGGGAGGGCGTCCGCGTTACGCCCGAGAGGCTTCCGGTATCTCTGACGCCTCTTCCCCATCGCCGACCCTCTCGGCCCACCCCTTGGGAACGCGGTCGTAGGGCATCTCGCGAGCGAAGAAGTAGAACACGGCCAGGGGCAGCCCCGCGCACAGCGGATGCGCCACCACGAGCAACAGCACGACCGCCCGTTCCGCGTAAAAGACGACCCGCGCCGCGCCGGCCCTCTTTCGCGTCTCGCACGACATGCGATAGAACAGACCCGCCGGCGTGCTGCCATCGCGCATCCAGGGGACAACCAATTCCACCACCGCGAACGCAACGAGGTAGCAGGCTATCCACATCTCGCCATTAACCAAGGCCAGAAGAGCTTCGTCGAAGGCGTCGCCCGTCATCAGCCTCAAACCAGCCGCCACCATCAGACGCGGCACCACCGCGCACAGATCGATGATCATGACGTCGGTCCACAGCGCCACCGCGCGTCGGACGAAGCCGGGGTTGTGGGTAGCCGGCGGCTGCACCTCGGCCTCGCGCTGAGTCAGCCTCACGGCCAAATGGGCCAAGCCCCAGCCGATCAGGCTGCCGAGCGTGTTGCAGATGAGGTCGTCCACATCGAACGTTCGGTACGCGAAGGGATACGCTCCGGACAGCCCCGTGAACTGCGCTGTTTCTATAAGGCAGGTCGCGGCGAAGGACAGCGCCAACATAAGCGGCAGCTTCAGCTTCAGAAGAGTTCGCGCAATGAAGCCGAGCGGCACGAACAGCACGATGTTGAACAGCAGCTGGAATACCGCGCGAACGCCGCCTTCGGCGATGTCGCGGACGAAGTTGAGCGGATCCAAGATAGGCGGAACGCCGTAGGTGATGCCCGGGCCCGCGTCGCCCGTGGGCAGCGGGTACAGGGTGAAGCACACCAGACCGGCCGCATAGAGAATGCTCGCGTACACGGCGAACACGGTGGTCAGCGGCAGCCATCCGTCGCGCCGGTACAGCGCCACCAGCACGGGCACGCTCAGCAACAGCGACAGCAGCGGCCACACCAGAACCGCCACGTTGAAGCTCTCGCTGAAAGTACCTATGTACCCAATGATGACCTCGCCCATAATCGAAAGAATACCACGGGTGCTCCGCCGGATACCGGGAAGAACCGGTAACCGAAGCACTCGATCCGCGAAGGTACAGCAAGAACACTGAACGGCTGCTAGCGACCGATAGCGACCGATAGCGACCGATAGCGACCGATAGCGACCGATAACGACCGATAGCGACCGATGCGCCCCCACAGCTCAGCGCATCGAAATAGGTGATGCCCATGACCGTGCTTCGGCATCGCGGGCGGCCTCGCGGGGGGGGGCGCCCGAAGCTTTCGATCTGCGGCGGAATGGGTAGACGCAGTGAAGCGGCAGTGAAGCGTCGCGCCAAACGCAAAGCTACCTCTGCTGTACCTGCTTCCTCACCGAGGAAGAGATGCGACGTCCCCTAGTGCGGGCAGCGCCCATGACGGCGGAAACGCCACCGAAATCGAGGCCAGTGATGATTTTGACAACCTGCAAGAAAACCATCAGCACAATAAGCGGTATAAGGCAGGAGGTCACAACCATCACGGCCACCGTGTCTATCATGTTGTTCAGCTGTTGCCCCAGATTGTCCAACGCGTCTTGAACGCCCTGCGTTATCGCGGTGAACCCATCTTGCATCGCGTCAGCGATTCCCTCCAGGAGGCCTTTATCCTCTTGCGTGTCCTCTTGGACGCTTTCTTCGAGTTCCTGAGTCGCTTGTTGCGCTGCCGCATTAGAAGCGGCGATGGATTCATCGAAGGTCTTGTCGATGTTGTCCGTGAGCCAAACACTCGCTGGCACCACCAGCGCCAGCGCCAAACCGAACGCCGTGAGCTTCGTGCCCAGTCGCTGAAGGTTCACTTTTGTCAAAGTGCCTCGTCTCAAGAAAACGGCTATGGCAAAAAGCACGCATGCCATCGGTATCAGTATCCCGAACGCCAGGAACCCAAAGGTCGTCAAAAGGAACTTCTCGAGGTAGATCACCGAAAGGATAACCACGAAATAAGAAGCGAAATCGGCAAGCTTGTTAGCAATTGCGGAGCCAGTATCATCGGGGAGCACAGAAATGGCAGCCGAAGCTGCCGTGGTAGTAGCCGCCAGCCCCATAACGTTGAGCTTCTTTTCATCCAGCGTCTCGTACATGCCCGAATACGTCGATGGCGATGAGGCGATGTTGGCCAGCAGCAGAAGGGAGATCAAAGCGGCCACCACCAAAACGCCCGCATTGATCACTTTGCTCTTAAGCGGTCGCTCCTCCAAATCCCGCTCTTCCCCTAGCTCCACGCGTTCGAAAACCAATTCGCTGGCGCCGTTTTCATCGATCGGCCGAATACCGTCATCCATTGCTATCCTTCCTCTATACTTGGCCTGTTCAGTATAGACAGCATTGCAAGCATCGACTTCGCTGGTCGGACGATTGGCCATTAGACGGAGCGCAAACGATAACCACGAAACTTGCAGGAGAACAAATGCCCGAAGACGAGAAGCTGAGCGAAACTATCCGCGAGCTGTACGCCATCGTCAACCAGCTCGAACGCGATTACAACAAGCATGATCGTCGCTTCACGCTCGACGGGCACCTCCTCGGAAGCATCGGTGAAGTTTACGCGGCTGAGCGCTATGGCATCGAACTAGCGAAATCATCGTCCGAGCGCCACGACGGCACCACTACGGATGAGCGCAAGCGGGACGTTCAAATTAAGGTAACCCAAAGACGCTCTATCGGGCTCAGCTCAGAGCCCGCGTACCTGCTCGTCCTGAAAATCGACGAAAACGGCTCGTTCAAAGAAGTGTTCAATGGCCCCGGCAATATTGTCTGGGAGCTAGTCAAAAACAAGAGACCTCCAAAGAACGGCCAGTATCAGATCTCGCTGAGCAAGCTACGCACGTTGAACGACAATATCGCCCCCGATGACAGGATCTGAACCTGCCGGACAAGAAGCGCAGGCATCAACTCATTAGCATGGTCTGGCGACAGTATTCCCGTTTCTGCTAAGCCTTCGCAGAAATGATGCCTATGACCGTGCTTCGGCATCGCGGGCGGCCTCGCGGGAAGGCGCCCGAAGCTTTTGCCTCCTGCGCGCTTGTCCGATGATGATTCCGCGCGTCGCCGATACTCATTCCACGCGTTGCCGATAGCCTAAGGCTCTTTCCTCCTCCACTTCCTTTCCTAGAATTCACCTGGGTGCCAAAAGGGCGCCTATGGCCATCTAGGGAAAGGAAAGAAGAATGGTCAAGTACAGAGAAATCCTCCGATTGATCGCGATGGGGGTGAGCCAGGAAAGCGTCGCATTCTCTTGCGGCTGCGCGCAATCGACCGTCTCGGACGTTATCCGAGCGGCACGAGCGCGCGGCCTTTCCTGGCCGCTCCCGGAGGAGATGGACGATGCGGCGATCCGGTCCGTTATCTACCCGAAGAGGAGCCGCAAGGCCACGGACAAGGCCGCCATCGACTTCGAGCATGTGGCCCGGGAGCTTGGACGGCGCGGCATGACGCTGTCGCTTCTGTGGAACGAGTACTGCGATTCCGCCGTGTCGCGGGGCGAGGAGCCCTACATGTACTCGGCCTTCTGCAGGGAGTACAGGAAGTGGGCGCAGGCCCACGACGTCCGCATGCGCATCGACCACAGGCCGGCCGAGACCATCCAGGTGGACTGGGTCGGGGACACGGCGGAAGTGGTCGATCCCGATACGGGCGAACTTCTGAGGGTCTACGTGTTCGCGGGATGCCTGCCCTACTCCAACTACCTGTTCGCCGAGGGATTCTACAGAACCGACGAGCAGGCCTGGATCGACGCCCATGCCCATATGTTCTCCTTCTTCGGCGGCGCGACCCCCGTTCTCGTGCCGGACAACTGCAAGACCGCGGTGTCCAAGAACACCAAAGAGGCGCTCATCGTCAACGAGCAGTACCGCCGCATGAGCGAGCACTACGGGTGCGCCGTCGTGCCCGCCAGGGTCAGAAGGCCCAGGGACAAGGCGAGCGTGGAGATGGGAGTCGGCCTCATCGAGCGCCAGGCCATGCTCGCGCTGAGGGGAAGGCGGTTCATGTCCCTCGGCGAGTTCAACTCGGCCCTTGCGGACCAGGTCGCCGCCATCAACTCGCGCCCCTTCCAAAAGCGCGAGGGCAGCAGGGAGAGCGTATTCCTCGCCCAGGAAAAACTGCTGCTCATCCCGCTGCCGGCGACTCCCTACGAGATGACGGCCCGCAAGGAGGTCACCGTCAATTTTAACTACCACGTGTGCTTCGACGGCTGCTGGTACTCGGTTCCGTTCGAATTCGTGAAGCGCACGGTCGCCGTGGTCGCGACGGCGAGGACCGTGTCGGTGATGGCGGACGGCACGCGGATCGCCATGCACGAGCGCGCTCACCGCAAGGGCGAGTACCGCACCAACCCCGACCACATGCCGGATGCCCACAGGGACTACGCCGAATGGAACGGCGCGCGGTTCAGGTCGTGGGCCGAGAGCATCGGGGAGGCCACCGCGCGGGCGATCGGGGCCATCCTGTCGTCGCGCAGGATCGAGCAGCAGTCGTACCGCTCGTGCCGCGCCGTGCTCGCCCTGGAGAAGACCTATGGAGGGGAGCTTTTGGAGGAAGCGTGCCAAAAGGCCCTTCTCAGGACGCAGAGGCCCAGCTACAAGACTATAAAGGGCGTAATAGCGGCACTTGCCCGGGAAGTCGGGCGCACCGACGAGGCGGCAGGCGCCTATCTGAGGGGCCAGGACTACTACCGAAAGATCGAGAGCGCAGGCGCCGACAACGGCGAGAAAGGCGGACGATGATGGCGAGCCAATCGACTATGGACAAGCTGCACGACATGAGGCTGTCGGTGATGGCCCGGGCCTATCGCGACCAAGAAGAGCTTCCCGCGGCATCAGGATTGAGCTTCGACGAGCGCCTCGCCATGATCGTCGACGCCGAATGGGACTCGCGCAGGACCAACAAGCGCCTTCGGCACCTGAGGCAGGCGGGCTTTCCCGAGCAGGATGCGAATATCGCCGATGTCCGCTACGATGACGACCGAAAACTCGACCGCGCCCAGATGGCCGAGCTGTCCAACTGCTCGTGGATCGCGAGCAGGCGCAACATCATCGTCACAGGGGCGAGCGGAGCCGGCAAGACCTGGATATCCAACGCCCTTGGAGTGGCTGCCTGCAACGCGTTCTACACCGTGCGCTACACCAGGCTGCCGGAGCTGCTGGACGAGCTCACCGTCTTCAAAGACGAGGAATGGCTCAAGCAGCGCAAGAAGTACATCAAGTGCGATCTGCTGATCATCGACGATTGGCTGCTGGAGCAGGTCAAGCCAAATGAGGCCAGGGAGATTATGGAGGTAATCGAGGCGAGGGACAGGACCGGATCGCTCATCCTGTGCTCGCAGTTCCCGCCGTCGGCATGGCACGCGAACCTGGGCAACGGGGCCATTGCCGACGCCGTCATCGACCGCGTGGTGTACAAGTCCTACACCATCCACATTGCAGGCGAGGAATCTATGCGCAAGCGGATGAGAGGAATGGAATAGGAGCAAACCGACGAAGAGCGGGAGGGGTCGAAACGGCCCCTCCCGATTATCGGCGCTGCATGGAACAGGCATCGGCGCTGTGGACATACATCATCGGCGTAGCGTGGAACAGTCACCGCTCAGGCGTACCGTACGCAGCTTTCGATCTGCAGCGGAATGGGTGGAAGCCGGGACTCCCGGCAAGACGCCAGCGCTCAAACCGCACGGCACTGCCGACAACGGACTACCCGACAACCCCAACGCGAAACCGCAACGTCTACAGAAGGATCGAGGGTTTGCAAGCTAATGTTGTACGGCCACAATTGCCCCATGAATTCAAAACGAGGCAGATAATCATTCAGTCGGGAGCCAACGTATGGCCACACGAGATGAAAACGGCAGAAGCGCTTGCGGCAGCCGGCCGCACCGTAGAATTCATTCGGCGAAGCGAGGAGCAGCGCACAACATCAGCCGATGCGATAATCGACGGCATCGTCTGGGAGATGAAAGCGCCAAAAGCATCGAACCTAAAGGCCATTGAGAAGAACCTTCGCAAAGCGCTCGACCAATCCAATTGCGTTATTCTCGATTCCCGCAGGATGAAGGGAATACCCGACCATGCTATCGAGCGCGAACTTCAAGCGTGCGCGGCCGGACGCATCAAGAATCTCAAGCGTCTGTTGTTCGTGAATCGTAAGGCGCAGGTCATTGACATCAAGTGAGTTTGGTGTAACATTCAAAACGCAAAGCGCCCGAATGGTGAGTCATCACCTGCCTCCGGCGCTTTATTTTTTGGGATACCCCGAATATCCCGAATACCAGAGCCCGGGTTTCCCCGATTTCACCCTGCGAATATGTCAACTAGACACTTAACAAGGTGATGCCTATGACCGTGCTTCGGCATTGAGTAGTAACCTCTCGCGGTACCATCGATCACCTGGCTTGGTACCGGCGATCAGCAAAAGGCGGTACCGCGAGTAGGCTGTCTCGGTACCGCTAATCAGCGCGCCTCTTCTTGGCGAAGTACTCTC